>NZ_JBJGZQ010000012.1:0-159477 GCF_054050595.1 Geodermatophilus sp. SYSU D00779
CGAATCCGGGCGAGAACCGAGAACTGGACGCTCTCGTCAATCAACCCAAAGAAACCCACAAAAGGGGTTGTCACTTGCTTGGCACTGACTTTCGGCACGCTGTTGAGTTCTCAAGGAGCGGACGCGCTCGTACTCCAGCCTTCTCGGCCTTCATTCGAGGCGGTGTCTCCAGTGTACACCGCGCTCCGCAGCGGTCAGACCTCGGGGGTCTGTCCGGCGGTTTCCCAGGCTTGCGACCCGGTCTGTTCTCGCTCGGTGCAGGGAGAACAGTACACCACCCGCGGGGCCCTCTGCAGGGGGGTCCGCGGAGGGCTCCGCCCTCCCGCTCGATGACCCTGTGCCCAGGGACATCGGTGTCCGTCGGGCCGGCTGAGGAGCCGGACTCCAGGACCTCGTGGCAACGCCGTCCACCGCGTCGGGCTTCTCGCACCGATCCCGTCCTGCCTCAGAGGGCGGGCGGAGCGGAGGCGCGCGGTGGTCCTCCGACCCACTGCCGGGACGACGCCGACCTCCCGCGTCGGCTCCCCGCCGCGTCCGCGCTCCTCGTCATGGAGCCGGGGGCGGGTGGCCGGCCGCTGGGGGGCGGTGTCCCGACGTGTGGGAGGAACGCCCCGCCGTCGGAACGGCTTCCGCGCGCGCGTGGGAGCTGGGTCACAGCCTGCGGCCACCGACCCGACAGGTGGACGTCACCCGCCCCTTGACGGCGTCAGGCCACGCCGCATGGTCGGAACTGGACGCTGACCCGGGGGCCCACCGGCTTGGTGGTCTTCGGGATGCAGTGCTCCCACGTCCGCTGGCACGAGCCGCCCATGACGACCAGGTCCCCGTGACCCAGGGGGAACCGCAGGCCCGCCCCGCCGCCGACCGGGCGGAGCAGCAGCGGCCGTGGCGACCCGAACGACACGATCGCGACCATGGTGTCGGCGCTCCGCCCGCGGCCGAGTCGGTCACCGTGCCAGGCGACGCTGTCACGGCCGTCGCGGTAGAGGCACATGCCGGCGCTGACGAACGGCTCGCCCAACTCGGGCCCGTAGTGGGCGTTCAGCGCCTCCCGTGCCTCCGTGAGCAGCGGGTGCGGCAGCGGCTCGTCCCCGCCGTACCACCGCAGCAGCCGGGGGACGGCGACCTCGCGCTCGTACATCTGCCGTCGGTCGGCCCGCCAGCCGATGTCCCCGAGCAGCACCTCGAGCACCTCGTCGGACCCCCGGACCCAGCCGGGCAGGTGGTCGACCCAGGCGCCCCGGTCGAGGTGGTGCCGGGTGACCGCGAGGGCCTCGAGCGTGGCCTCCTCGGCGAGGTCCCACATCGACGGCTGGTGTACGAGCGACATGGGCGGAGGCTACGCGGGATCGAACGTGTGTACGAGTGTGGACCGCGCCACCCGCTCCGGGCAGTGGCGGCCCGCCCCGACGACCGGCCTGAGCTGGGGAGGGCCAGGGTGGACGGGCGGCCGCTCTGCAGGGACCCGCCGCGAGCCCGGTGGCGTGCTCGAACGGCCACCCCTCCCCCCCACGCCGAGCTCGCGAGGCGTGGGGGGAGGGGTGGTCCTTCGTCAGGCGGTGAGGGCGAGCGCGAAGGGCAGCACGCGGGAGGCGCCGGCCCGCCGCAGCTCGCGACCGGCGACGGTCATGGTCCAGCGCGAGTCGGCGAGGTCGTCGACCAGCAGCACCGGCACCGGACCCAGCTGCGCCAGCCGCTCGCGCAGCTCCGGGCCGACGACGATCCGCTGCCACACGCCCGCCAACCGGAATGCGCTGTTGCCCCCGGGCTGACCGGTCGGCCCGCCGTGTGCGAGCGAGAGCTCCCCGAGGTAGGGCAGCCGGCCCAGGCCCGCCAGACCCTGCGCCAGGCCGGTGACCAGGTGGGGACGGCGGCGGGAGGGGACGGCGACGACCGCGGCCGGGCGCTCCGCCCAGTCCCAGGCGCCGAGCACCCTGGCGCACGCCCGCAGCAGGTCGTCGTCCGGCGGGAGGTCGGAGGGCGCCCGCCGCACCGGCACGTCGAAGGCGGCGTCCGGGTCCTCCTCCAGGCCCGGGGCCTCGAGGTCGACCACGCCGCCGACACCGTCATCCCCGAGCAGGGTGCGCAGCCGCTGCCCCCAGCCGAGGTCGGTGAGCCGGGCGACGGCCCGGCCCGGGTCGACCTGCTCACCCGGCGCGATCTTGCCCTTGACCTCGACGCCGAGGCGGTCGGCGCCGGTCGGCCACTGGGCGCGCGGCGCCAGCTCGACGCCGGGACGGTCGAGGGCGGCAGAGGCCGCCGCGGCCGCCCCCTCGGGGACCTCGGTGGAGTACCAGGGGCCGGCGCAGACGTCGCAGCGACCGCAGGGTGCGGCGGTCGGGTCGTCGAGGGCCTCCTGCAGGAAGGCCATCCGGCACCGCGCCTCGTCGACCGGCTTCGCGTAGGCGATCATCGCCCGCTGCTCGGCCTCCCGGGTGCGGGTGACGCGGGCGTAGCGGTCGGCGTCGTAGACCCACGGCCGTCCGGTGGACCGCCAGCCGCCCTGCACCCGCTCCACCGCGCCGTCCACCGCGAGCACCTTGAGCAGCAGCTCCAGCCGGGAGCGGCGGACGTCGGCCACCGTCTCCAGCCGGGCCACCGACCAGGCCTTCCCGTCGGCCATCGCGGAGAGCACCGCGGCGGCGTGGTCCTCCCGCGGCATGGAGGAGGTGGCGAACCACTGCCAGATGGCGAGGTCCTCGGGGCCAGGCAGCAGCAGCACGTCGGCGTGCTCGACGGCGCGGCCGGCGCGGCCCACCTGCTGGTAGTAGCTGACCGGCGACGACGGCGCCCCCAGGTGGACGACGAAGCCGAGGTCGGGCTTGTCGAAGCCCATGCCGAGCGCCGAGGTGGCGACCAGCGCCTTGACCCGGTTCTCCCGCAGCGCCTCCTCGGCGTCCTTGCGGTCGGCGTCGTCGAGCCGGCCGGTGTAGGCGCGCACCTCGTGGCCGGCGTCGCGCAGCAGGGACGCCGTCTCCTCGGCCGCGGCCACGGTGAGCGTGTAGACGATGCCGCTGCCCGGCAGGTCGCCGAGGTGGGCGGCCAGCCACGCCAGCCGCGCCCGGTCGGTGGGCAGCCGCAGCACCCCGAGGCGCAGCGAGTCGCGCGCCAGGGGGCCGCGCACCGTCGTCACCCCCACGCCGCCGGCGCCGAGCTGTTCGGCGACGTCGGCGACCACCCGCTCGTTGGCCGTCGCGGTGGTCGCGAGCACCGGCGTGCCGGCCGGGAGCGTGCCGAGCAGGTCGCGGATGCGGCGGTAGTCGGGGCGGAAGTCGTGTCCCCAGTCGGAGACGCAGTGCGCCTCGTCGACGACGAGCAGGCCGCAGCGGGCCACCAGCCCCGGCAGCTGCTCCTCGCGGAAGCGCGGGTTGGTCAGCCGCTCGGGGGAGACCAGCAGCACGTCTACCTCGTCGGCCGCCAGGGCCTCGGCGACGTCGTCCCACTCGGTGGCGTTCGCGCTGGAGATCTCGACGGCGCGGATGCCGGCGCGCGCCGCGGCCGCGACCTGGTCGCGCATGAGCGCCAGCAGGGGGCTGACCAGCAGCGTGGGGCCGGCGCCGCGGCGGCGCAGCAGCGCGGTGGAGACGAAGTACACCGCCGACTTGCCCCACCCGGTGCGCTGCACGACCAGCGCCCGCTCGGAGCGGTCGACCAGCGCGGCGACGGCGGCGTCCTGACCCTCGCGGAAGACCGCGTCGGGGCGGCCGGTCAGCTCGCGGAGGACCTCGAGGGCCTCGGTGGCGAGCTCGGCGGACGGCGCGGCGGTGGTCATGGCTCCCGACAGTAGGCAGGACGGGCGACAGGACCGGTCGCCGCGCGGACCCTGGGGACGGAGGGGGAGAATCCACAGGCGATGCGACCACCGGACAACCACGTGCACACCAGGTGGTCCTGGGACACCGCCGACTCCTCCACGATGGTGCGCGCGTGCGAGCGGGCGGTCGCCCGGGGCCTGCCTGCCATCGCCTTCACCGAGCACCTCGACTTCACGACCTGGACGCCGGAGGACCGCGCGACCGCCGAGGGGCTGGTCGACCGGCACGCCTCCCGGCACCTGCCCATCGACGTCGAGGGCTACTCCGCCGAGCTCGAGGAGTGCCGCGAGCGCTTCCCGGAGCTGCGGATCTGGTCGGGCGTGGAGACCGGCGAGCCGCACCTGTTCGCCGCCAGCGTCGCCGCCCACCTGCGGGACTCCCCCGTCGACCGGGTGCTCGGCTCGCTGCACTCGCTGAGCCAGGACGGCCGGCTCTACGGCGTGGGGCGGCTGCTCTACCCCGACCCGGACACGACGATGCGCCGCTACCTGGCCGAGGTCGTCGACATGGTCGAGAACAGCGACGTCTTCCAGGTGCTCGCGCACGTGGACTTCCCGCGGCGGTACTGGCCCGGCGGCAGCGACCGGTACGCCGAGAAGGACTACGAGGAGGAGTACCGCGCGGTGTTCCGGGCGCTGGCCGGCACCGGCCGGGCGCTCGAGGTGAACACCACCAGCCCACTGGCCTCGGTCGACCAGGTGCGCTGGTTCCACGAGGAGGGCGGCGAGGCGGTCAGCTTCGGCAGCGACGCCCACCAGCCGGTCGGGGTCGGCCAGCACTTCGACCTCGCGGTGGACGTCGTCGAGGCGGCCGGCTTCCGGCCCGGGCGGGACGCCTTCGACTTCTGGCGCCGCTGACGGATTTACTTCAGCGCTGAGAGAAACGGCGCTAGGGTCGCCGAGGTGACCCCCGGCCGCGTCGTCATCGCCCTCGGGGGCAACGCGATGACCGCCCCCGACGGCTCGGCGACGCCCCGTGCGCAGCGCGACGCGATCGCCGCCGCCTGCCGGCACGTCGCCGCGGTCGTGGCCACCGGCGTCCAGGTGGTGCTGACCCACGGCAACGGGCCGCAGGTGGGGAACCTGCTGGTCAAGAACGAGCTGGCCGCGCACGTGGTCCCGCCGGTGCCGCTGGACTGGTGCGTCGCCCAGACCCAGGCGACCATCGGCTTCACGCTGGCCGACGAGCTCGACGCCGCCCTGACCGCCCGCGGGCTGCCGCAGCGCACCGCCGCCCTGGTCACCCGCACGCTGGTGGACGTCGACGACCCGCACTTCCGCGAGCCCTCGAAGCCGGTCGGCCGCTTCCTCCCGCGGGAGCAGGCCGAGCGGTCCATGGCCCACGGCCAGGTGTGGGAGGACCGCGGGGAGCGCGGCTGGCGCCGGGTCGTCGCCTCACCCGATCCGCAGGGCGTGGTCGACGTGCCGGCGATCGAGGCGCTGCTCGCGGCCGGGTTCGTCGTCGTCTGCGCCGGCGGGGGCGGCGTCCCGGTGGTGGACGACGGCACCGGCGGGGCGCTGCGGGGCGTCGAGGCCGTCGTCGACAAGGACCTCACCGCCGCCCTGCTGGCCCGCGAGCTGGACGCCGGGACGCTGGTGATCGCGACCGACGTCCCGCACGTGCTCGTCGGGTACGGCACGCCCGCCGCCCGGCCGCTGGGCCGGGTCACCGCCGACGAGCTGCGCGCACACGCCGCGGCCGGCGAGTTCGCCCGCGGCTCGATGGGCCCCAAGGTCGAGGCCGCGCTCCGCTTCACCGGTGCCGGCGGTGGCCGCGCCGTCATCACGTCCCTCGAGCACATCGCCGACGCCGTCACGGGCGACGTCGGCACCGTCCTGAAGGCCCAGTGAGAGGAAAGCCGTGCCCGCACCGATCGAGGTCCGCAAGATCCCGTTGCACAACGTCAGCGACGCCTCCGAACTGGCGAAGCTCATCGACGACGGCGTGATGGAGGCCGACCGGGTCGTCGCCGTCATCGGCAAGACCGAGGGCAACGGCGGGGTCAACGACTACACGCGGATCATCGCCGACCGTGCCTTCCGCGAGGTGCTGCTGGAGAAGGGCAGCCGGTCCAAGGAGGACGTCGCGCAGATCCCGATCGTGTGGTCCGGCGGCACGGACGGCGTCATCAGCCCGCACGCGACGGTCTTCGCCACGCTCCCCGAGGACGCGGTGGAGAAGACCGACGAACCGCGGCTGACCGTCGGCTACGCGATGAGCGACGTCATCCTGCCCGAGGACATCGGCCGGATCGCGATGGTGGAGAAGGTCGCCGAGGGCGTGCGCCGCGCGATGGCGGAGGCCGGCATCGAGGACCCGGCCGACGTCCACTACGTGCAGACCAAGACCCCGCTGCTGACCATCGAGACCATCCGCGACGCCAAGGCGCGCGGGAAGGACACCTACTACGACGAGCCGCACGGCTCGATGGACCTGTCCAACGGGACGACGGCGCTGGGCATCGCGGTGGCGCTCGGCGAGATCGAGATGCCGCGCCAGGAGCAGGTCATGCGCGACCTGTCGCTGTACAGCGCGGTGGCCTCCTGCTCGTCCGGCGTCGAGCTGGACCGGGCGCAGATCGTCGTCGTCGGCAACGCCCGCGGGCACGGCGGCGCCTACCGGATCGGCCACTCGGTGATGCGCGACGCGCTCGACCAGGACGGCATCTGGAACGCCATCCGGGACGCCGGGCTCGAGCTGCCCGAGCGGCCGCACCCCAGCGACCTCGGCGACCGGCTGGTCAACGTCTTCCTCAAGTGCGAGGCCGACCCCACCGGCTACGTCCGCGGCCGCCGCAACGCGATGCTCGACGACTCCGACGTCTTCTGGCACCGCCAGATCAAGGCGACGGTGGGCGGGGTGGCGGCGTCGGTGACCGGCGACCCGGCGGTGTTCGTGTCGGTGGCGGCGGTGCACCAGGGGCCGTCGGGCGGCGGTCCCGTGGCGGCGATCGTCAAGGCCTGAGACCCGCTGCCCCGGGGCGGTCACGGGGTCGTGGCGCGAGGACCCGCCGTCGTCCGGCGCGTCGCACGGCGACGACCCCTGACCGACACCCGGGGGGACGGCGGCGGGACGACGGACCGGTGATGGAGTGTGCGGCGCGCCTCGCACCGGGTGCCCGACGGCGACCTACCGTGAGCGCGCACCGCCGGGCCGCCTCGGCTCCGCGACCGGTGCTCCCCCGCCGGGCCGGCCGAGGAGGCATGCGTGCGCAGGTCGTCCGTCCAGCAGACCGTCCTGCCCGGATCCCGGCCGGCGCCGGTGCTCCCGCCGGCTCCCCGACCGACCTCGAGCCGGGCGCGCCGGCGGCTCGAGCGCGAAGGCGGGGCCGAGGACGCCGCACAGCGGGCCGGGGTGCTCGCCCAGGCCAGCCGGGAGGTATCGGCGACCTCACGGCAGGCCGCGGAGTCCCTCGCCGAGCTGCGGTCCGCGATCGGCGACATCGCCGGGTGCACGACGCACGCCTCGACCGTCACCGCGGAGGCGGTCCGCGACGCGCAGGCCGTCGACGAGCGGATCGCCGCGCTGCAGAGCGCGACCGAGGCGATCACCGAGATCGTCCGGCTGCTGTCGGCGATCAGCCAGCAGAGCCGGTTCCTGGCGCTCAACGCCTACGTCGAGGCCGCCCGCGCCGGTGAGGTGGGCCGCGGCTTCGCCGTCGTCGCCGACGAGGTCAAGCAGCTCGCCGAGCGCACCGCCCGCGCCGCCGGGGACATCGGCGCCCAGGTCGAGGCGGTGCACCGGGAGACCCGCTCGGCCGTGGACGTCGTCTCGCGGATCAGCACGACGCTCGGCTCGATCGCCGCGGCGCAGGACACCGTCGCCGCGGCCGTCGAGCAGCAGCGGGCCGCCACCGACCGGGTCGTCGAGAGCGTGGAGCGGGCGGCCGCCGGGTCGGCGCGGATCACCGAGGCGGTGGCCGCGCTCGCCGACGACCAGCGCGAGGCCTACGTCCGGCGGGCGCTGGCCGTGGCCGAGGACCTGCTCGACGAGGCCGGCGGCGTGCAGCTGGGCGAGGGCCGCCGTCGGCTCCCCGTCCGCGACCAGGTGACCGGGGCGACCCGGGAGGTCGAGCTGCCCGACCTGCTGCTCGGCGGCGTGCCGCTGACCCGCGACGACGACCCGCGCCGTCCCGCGCCGCTGGTCGACGACGTGGTCGCGCTGGTGGGCGGCAGCTGCACGCTGTTCCAGCGGCTGGACGACGACGGCAGCATGGTCCGCGCGGCCACGACCGTCGTCACGGCCCAGGGGCGGCGCAACGTCGGCAGCTACATCCCGCGCCGCACCGCCGACGGCAGCGCCAACCCGGTGCTCACCGCCGTCCTGGCCGGGCGGACCTACACCGGCGAGGCGACGGTCGCCGACCGGCCGTACTTCACCGCCTACGAGGCCCTGCACTCCGCTGACGGCGAGCTGGTCGGGATGCTCTACGTCGGGATGCCGCTGGACGCGCTGCCCGGCTGAGCCCGCTCAGGCCTGGAACTGGACCCGCGCGATCTCCTCGCAGACCGGGTCGAACATCTCCCGCCGGATGCGGTTGTGCTCGGCCTCCGCGTCGTACACCCGGTAGGCCTCGGCGTCCGCGAAGTCGCTGGTGATGGCGAAGCTCCACGCGCCGGGCCGCAGGCCGGCGTCCAGACCGGCCCGGACGTCCACCAGCCCCTCCACGGGCAGGGCGACGATGGCGTCGAGCGCCTCCTGGACGAGGGAGAGATCGGTGCCCGGGCGCACCCGGCCGACGACGACGTTGCGGATCACCGACCCAGTGTGCCGTCCACCTGGGGTGACCGGCGGCCGAGCGGCCTGGCCGGGGCGAGGGCCGTGCTCCCCGGCCGCGGCCGAGCGGTGCACCGCGCCCGGGCAGGTCCCCCCGGCCCGGGCGCGGGCGTCCCCGGCCGTCCCGGGCCGGCGGGGGTCGGGGCCCTTCAGGCGGTGACCGTCTCCAGGGTCACCGGCACGTTGCCGCGGGTGGCGTCCGAGTAGGGGCACACCTGGTGGGCCGCCTCGACCAGCTGCTCGGCGGCGGTCCGGTCGATGCCGCCGAGCTCGACCCGCAGGGTCACCTCGAGCGCGAAGCCACCGGCGTCGTCCGGACCGATGCCGACCTCGGCGGTGACGGCGGAGGCGGTGACGGTCGCCCTCTGCTGGCGGGCGACGAGCTCGAGCGCGCCGTGGAAGCAGGCCGCGTAGCCGGCGGCGAAGAGCTGCTCGGGGTTGGCACCGCCGCCGGGACCACCCATCTCCTTCGGCACGGCCAGGTCGAGATCGATCACGCCGTCGTCGGTGCGGGTGTGGCCGTTGCGGCCCTCACCGGTGGCGGTGGCGACTGCGGTGTAGACGGCGGACACGAGCGGGCCTCCAGGTCGTCGCAGGGCAGACAGGACGGTCGTCCTCCTCTCCGAGACCCCACCACAGCGCGAGGGGGTGGACCGGACCGTCCGCGACCATGCGGGCGCAGTACCCGAGGGCGTGGCGGCCGGCCGCCACTGAATGGTGCTGCGGGACGGCGCGATGGTCGCCGGCCACCTGGCCGACCCGCCGACGCCCGGGCCACGCTCACCGCCGGGGTGCGCGACCTGCTGTCACAGTCCGCGCAGGTACCGGGGCGGGACGGCGTCGACCAGCCACACGCCGTTCGCCGAGCGGGTGAAGACCGCGCCGTCGTGCGCCATGCCCTCGGCGTCGACCCGGAGGACGACCGGCCGCCCGTGGCGGGCGCCCACCCGTCGGGCCGTGGCCTCGTCGGGGCTGAGGTGCACCGCGTGGCGACGTCCGGGGCGCAGGCCCTCGGCCTCGATCGCGGGCAGGTTGCGCTCCGCCGTCCCGTGGAACAGCACCGGCGGCGGCTCCTCCGCGGCGTAGCCGAGGTCGACGGCGACGCTGTGGCCCTGGCTGGCGCGGATCCGCGTGCCGGTCCCGTCGAGGGCGAACCGGCGCTTGTCGTCGGTGGCGACGACGTGCTCGAGCTCCGCGCGGGTCCAGCCGAGGGCGGCGAGCAGGGCGTCGACGTCCGCCCAGCCGGCCGCGTCCAGGGTGAGCCCGACGGCGCCGGGGGCGTGGCGCAGCACGTAGGAGAGCCGCTTGCTGCGTCGGACGACGTCGGGGGGGTCCACGCGCGGCCGCTACCCGGGTGGCGCGAGATCTGCACAGTCGCGGCGATCAGGGGCTCGATGGCCACGAGTGTGCAGATCCCGCGGGGGGATCAGCGGGAGTAGTGCTCGACGACGAGCTGCTCCTCGCAGACGACCGGCACCTCGTCGCGGTCGGGCACCCGCTCGACGCGGGCGACCAGGTCGGCCAGCCGGACCTCCAGGTAGGCGGGCGCCGTGGCGTGTGCACCGGAGGCGGCGACGACGAAGGGCTCCTTGGTCCTCGACTTCTCCGCGATCTGGATGACGTCGCCGGGCTCGAGCCGGTAGGAGGGGCGGTCGACGCGCTTGCCGTTGACCAGCACGTGCTGGTGGGTGACGAACTGGCGCGCCTGGTAGATGGTGCGCGCGAACCCGGCCCGCAGCACGGTCGCGTCGAGGCGGGACTCGAGGTCCTGGATCAGCGCCTCGCCGGTCTTGCCGCCGCTGCGCCGGGCCCGGTCGAAGGCGGCGCGCAGCTGCGTCTCGCTGATGTCGTACTGGGCCCGCAGCCGCTGCTTCTCGCGCAGCCGGGTGGAGTAGTCGCTGTCCTTGCGGCGCTTGCGGCCGTGCTCGCCGGGCGGGTACGGACGGCGCTCGAAGTACTCGACGGCCTTGGGCGTGAGCGGGATACCGAGGGCGCGGCTGATCCGGACCTTGGGACGAGGGGTGTTCACGGAGCCTCCAATGTTTGGTTAGGCTCACCTTATTCCACGACGTCGACCCCGAGGGGCACCCATGACCATCGGACGCGGGACGCCCTCCCCCGTGCAGCAGGACCGCGCCGCGGACGCCGCCGAGCGGGCCCGGACGGTCGCCACCCGGCCGATCGCCTCGGTGCAGGCCCTGGGCCTGGGCACGAGTCGGCTGCTGGCCGCGGCCACGCTGGACGACGGGCGGGTGCTGGTCGTCGTCCCCCGGAGCGGCGGGCTGGCGACGGCGGTCCACGAGTCCCCGGACGGCGACCTCGCGGCGAAGGTCACGGTGACCTCCCGCTCGAGCCAGCCGCTGCGCAACCCGCTGCGGGCCCGGCTCGAGCTCGCCGGCTGGCTGGCACCGGTGCCCGCCGAGGACGAGGCCGACCTGGTGCTGGCCTTCGCCACCGTCCGCCCGGACGACGTCCTGCTCGACGTGGGGCTCACCGCGACGCTGCTGCGCCTGGACGTCGCCGAGGTGCTGCTGCACGAGGGCGGCGGCTGGACCGAGATCACGCCGGAGGACTACGCCGCCGCCCGCCCCGATCCGCTGGGCGCCGCCGAGGACGACCTGATCAGCGAGCACGCCGGTCCGCTGGCCGAGCTGTGCGCCAGGGTGCAGACGTGGGCCGGCGACGACCCGGTGCACCTGCTCGGCCTCGACCGGCACGGGGTGCTGTTCCGGGTCGAGCCCCGCGCCGGCTGCTACGACCTGCGCACTCCGTTCCCCGCCCCGCTCACCTCCACCGGCGAGCTGCCGGGCGCCGTCCGCACGCTGCTGGCCCGCGTCGGCTGAGCGCTGCTGCCGTCCGTCGGCGGGTGACCCAGATCACGTGACAGAACGCATCTGAGTTATCACGGATCGCTCACCTGAGCGCTACGGTACCGGTCGGTTCTAGGCCTGTCTCCGTCAATCCGTGCAGGAGGACCCGTGGCGGGTACCCCGGGTGTCGACTTCCCCGAGCAGCGGGACGTGCTCGACGTGGTGGTCAGCGGACGAGGAGAGGTGCTCGTCAGCTGGGTCGAGTCGGCGGACGACCGCGAGGTCGTGGTGACGGTGGGCGAGGACCGGGACCGGCGCCGGGCCACCCTCCCGGTCGGGGAACGCCTGGAGCTGGTGTGGCGCGCTGCGAGCGAGCTCCGGTCCCTCCCGGTGGAGCTCACGGCCGTGGACGTCGGCGCGACGCCGGTGTGGCGGCTCCGTCCGACCGGGCCGGTCACGAGGGGCCAGCGCCGGTCCGCGGTCCGGGCGCCGCTGAGCCTGCCGGTGTGCATGACCGTCGGCACCGTCGAGGTGGTGGGGACGACGGTCGACCTCAGCGAGGCCGGCACCCGAGTCCTGTTCGAGGACGCCCCCGTGGGCCGCACGGACCCGACCGACGGCAACGACCCCGAGCCCGCCACCGAGGACGCCCCTGAGGCCGGCCCCGGGGACGGCGTCCCCGACGCGGGGGCGGTCGTCTCCCTCCGCCTCTCGCTCGCGGAGGGCGACGTCGTCTGCCAGGCGGAGGTCATCCGGCAGATCGGGCGCCAGGACCACCGTGCGGAGCTGACGTTCCGGTTCATCGGGCTGCGCGAGAAGACCGAGGACCTCATCCGCCGGGAGGTCTTCGCCGAGCTGCGCGCCCTCCGGGCCCGCGGCCTGGACTGAGCCGCCCGGCGGACAGGAGACCCGCGGTCAGGCCGCGGTGCGCGCCTCGTGCGCCAGCGCCTCGAGCGCCTGCTCGAAGCACTCGCGCGGCGGCTGCACCAGCCCGGCACCGACCTGCCCGGTGCCGGCGACCCGCCCGGCCATGCCGGTGTTGATCTGCGGCAGCCAGCCGGTGCGCGCCACCGCGAGGACGTCGATGCCGGTCGGGGAGCCCCGGAAGCCGAGGATCGGCACCTGCATCGCCGGGTTCTCGGCCAGGGTCAGCTGGTACATCCGCTCGGTGGTGGCCAGCGCGTCGGGCACGGTGCCGCCGACGAACCGGACGATCGCCGGCGCTGCTGCCATGGTGAAGCCACCGACGCCGTAGGTCTCCATGATCGCGGAGTCGCCGATGTCGGGGTTGGCGTCGTCCGGGCCGTAGTCGCCGAGGAACAGGCCGACCGGGGTGTCGGCCGGGCCGGTGAACCAGCGGTCGCCGGTGCCGGCGGTCTGGATGCCGAACTCGGTCCCGTTGCGGGACATCACGGTCACCATCGTCGAGCCGGGCACGTCCCGCGCCGCGTCCATGGCGAGCTTCGCCGTCGGCATGCCCAGGTTGAGGAAGAAGTGCTCGTTGCCGCCGATGAAGCGCAGCACCGCCGCGACGTCGGACGACGGCGCATCGACCTCGACGATCGCCGGCGAGAGCTCGCGCAGGGTCATCAGCGAGCCGGCCCGGTTGCGGTTGTGCCCCTCGTCGCCCATCTGCAGCATCTGCGCGAGCACCGCCTTGACGTCGAGCGGTTCGGCCATCGAGCGCACCGCGGCCTGCAGCAGCGGCCCGAGGACGTCGCGCATCCAGGCCAGCCGGGTGAGCACCTCGTCGCTGTAGGCGCCCATCCGCAGCACCTTGCCCAGGCCCTCGTTGAGGTTGCAGAACGCCTGCCCACCGGTGACCGGGTCCTCCAGGCACCACGTCCACATGGACGGCGAGGTGACCCCGGCCATCGGCCCGACCGCGCGGTGGTGGTGGCACGGGTCGAGCGCGATCTCCCCGGCGGCGAGCAGGCGCTCCGCCTCCTCCAGCGTGGACGCCCAGCCCTCGAACAGGCAGGCGCCGACCAGCGCGCCGCGCAGCGGACCGCTCGCGTCGTCCCACCCGATCGGCGGCCCGGCGTGCAGCAGCGTGCGGTCCGGGAGGCCGAGCACGTCGCGCGCCGGCCGGACGTCGACCAGCCGGGAGCCGGCGGCCATCACCCGCTCGACGGCGGTGCGGTTGGCCGCGGCCCGGCGCCGGTCGAGCGCGAGGTCGGCGAGGTCGGCGGGGTCACCGAAGCCGGGCGGGCGCCAGTCGACGTCGAGCACGTCGGCGCCCTGGGCGCGCAGCGCGGCGGAGAAGACGTCGACGCCCGCGGCGACGACCGTCGGCGTCCCGGACAGCAGGCTCATCGCGCGGCTCCCAGCAGGTCGAGCGCGTGCCGGGTGGCCTGCGCGCCGGAGGAGGACGTCACTGCACCGCTCCCAGCAGGCGCAGCGCATGCCGAGTGGCCTGGGCGTTGGAGGCGAAGACGGCCGCTCCGGCCGCGGCGAGCGCGTCGGCCTGGCGGGACCAGCCCTGCGGATCGGCCTCGGTGCCGACCAGCGCGACGACGGCGGGGAGGCCGGCCGCCCGCAGCGCCGGGGCGAGCGTGGCGGCCGGGTCGGGGTCGGCGCCGTGGCCGAGGACGACGTCCATCAGCACGACCGCGGGCTCGCCGGACGCCGCCACCCGGGCCAGCGCCTCGAGCCGCAGCGTCGGGTCGATCATCGGGTGCGCCCGGCCGACGGTGAGCGCGTCGTCCCCGAAGTCGACCACCACGTGCCCGCGGGCGGACAGGTCCGTCCCGAGGTCGAGCTCGGGCCGCAGCGGGGTGTTGGACCGGACGTCACCGAGCACCGGCGCGGCGAGCAGCATCGCCTCGTCGGCGAGCGTGCCGCCGGCGTAGAACCCCTTGAGGACGGCGCCCGGCGCGGCCGTCCTCGTCGAGGCGCGCGAGGGCCACTGCGGCACCGCGACGCCCATGTCGGCGAGCAGCCCTTCCACGGCGGCGGTCAGGTCGGGGCTCTCCGGCGACAGCGCGGCCGAGCGGACCGGCACGGACAGCTCCGCGGCGGCCTCCGCCACCGCCACGGCGACCGACGGCGCGGGGGGCTTGGAGACCAGCAGCACCCGCTCGGTGGCGGGGTCGGCGTCGAGCAGGGCCAGCGCGTCCAGGGTGGCCAGCCCGCCGACGGCCTCGGACAGGTCGCGACCGCCGACCCCGAGCACGTGCGAGACCCCCACGCCAGCCGTGTCGAGCAGGCAGGACACCTGCTGGGCGCCGGTTCCGGACGCGGCGACCAGGCCGACCGGCCCGCGGCGCACCACGTTGGCGAACCCGAGGGCGAGGCCGGAGACGATCGCCGTCCCGCAGTCGGGGCCCATAAGGAGCACCCCGGCGTCGTGCGCGGCGCGCTTGAGCGCGACCTCGGACTCGACCGGGACGCCGTCGGAGAACACCAGCACGCTGCGGCCGGCGGCGATGGCGTCGGCGGCCTCGGCGACGGCGTGAGGGCCCGGGACGCTGACGACGGCCAGCGCCGGGCCGTCGGTGTCCAACGCGGACAGCCCTGCGCCGATCGTGCGCAGCGGCACGGTCTGCGCGGGGCCGGCGGCGCGTTCGCGGGCGGCCAGCGCGGCGTCGACGGCGGCGACCGCGGCGGCCAGCGCGTCGTCGTCCACGGCGGTGACGGCCACGAGCAGCTGGTCGGCGGAGGCGGCCTCGTCGGGGGCCAGGCCCATGCTCGCGGCGAGCTCGAGGTTGAGCGGCGTGGCCATCGCGACGAGCACGGCGGTGACACCCTCCCGGGCGCCGACGTCCCGGCTGACCTGCATCAGGCGGACCGAGTCGGCGTACACGCCGCTGCGCAGGGAGACGTGGCGGACGGGGGGTGCGGTCACCTCCCCGACCGTACCGGCAGGTCTCTCAGCGGTGAGACATCGGCGCAACGACGATTTAGCACTGAGGTACTTCCGCGCTGTCAGCCGGGCGTGTCACATTGGCGCCCCCTGGGTGCCGGGAACCGCTGTCCGCGGCGCCGGCCACGCCCCAGGAGCAGGTCGAGGAGGCGGTCATGGCGTTCGGCTGGAAGCTCTACGGGGACGGCAAGACGCCGCCGCTCGGTGAGGCGGTGGCCCCGGACGAACGCCTGTCCTGGCCGCGGACCATAGGCATCGGCGCGCAGCACGTCGTCGCGATGTTCGGTGCGACCTTCGTCTTCCCGATCGTCATGGGGCTCGACCCCAACCTGGCGATCATGATGAGCGGGATCGCGACGATCATCTTCCTGCTCATCGTGAACGGGAAGGTGCCGAGCTACCTGGGCACCAGCGCCTCGTTCGTCGGTGGCGTGGTGGCGGTCCGCGCGTCGGGCGGCGACTCCTCCGACGTCATCGGCGCGATCCTCGTCTCCGGCGTCGTCCTGGCCCTCGTCGGCGTGCTCATCCACTTCGCCGGCGTCCGGTTCCTGCACGCGGTCCTGCCGCCCGCGGTGACCGGCGCGGTGGTGCTGCTGATCGGGTTCAACCTGGCCCCGGTCGTGGCCGGCATCTACTGGCCGCAGGACCAGTGGGTGGCGCTGGCGACGATGGCGTTCGTCATCGTCGCCTCGCTGCTGCTGCGGGGCTTCTGGGCCCGCATCTCCATCCTGCTCGGCCTGGTCTTCGGCTACCTGCTGTCGGTCCTGCTCGACGCGACCGCCGGCCAGATCACCTCGCCCGACGGCACCGGCGTGGTCTCCACCCGCGACCGGATCAACTTCGACTCGGTGGCCCAGGCCGACTGGTTCGGTCTGCCCGACTTCGTCGCGCCGTCCTTCTCGCTGAACTTCAGCCTCCTGGTGCTGCCGGCGGTCATCGCGCTGATCGCGGAGAACACCGGGCACGTCAAGGCGGTCGCCGAGATGACCAAGCGCGACCTCGACCCGTACATGGGCCGGGCCATCGCAGCCGACGGCGTCGCGACCGTCGTGGCCACCTCGGTCGGCGGCTCCCCGACGACGACCTACGCGGAGAACATCGGTGTCATGGCCGCCACCCGCGTGTACTCGACGGCGGCGTACTACGTGGCGGCCGTCGTGGCGATCCTGCTGGGCCTGTGCCCGAAGTTCGGCGCGCTGATCAACATCGTCCCGGGGGGCGTGCTCGGCGGGATCACCGTCGTCCTCTACGGGATGATCGGCCTGCTCGGCGCGAAGATCTGGAAGGAGAACCGGGTCGACTTCGCCAACCCGATCAACCTGGTGCCGCTCGCCGCGGGCATCATCATCGCGATCGGCGACGTCCAGCTGGTCTTCTCCGAGTCCTTCTCCCTCGGCGGCATCGCGCTGGGCTCGATCGTGGCGGTCGTCGGCTGGCACGTCGCCCGGGCCCTCGCGCCGGCGGAGATGAAGTCCGCGCTGGAGGCTGAGCGGCAGTTCGTCGGCGGCACCGGTCCCGCGCTCGGCCACACGGGTGCGCACGACCACGGCGCCGACCCCTCGTCGGTCGACGAGGTCGGCCGTCCGGGCGTGACCGGCTCGTCGACTCCCGGGGAGACCCGCTCCCGGTGAAGCCCGCGCCCTTCCGGTACGCCGACCCGCGCTCGGTGCCCGAGGCCCTCGAGGTCCTCGCCGCCGAGGAGGGTGCCAAGGTGCTCGCCGGCGGCCAGTCGCTGCTCCCGCTGCTGTCCATGCGGCTCGCGGCGCCGGCCACGCTGGTGGACCTCAACCGGGTGCCCGGCCTCGACGCCGTCGAGGTCACGGCGGACGGCGTGCGGGTCGGGGCGCTCGTCCGCCACGCGGGGCTGCTGGCGCACGAGGGCGCTGCCCGGGTGCAGCCGCTGCTGGCCCGGGCGACGGCGCACGTCGCCCACCCGGCGATCCGGAACCGGGGGACGACGGTCGGTTCGATCGCGCACGCCGACCCCTCGGGTGAGATGACGTCGGTGCTCGCGCTGACCGGCGGCTCGGTGACCGTCGCCGAGCCCTCCGGCGAGCGCGCCGTCGGCTGGCGGGACCTGTTCGTCGGCCCGCTGGAGACGTCGTTGCCGTCGGCCGCCGTCGTCACCTCGGCGTTCTTCCCGGCGCTGCCGGCGCGCTCGGGTACCGCCTTCGCCGAGGTGGCCCGCCGGAGGGGCGACTACGCGGTGTGCGGCGCGGGCGTCGTCGTCACCCTCGACGAGGACCGCCGCGTCGCCGCCGTCCGCGCCTCCTACGTCTCGGTGGGCCTGACCCCCGAGGTGCACGACCTCACCGACGCCGTCGCCGGCGCCCCGGTGGAGAAGGCCGACTGGGCGGCGGCCGGCGCGCTCGCCCGCACGCTGGTGGACCCGGACGGCGACCTGCACGCCAGCGCCGACTACCGCCGCCTGCTGGTCGGCGTGCTGACCGAGCGGACGCTGGCCCCGGCGGGTGCGGGAGCCGCCGAGAGGACGCCATGAAGAGGACGCCATGACCAGCATCGACACCGAACGGACCGTCCGGCTGACCGTGAACGGTGTTCCACGTGAAGCCGCCGTGCCGGTGCGGCGGCTGCTGTCGGACGCCCTGCGGCACGACCTGGGGCTGACCGGCACGCACGTCGGCTGCGAGCACGGCGTCTGCGGTGCCTGCACGGTGCTGGTGGACGGCACCCCGGTGCGCTCCTGCCTGGTGCTCGCCGTGCAGGTGGACGGGGCGGAGGTGACCACCGTCGAGGGGCTGGCCCGCGAGGACCACCAGGGCGGGCAGGTGCTCCACCCGGTCCAGGAGGCGTTCCGCGAGTGCCACGCCCTGCAGTGCGGCTTCTGCACGCCGGGCTTCCTGGTGACGATCGCCGCCGGGCTCGAGGCGCGGGACCCGGCCGAGGAGATCACCGAGGAGGAGGTCGACGACCTGGTCGGAGGCAACCTCTGCCGGTGCACCGGCTACGCGAACATCAGGAAGGCCGTGCGCCACGCGGCCGCGACGATGGCGGTCTCCGCGGGAACTGCCACCGGTCCCCCGGCCATCTCCGCGGGAACCGCCGCGGACGGAGCCGCGCGGTGACCACGAAGCTGTTCGGCGAGCCGGTCCGCCGGCGCGAGGACGCCCGGCTCATCACCGGCAGGGGCCGCTACCTCGACGACCTCGGCGCCGGCGCGCTCGCCGCCGCCTTCGTGCGCAGCCCGCACGCGCACGCCCGCATCGTGGACGTCGACGTGGACGCCGCCCTCGACGTCGAGGGCCTGGTCGCCATCTACACCTACGAGGACCTCACCGGCCCGCTCGCCGAGCCGCTGCCCGTGCTCATCCCCCACCCGCAGCTGACCGCCCCGCGCACCGGCTACCCGCTGGCCAACGGCGAGGTCAACCACGTCGGCGAGCCGGTGGTGATGGTGGTGGCCACCGACCGGTACGTCGCCGAGGACGCCGCCGAGCGGATCGCCGTCACCTACGAGGAGCTGCCCGCCGTCGTCGGGGTGGACGCGGCCCGCGAGGCGCGAGCGTGCGTCCACGAGGAGATCCCGGACAACGTCGCGGCGCGGCACCACCAGGAGACCGGGGACGTCGAGCCGGCGCTGGCCGCGTCGCCGCACACGCTCTCGTTCACCCAGTACGTCGAGCGCAGCGCCGGCATGCCGCTGGAGGGCAAGGGCGTGCACGCGCGGTGGGACGCCGACGACCGCTCGCTGCGGGTGCACACCAGCACCCAGGCCTCGACGTCGGTGCGCGCCGCCATCGCGGCGAAGCTGCAGCTCCCTCTCGACCAGGTGGAGGTCGTCGCCCCGGACGTCGGCGGTGGCTTCGGCGTGAAGATCGTGCACCCGTGGCCGGAGGAGCTGCTGGTACCGATGGCCGCGATCGCGCTCGGCCGCGAGGTGAAGTGGACCGAGGACCGCCGCGAGCACTTCGTCTCCAGCGCCCACGAGCGGCAGCAGCGGCAGGAGATCAACGTCGGGTTCGACGACGACGGCCGGATCACCGCGCTCGACGTCCACGTCTGGCACGACCACGGCGCGTACACGCCCTACGGGATCATCGTGCCGATCATCACCGCGACCCAGCTGGTCGGCCCGTACGTGATCCCCGTGTACCGGGTCGTCGTGGAGAGCGTCTACACGAACACGGTCATCGTGACGCCGTACCGGGGTGCCGGGCGGCCGCAGGGCTGCTTCGCGATGGAGCGGACGGTGGACCGCATCGCCGACGCGCTCGGCCTGGACCGGGCCGTCGTCCGCGAGCGCAACCTCATCCAGCCCTCGCAGTTCCCGTACGACCACCACCTGACGTTCCAGGACGGCCGGCCGGTCGTCTACGACTCCGGCGACTACCCGGCGCTGCTCGAGAAGCTCAAGGCGCTGGTCGGGTGGGACGGCGTCGACGCGCTGCGGGACGACGCCGAGGCGCGCGGCAAGCTGCTCGGCGTCGGGATGGCGCTGTACGTGGAGGGCACCGGGCCCGGTCCGTACGAGGGCGGGCACGTGCAGGTGCTGGGCAGCGGCAAGGTGCTGGTGTCGACCGGGCTGACCACGCAGGGCCAGGGGCACGAGACGTCGTTCGCGCAGATCGTCGCCTCCGAGCTCGGGGTGCCGATCGAGGACGTCGAGGTGACCACCGGCGACACCCGGCGCTTCCCGTACGCGGTCGGCACGTTCGCCTCCCGCGCGGCGGTGATGAGCGGCAACGCGATCGCGCTGGCCGCGCGCGGCGTGCGGGACAAGGCACTGCGGATCGCCGCGGACGTCCTGGAGGCCGACCCCGGCGACCTGGAGATCGCCGATGGCGTCGTCCAGGTGAAGGGGACGCCGGGGGCCTCGATCCCGCTGCGGACGGTCGCGGTGCTGTCCAACCCGCTGCGGTACGCGTTCGACGAGGCGGCCAAGCAGGCCACGCAGTTCGCCGTCCAGGCCTCCGACGACAGGCCGCCGGTGACCCCGGGGGACGCGCCGGGGCTGGAGCACCGCGACTACTACTCGCCGATCCGCTCGACGTTCGCCTCCGGCGCGCACGCGGCGGTCGTGGAGATCGACCCGGCGACGTGGGAGATCGACGTCGTGACGTACGCCGTGGTGCACGACTGCGGCAACGTGGTGAACCCGATGATCGTCGAGGGACAGGTGCTCGGCGGGGTCGCGCAGGGCGTGGGCGGGGCGCTGTACGAGCGGATGGCCTACGACGCCGACGGGCAGCTGCAGAACGCGTCGTTCATGGACTTCCTCATGCCGTACGCGTCCGAGGTGCCCGACGTGGTGATCGACCACCAGCAGACGCCCTCGCCGCTCAACCCCCTGGGCATCAAGGGCGCCGGCGAGGCCGGGGTGATCCCGGGGTCGGCGGCCCTGGCATCGGCGATCGAGGACGCGGTGGGACGGCGGATCACCTCGATGCCGATCTCCCCCACCGACCTGTACGACCTCGTGCGCTCGGAGACGGCCGAGCGGACCGCGGCATCGGGCCGCAGGACGGGAGTGGGTGCGTGAACCTCGACGGCTCGGCGGTGCTGCACGGGTCCCCGGACGACGTGTGGCGGGCGCTGACCGACCCGGCGGTGCTGGCGCGCACCATCCCGGGGTGCCTGGCGCTCGAGCGGGTCGGCGAGGACTCGTACCGGATGGACGTCTCGGTGGGCGTCGGTGCGGTGAAGGGGACGTACGCCGGCGAGGTGCACCTGACCGACCAGCAGCGGCCGACGTCGTACGTGATGCACGCGTCCGGGGCCGGGGCGCCGGGGCAGGTGCGGGCGACGGTGACGATCGAGCTCGCGCCGGACGGCGACTCCGCGACGGTGCTGACCTACTCGGCGGACGCGGTGGTGGGCGGGCCGGTGGCCGGGGTGGGCCAGCGCATGATCACCGGGGTCGCCAAGCGGATGGCGGCGCAGTTCTTCACCGCGGTGGACGCCGAACTGGCCGGCGCTGGTGCGGCTGCGGCGCCGGGCGAGCCGCGCCCGTCGGCGGCCGCGGTGAGCTCGACGGACGCCGAGGCTCCCGCTGCCCCGCAGCCGCAGGTCTTCACCGGGCGTGCCGGCGTTCCCGCGGGGACGTCCGACCTGCGCACGCTGGCCCTCGGCGCCGCGGGCGGCAGCCTGCTGACCCTGATCGGCGTGCTGGTCGGTTACCGCCTCGGCCGACGGTAGCCGGTCAGCCGGGCCGACGAGCGTTCGACGCCCAGCGGTCTCGCGAGCCTGGTGCGTCGACGCCGATCCCAGGCAGCAACCACCTGCGGCGATGAGCACGTGTGCTCCGTCGTGGATCATCTGGCGACCGTCGGTCGATCCTCCCGGGACGGCGGTCATCCCGGTGGTCCTTGCCGCCGTCCCGGGACCGTTGCCACAGTGGCCGGGGGTGTGGCGCCGAACACGAGGAGGGACCGATGCCCGGTCGCCTGGACGGCAGGATCGCGGTCGTCACCGGTGTCGGAGGGGCGGTCGGCCGCACCACGGCCCTGCTGTTCGCCGCCGAGGGCGCCACGGTCGTCGGCTGCGACCAGCAGGAGGCGGCCGCCCAGGAGACGGTGGAGTCGGTACGTGCCGCCGGGGGACGGATGACCGCCGCGGTCGGTGTGGACCTCGGGGACGCCGAGGCCGCGGCAGCGTGGGTCGACTCCGTGGCCGCCGAACACGGCGGGATCGACGTGCTGTTCAACAACCCGTCGGCACTCCGCTTCGGACCCGTGGACGAACTGCCCCCGGAGGGCTGGCTGTTCACGATGCGCAACGAGCTGACCCTGGTCTTCTACACGACCCGGGCCGTCTGGCCGCACCTGCGGGCGCGCGGCGGCGGAGCGATCGTGAACGTCGGCTCGATCGCGGGCACCCGCGGATCGTGGTCCATGCCGCAGAGCGCCCACGCGGCGAGCAAGGGGGGGATCCTGGGCCTGACCTACCAGCTCGCCGTCGAGGGCGGTCGCTTCGGCATCCGGGTCAACACGATCAGCTCCTCGCTGACCCGCACTCCGGCGACGGAGCACCTGCTCTCCAAGCCGGGCAGCCCCTTCGACCTGGAGAGGGCCCGGATCCCGCTGCGCCGCTTCGGCGAGCCCGAGGACATCGCCCGGGCTGCCCTCTTCCTCGCCAGTGACGACGCCTCCTACATCACCGGGGTCAACCTGCCCGTCGACGGTGGGACCGCGGCCGTCTTCTGAACGACGTGCCCGCGATGGACCCGCCCACCGGCCGCATGTCGGGACGGAGCCGCAGCCGACACGAGACGCCTGGCCCTCGTCGGCGGTCAGACGCCTCCGTCCACGTTGATGGTCTCGCCGTTGACGAACGCCGCGAGGTCGCTGGCGAGGAACATGGCCACACCCGCCACGTCGGACGGCCGTCCGAGCCGACGGAGCGCCACCCCGTGCTCGAACCTCTGGCGCGCCTCCGGCGGCATCGGCGCGTCGCTCTCCATCGGCCCGGGAGCCACCACGTTGACCCGTAGTCCGCGCGGTCCGAGCTCCTTGGCCAGCGACCGGGCCAGACCGACCAGGCCAGCCTTGGACGCCGTGTAGTGCGCGCCCATCGGCAGGCCGACCGTGGCCACCCGCGAGCCGACGAACACGACGCTCCCCCCGGCGGACAACAGCGGCAGCGCCCTCTGGGTGACCATGTACGCGGCACCGAGGTTGGTGTCCACGATCCGCTGCCACTCCTCGAGGAAGAGCTCGGGGAACGGCACACGACTGTTGACGCCGGCGTTGTGCACGAGGATGTCGAGCCCGCCGAGCGTCGCGCGGCACTCGTCGACCAGGTGGTCGACCTCCTCGGCGTGCGTCACGTCCGCGATGAGCACGCGGTGGTGCCCACCGACGTCCTTCAGCTCGCGCGACAGCGACGTCAGCGCGTCACTCGAGTGCCGACCACAGGTCACGACACTGGCGCCGGCCCGGGCGTACTCCAGCACGATCTCCCGACCGATGCCGCGCGACCCACCGGTCACCAGCGCCTTCTTGCTCTCGAGCAGCCCGTTCATGTTCCCTCCCCAGCTCGGGTTCGGTCCACCTGTCCGTCGCGGCTCACAGCGGCGCCGGCACTGCCGCGACGCCGCCAGCAGCGCTCCGTCGAGCCGCTGCGACACGCTGGCCCAGGGCCACTCGCCAGCCGCAGCCAGCAGGCTGCCCCAGAAGCGGCGTGCGTGGTGACTCCAGGGCATCCGGACGACCCCGGTGCGCAATGGCCCTTGCCTGTCCTGACACCCCGTGAGCTCTCGTGTCACCTCCCCGGCGTGTCACGGCCGACGAAGCGCCGTTGCGATGTCGGAGATCGACTCGAGACGAGCGCGACGTGGCCCCGCGGACGCCGGGTGGCCCTGCCGAGGCACTGTCCACCCCGACTGCTCAGCGTGTGGGACGAGCTGGTCGAGCGATCACGGGAGGGATCCCGCCGAGGAGACGTCCAGCGCGATGCCGGTCTCGCGCTCGGAGACCTGCCACAGGGTGTCGATCTGCTCCTGCAGACCCAGCCGGCGCAGGACCGGCCGCCGCACGGCGGGACCGTGCGACCCGTACCGCGGCGCGTACAGCTCCCCGCCACGCGCCCGCGGATCGGTCGCGGCCCGCAGCTGCGGCCGGGCGCCCTCGAGTACCGACATCCCCGACCGCGCCGTCATCACCTCGAAGAACACCCCCACCCGGCCGGCGCCGCCCTCCCGTACCGCACGTCCCTGCAGGTCGGTGTTCGTCAGCCCCGGGTGCGCGAGAAGACTCGACGCGCGCACACCGGCCCGGGCGAACCGCTGCTGCAGTCCCAGCCCGAAGTGCAGGTTCGCCATCTTCGACCGCGCGTACGCACTCCACGCCCCGTAGCCCCGCTGGAGATGGACGTCCGCCGGGTCCAGCCGCCGGGCCCGGTGCCGCGCCGTGCTCGTCACCGTCACCACCCGCGCGGCCGGCGCCCGCAGCAACGCCGGCAGCAGCTGCGCGGTCAGGGCCCAGTGCCCCAGGTGGTTGACGCCGAACTGCAGCTCGAACCCGTCGGCCGTCGTCCGCCGCGGCATCGCCATCACCCCGGCGTTGTTCACCAGCAGGTCCACGTGCTCGTGCCGATCGAGCACCGACCGCGCGGCGGCCGCCACCGACGAGAGGTCGCCGAGGTCGAGCGGCACCACCTCCAGCGACGCCGACGGATGACTCACCCGGATCCGCGTCTCCGCAGCCTCGGTCTTGGCAGCATCACGCGCAGCGAGAACCACGTGCGCACCCGCGCCCGCCAGCGCCAGCGCCGTCTGCAGGCCCAGCCCACCGTTCGCGCCGGTCACCACCGCCGTCCGGCCGCTCAGATCGGGGATGTCGCGCTCGGTCCAGGCCATGCACGAGTCCTACCCGGCGCGCGCCTCCGCCCGCATGGCGACGGCGGTGAGCAGCTCCCACCGGATGGCCGAGCTGCCCGGCTGGACGGCGAGCCAGTAGAGGCCGAAGCGCCGCCGCGTCCCCGGATCGGTGGCGGCGATCCGCGTCTCGCAGCTCAGCCGCGTGCCACCCAGGGCCGGCGTCAGCCGGAACTCCATGCCGACCTTCACCCAGCCCGGCTCGGACCACTCCCGGACCCCGGCTGCGTCCAGCACGGGCGGCCGCTCGCCACCGGTCAGCTTCCAGGGCTGCAGCACGCCCCCGAACAGCACGTGCGACGGCGGGTCGGACGCGAGCTCCGGGATCGGCACCACGTCGAGGAAGGTCCGGTCGAGCCCGCCGCGCCGGCGTCCCCGACCCGCCAGCAGCACCGGCAGAGCGCGCACCGCGCTGAGCAGCAGGGACACCGGCAACGACGAGAGCTTCAGCCGGTGCAGCTCCTCCCACACGACGGACGCCGGCGCGTCGATCACGCGGGACTGACGGGTCACGTGGTCGGCCTCGGGCACCACGTCGTCCAGGTCCATGCCGCACCTCCCCCGAACCCAGGCCTCAGCCGAGTGCCGCGTACACCGCCCGGACGTAGCCCTCGCTGCGGTCCGAACCCAGGACGCCCGGCGCCATCCGGTTCATCAGGTAGCTGATGGTCAGCCGGCGGTCGAGGTCCATGACGATCATCGACCCGCCCCAGCCGCCCCAGAAGAAGGTCCGCCCCTCGGGCACGTACGGGACCAGCGGCGAGCCCAGGCAGAAGCCGATCCCGAACCGGAACGGCGCCTCCAGCACCAGGTCCACGCCGTCGGACTGCTGGTCGAAGACGAGGTCGATGGTCCCCGGTGACAGCAGACCCTCACCGCCGAGCGACAGCACCCGCAGAACCTGCACCAACCCGCGCGCGTTCGAGTGCCCGTTGAGCGCGCCCAGGTCCGCGCGGCGCCACTCCGGCGAGTTCGCCGCCTTCGCCGGGACCACCGGCGCGGTGAAGGTCCTGACCACCACCGACTCCGGGTCCGGCTCGCGCGGGTCGGCCGACGGCGGCGGAGGGACGACGGGCGCGATCCGGTCCCAGTCCGACTCGCGTGCGCCGATCTGGAAGTCCGCGCCCAGCGGCCGGGCTATCTCAGCGGCCACGAACTGCTTGAACGACGTGTTCGTAATCCGCCGGACCACCTCGCCGACCAGGTGCCCCTGGTTGTTCGCGTGGTAGCCCGACGCCGTCCCCGGCTCCCACCACGGCGCCTGCGCGGCCAGCCGCTCGGTCGCCGACTCCCAGTCGTACATGTCGCGGATCGAGAACGGCTGCTCCCAGCCGGGGACGCCCGAGGTGTGCGACAGCAGGTGCCGCACCTCGACGTCCTTCTTGCCCTTGGCCGAGAACTCCGGCCAGTAGTCGGCGACCGGCGCGTACACGTCGAGCTCGCCGCGCTCGACCAGGACCAGCGCGGCGAGCGCCAGGACGGTCTTCGTCGTCGACCAGCCGTTGACGATCGTGTCCTCGGTCCACGGGGTGGTCCGGTCGAGGTCGCGGTGGCCACCCCACAGGTCGACGACGGTCGCCCCGTCGAGGTCGACGGCGATCGAGGCGCCCAGCTCCCCGCCGTCCAGGCCGCGCTCGAACGCCTCGCGCACGCCGGAGAAGCGGTCGTCGCAGCTGCCGTGCACCTCGGCCATGGAGCCTCCTCGTCACGGCGTGACCCCGGTGTCGCGCCGCGACGATCACACCACGGCCCGCTCAGGGCGCGGCGGCTCCGGCCGCGGTGACGAGGGCGATCGTCTGGTCGACGACGGCCCGGCGGTCGGCCTCGAACTCCGCACTGGTCAGCACCGCGGGGTCCTCCGGGTACACGAGCGCCGAGATGTGCAGGTGCCCGCCGGGGACGTCCCACGCCTGCATGCCGATCCGCAGCCGGTTGGAGCGGTACATGCTCTCGTTGGAGAGGTAGTTGCCGCCCGGGCCGGACGCCGCCCGGGAGCCCTCGGACGGGTCGTCCTGGCAGCGCACCTCCGACGGGGCCGGGGAGGTCCCCGCCGGCCACTCGCAGATCCCGTCGTTGAGCACGACCGGCCAGGGGCCGGTGCCGGCGGCGATCATCGCCTCGTAGGGCAGGGTCGTCTCGATCCACTCCGGGGAGTCGAACGGCTGCGGCCAGTGCGACGGCCGGGAGACGGGCCCGAAGAGCACGTTGCGGTTGTTGTCCGGGGAGCCGCCGCGGGCGTTGGCGGCCCACTGCTCGATGTCCATCCGCCCGCGGCTCGTCTGGCTGATGGTCATGATCAGGTCGGCGCGGTCCTCCCCGGGCCCCAGGACCTGGCCGAACGCGTCCTCGACGATGCCCTCGTCGAAGTCGGTCCAGTTGACGGGGAGCACCACCGACTGGACGACGACCGGGCCGGCGTCGGTCTCGAGCGTCCGGCCGTCCAGCTGCAGGGCGGTGGCCCCGGAGGGGTTGGAGTTCCGCAGGCTCTGGTCGAGGCTGTAGGTGTCGAAGCCGCTGATCATCACGCGCGTGGCGTCGGCGGGCGCCTCCGGCCAGTCGATGGTGGTGAGCCCCCGGGACGCGTGGTCGAGCAGCTGCACCAGGGCGTTGCGCTGGACGACGCTCACCTCGACCGGCGCCTCCCACTGGCGCACCGCACGCGTCATGTGCAGGCGGGCCCAGTACAGCGGCCGGTCGTCGTACCGGTCGATCGTGCCGATGTCCCGCTCCCCCTGGGCGCGCGCCAGGGCCAGCTCCCACAGCGCCTCGCCCTGCCGGACGACGAGGTCCTCGGCCGCGGCCAGGTCCGGCGCCGCGCACAGGTCCGTGACGAACTGCGCCACCGCCTCCTCGAAGCCGGCGGCCCGGAGGAACTGGGCCGCGGCCGACTCACCGCCCTCGACCAGGGGTTGGCCGATGCGCTGCTCCTCCACCGTGCGCACCGCGTCCTCGGCGTAGCAGTCCGGGGTGTCCGCGCCCACGGCGGCCCGGGAGCCGGTCGACGACACCGCCCACAGCGCCGAGGAGGACAACGCGACGGCGGCGGCGACGCCGACCCGTGTGGCGAGCTGGGGGAGCGACCTGGGCTGCGGCATCCCGACCTCCGGGGTCGACGAGCGAGGGGTGACCCTCCTGACTGTCCCGCTGGACCGCCCGGCCCGACACTCGGCGCGGCGAGTCGGCGGCCACCCCGGAGGCGGGCGGCGTCCCGGCCCTCGAGCCGCTCACCGCCGGAGAGGCGCAGCAGGGCCCGGCGGCAACGGTGCCGCCGGGCCCTGCTGTGACGGAGGAGGGCGGGCTCCCTGCAGGGTCCCGCCGCGAGCCTGCGCGTGGTGAGGAGGACGGGGTCCTCTCTCAGCTGGCGCGCAGCGCCTCGAGGGTCGGGTAGTCGGTGTAGCCCTCGGCGCCGGGCGCGTAGAAGAGGTGCGCCTTCGGCTCGTTCTCCGGGTGCTCGCCCCTCCAGCGCTCGACCAGGTCCGGGTTGGCGATGACGGCCCGACCCACGGCCACGGCGTCGGCGTGCGCGGCCTCGATCAGGCGCACCGCCTCCTCGCGCGTGGTGACCGAGCCGAAGCCGCTGTTGGCGACCAGCGGCCCGGCGAAACGCTCGCGCAGCTCCTGCACCAGCTCACCGGCCGGGTCGGAGTGCAGCACCGACAGGTAGGCCAGGCCCAGCGGGCGCAGCTGGTCCAGCAGCGCGCCGTAGGTGGCGCGCACGTCGTCCCGGTCGGTCTCGTAGGCGTCCTGGATGTTGTGCTCGGGCGAGATCCGCAGGCCCACCTTGCCGGCGCCGACCGCCGCGGCCACCGCCGTCACCACCTGGACGACGAAGCGCGCCCGGTTCTCCGGGGTGCCGCCGTACTCGTCGGTGCGCTGGTTGGCCGCCGGCGAGAGGAACTCGTGCAGCAGGTAGCCGTTGGCGCCGTGGATCTCCACGCCGTCCAGGCCGGCCTCGATCGCCCGCTTGGCGGCGGAGACGAAGTCCTGCAGGGTCTGCCGCGCCTCGTCGACGGTGAGCGCGTGCGGCACCGGGTAGGGCTGCTTGCCCGTCGAGGTGTGGCCCTCGCCGTCGATCGCGATCGCGCTCGGGGCCACGACGCGGCGGCCGCCGTTGACGTCGGGGTGGGTCACCCGGCCGCCGTGCATCACCTGCATCACGATCTTGCCGCCCCGTGCGTGCACGGCCTCGGCCACGCGGCGCCAGCCCTCGACCTGCTCGTCGGTGACGATGCCCGGCTGGCCGACGAAGGCCTGGCCCTCGTGGTTCGGGTAGGTGCCCTCGGTGATGATCAGCCCGACGCCGGCGCGCTGCCGGTAGTGCTCGACGACGAGGTCCCCGGGGACGCCGGAGGCGCCGGAGCGCATGCGGGTCAGCGGGGCCATGACGACGCGGTTGGCGAGCTCGATGTCGCCCAGGTCCACAGGAGAGAACAGGTCCACGGGTAGTTCCATCGCCGCGACGGGGGCGTCCATTCCGCGATGCGACCGTCACGCCGCTCACAGTGACGTCCGGGTGCCGACCCGCCGTCCTCGGGATCGCCGGGGCCTGTTGCCCACCGGGCTCCGGGCTGACCCGCTGCCGCGCTGTCCCACCCGCTCCCGCGCCGTTGCAGCAGCGCGGAGGTGTCAGGAACAGCGCGGGAGTGGAGCCGGTCCGCGGCGTCCGCGGCCCCGTCCTGGGTCCCGCCCCGAGCTGCGGTGGGTGGGGAGGACGGGGCCCTCCCTCACGCGGCCGGGGAGTTCCCCCGCGTGACCAGGATCGCCAGCTCGGTCCGCGAGCGGACGGAGAGGCGGCGCATCGACGTCGTCAGGTGGCTCTTCACCGTCGCCAGGCTGAGGAACAGCCGGCCGGCGATCTCCTCGTTGCTCAGCCCCTGGGCCACCAGCTCGGCGACCTCGCGCTGCCGGTCGGTCAGCCGGTCGAGGGGCCGCAGTTCGGGAGCCGACCGCGGCTGCGACCCGGTCGTCAGGTGGCGCACCAGGTGGCTGGTGGCCGCGGAGTCGAGCGCGGCCTCGTCGCGGGCCAGCGCCCGCACGCCGTCCACGAGCCGCTGCGCCCCCGAGCGCCGGGGCAGGTAGCCGCGGACGCCGGCACGCAGGATCTCGACCAGCTCGTGCTCGGAGTCCGTCTCCGGCTCGGCGAGCACGAGGACGGCGGCGTTCTGGCGGCAGAGGGTGCGCAGCAGCGGGAGGGCGTCGCCGGCGACCAGGCCCTGCCGGACGACGACGACCACGGCACCCTCGCCCTCGGCCGCCTCGAGGGCCTCGGGGAGGTGAGCGGTCTCGGCGACGACCGCCATGTCCGGTTCGGCCTCCAGGACGACCCGCAGCCCGGTGCGGAAGACCTCGCGGTCCTCGCACAGGAGCACGCAGACCAGACTCGTCGGAGGCCGGACGGCATGCGGTCGGACGGGCACGGGCCCGCCGGACCGGGGCGCGGGCACGGGGCCCGCCGCGCGCGGTCGTAGGTCCTCTACCAGGCCCGCTCCCCCAGCAACCACGGATTGGTCCATGTCGTTCCCCCCTGTGTCCGACCCGTAGATGCTCCCGCCCGACGGACCGGCAGTTCCGACACGCGTCCGTCTCCTCCGGACTGGAGTGACTCTAACCTCGTTGTGGCAGGTTCTGTCGAGATACTTCACAGCTATTTCACAGGACTTCGCGCGAGGCTGGTTCGATCCCGCTCAACAACCGGCGGGAGGCGCTCCTCAGCCGGGATCGGGGTGGGTGCTGCGGTGCACGTGGATGGCCAGCTGGGTGCGGTCCCGCAGGCCCAGCCGGCGCAGCGCCACCGTGATGTGGCCCTTCACGGTGGCCCGGCTCAGCTCCAGCCGCTCGGCGATCTCCGCGTTGGTCAGGCCCTCGGCCACGAGCTCGGCGACCGCCTGCTGCCGGGCGGTCAGCGGGCCGTGCACCCGGGGCCGCCCGTCGTCCCCCGACCGCGCCACGTCGTCCAGGCGGTGCAGCAGCTCCCCCGTGACGTTGGCGTCCAGGACGGTCTCCCCACGGGCCACCGCGCGGACGCACTCGATCAGCCGCTGCGAGCTGACGGCCGCGTGCACGTAGCCACGCGCTCCGGCCCGCAGGACCTCGAGCAGGTCACTGGCGGCACCGGCCTCACCGAGCAGCAGGACGCGGGTGCCCGTGCCGGTCATCTCGCGCACCAGGTCCGGGAGGACGGGCCCCTGCCCGTCGACGCCCAACAGCGTGACGTCGGGCCGGGCCGTGGAGGCCAGCGGCAGCGCCTCGCCGACGCAGGCCGCCTCTGCCACGACGCGGACACCGGGGATGCGGCGGAGCACGGCGCGCAGGCCGTGCCGGAAGACCTCGTGGTCGTCGCAGATCAGCACCCGTACCGGGGGATCGGCGTCGGACACCCCTGAAGCGGACACGGCGTCGTCGGGTTCGGCCATGCGTGTCAGCTCCACTCCTGTCCGGCCCCGTGAGGGGCAGCGTCAGGCCGGTTCCGGAAGTTAGGACCGCCATGGTGCCGGTCGCCACAGATCCGGGCGAGCCGATCACGAGCCGTCGGCGAGTTCATACCCGGGTAGGGGTCTCCGCCCCTCCAGGTGGGGGTCGTACGTCCTGGTAGTGGCCGGGAGTCGTCCTCCCGGATGACTCGGCCCCGACGTCCGGACGGCGTCGCTGCACCCTGGGACGGGGCGGTCGCACACCCCCCACCCTCCCCGGGGTGTGCTCCTGAACTGCACCTGTGGCCGATGTGCCGGCCCCCGCCGGCTTCCTAGCGTCGTCGTATCCCGAGCCCCTCCCCGGGCCGCAGCGACGCTGGGAGACACCGTGCACCAGACCATGATCATCGCGAGGATGGCGCCGGCCGACGCCGACAAGGTGGCCGAGATCTTCGGCCGCTACGACGCCACCTCGATGCCGCACGAGATCGGTGTGCGGAACCGGTCCCTGTACCAGTTCCACGACATCTACGTGCACCTCATCGACTTCGACCGACCCGCGTCGGAGGCGATGCGCATCGCCCAGTCGCTGCCGGACTTCCGTGCCGTGAGCGAGGACCTCCGGCCGTTCATCCAGGCCTACGACCCCGGCTGGCGCTCACCGCAGGACGCGATGGCCCGGCGCTTCTACCACTGGTCGTCCTCCGAGTGAGACCGCTCCGGGCGACTGGGAGGACGTCATGACACGTTCCGCGCCGACCACCACCGCGTCCGCCGCGGCGGCGCCCGACCACGTGGGGTGGGTCAGCTGCCCCGACTGCGGGTGGCTGCTCTACCGCAAACGGCTCGACCGCAACCTGCACGTCTGCCCGGAGTGCGACCACCACCTCCGGCTCAGCGCCCGGGCCCGGATCGTCCTGCTCACCGACCCGGGCAGCTTCACGGAGGTGGCGTTCCAACCGGGCGCGCCCGACCCGCTGTCCTTCACCGACCTGCGCGACTACCCCGACCGGCTGGCCGACGCCGCGCGCCGCTCCGGCGAGTCGGAGGCCGTCGTGGTCGGCGTGGCCCGCATCGGCGGGTGCGAGACGGTCGTCGCGGTCATGGACTTCGCCTTCCTCGGCGGCAGCATGGGCGTCGAGGTCGGCCGACGGGTGAGCGGCGCCGCCGAGCTGGCCCTCGAGCGCGGCCTGCCCCTGGTCACCGTGTGCGCCAGCGGCGGTGCCCGGATGCAGGAGGGTGTCTTCTCGCTCTTCCAGATGGCCCGCGCCAGCGAGGCGTTCGGCCGGCACCGCGAGGCCGGGCTGTTCTCGGTGTGCGTGCTGACCGACCCCACCTACGGCGGGGTGTCGGCCTCCTTCGCCACCCTCGCGTCGGTCCTGGTCGGCGAGCGCGGCGCGCACGTCGGCTTCGCCGGGCCGCGCGTGGTCCAGGAGACCATCCGCGCCGAGCTGCCCGCGGACTTCCAGACCGCCGAGTTCCTCCTCGCGCACGGCCTGGTCGACCGCGTGGAGAACCGGGCCGACCTGCGGCCGCTGCTCGCCCGCCTGCTGGCCCTGCACGGGCCCGGCGTCCCGCCCGGGGAGACGGAGGACGCCGAGGACGACGGGAGCCCGGTCGACGTCGCGGTCGACGACGACCCGTGGGACGTCGTCCAGCGGGCGCGGGTCGTCGAGCGGCCCACCACCCTGGACTACCTGCACACCGCGTTCGACGACTTCGTCGAGCTGCACGGCGACCGGGCCTTCGCCGACGACCCCGCCGTGGTCGGCGGGATCGCCTCGATCGGCGGCCGCACGGTCGTCGTCATCGGCCAGGAGAAGGGCCACACGGTCCGCGAGCGGATCGCCCGCAACTTCGGGATGCCGCACCCGGAGGGCTACCGCAAGGCGCAGCGGCTGCTCGACCACGCCGAGGCCTTCGGGTTCCCGGTCGTCACCCTCGTCGACACCCCCGGTGCCCACCCGGGACCGGAGGCCGAGGAGCGCGGCCAGTCGCACGCGATCGCCGAGATCATCATGCGCAGCAGCCGGCTCCGGGTGCCCGTCGTGTCGGTGGTCACCGGGGAGGGCGGCAGCGGCGGCGCGCTCGCGCTGTGCACCTCCGACCGGCTGCTGGTCCTGCAGAACGCCTACCTGTCGGTGATCAGCCCCGAGGGCTGCGCCGCCATCCTCTGGCGGACGGCGGTGGCCGCACCGACCGCCGCCCGCGCCATGCGCCTGGGCGCCGCCCACCTGCGGGCGTCCGGGATCGCCACCTCGGTGGTGGCCGAGCCCCCCGGTGGCGCCCACACCGACCCCGCCGAGGCAGCCCGCCTGCTGCGCCGCGCACTCGTCCGCGAGCTGGACGACGTCTGCCGCCTGGACGTGGCCACGCTGCTGGACACCCGGTCCCGGCGGTTCGAGCGCATCGGCGGGGACGACCGCCCCCTGCAGCCCGTGGAGGGATGACCGTGTCAGCGAGTGAGTTCCCCCCGCGGACGATCGCGGCGACGCCCGCGACCGGGCCGGACGACGAGGCCCCGGACCTGCGCGACGAGGTCCTGGCGCTGGCGCGCAGCCTGCCCGGCGAGCTGCGCAAGCTCACCGTCCGCAACGGCGACCGCGCCATCGAGGTCGAGTGGGCCCCCGAGGCCCCGCCGGCCGGGGTGGCCGGGGTGGTCGCACCGCCCGCGCCCCCGGCGCAGGGGACCCCTGGCGGCGGCGCCCAGCCGACGGCACCCCCCGAGCCCGCGCCGGAGGTGGCGGCGACCGTCCGCTCCCCGCTCGTCGGCACCTTCTACGCGGCGCCGTCACCCGGGGCCGACCCGTTCGTCCGGGTCGGCGACGAGATCGAGCCGGGTCAGACCGTCGGGATCGTCGAGGCGATGAAGCTGATGAACCCGATCGTCGCCGACGAGGCGGGCGTGGTGGCCGAGGTCCTCGTGGGCGACGCCGAGTCGGTCGAGTACGACCAGGTGATCATGCGGCTGCGGCCTCCGGGACGGTCCCGGTGATCGGTCGCCTGCTCATCGCCAACCGCGGCGAGATCGCCGTCCGGGTCGCCCGGGCCTGCCGCGAGCTGGGCATCGAGGTCGTCGCCGTCTACTCGACCTCCGACCGCAACTCCGCCGTGGTGGACCTGGCCGACGAGGCCGTGCACATCGGGCCGGCCCCGGCCCGGCGCAGCTACCTCAACGTGGCCAACATCGTGGAGGCGGCCCTGCGCACCGGCGCCGACGCCATCCACCCCGGGTACGGCTTCCTCTCCGAGGACCCCGACTTCGCCGAGATCTGCGCGGCGGAGGGGCTGACCTTCGTCGGCCCGCCCCCCGCGGTCATGCAGCAGATGGGCAACAAGGCCACCGCCCGCCGGCTCATGGCCGAGGCCGGCCTGCCGCTGCTCCCGGGCGTCGTGGAGCCCGTCGGCAGCGTCGACGAGGCCCGGGCGATCGCCGCGCGGATCGGCTACCCGCTGATCATCAAGGCGGCCGCGGGCGGTGGCGGGCGGGGCATGACCGTCGTCCGCGAGCCCGAGGACCTGGCCGACGCCTTCACCGCCACCCGGGCCACCGCCCGCGCGGTGTTCCGCGACCCCGCCGTCTACCTCGAGCGCCACCTCACCGGAGCGCGGCACGTGGAGGTGCAGATCCTCTGCGACACCCACGGCAACGGCGTCTCCCTCGGCGAGCGGGACTGCTCGCTGCAGCGGCGCCACCAGAAGCTGCTCGAGGAGGGGCCGGCCGGCCACCTCACCCCCGAGCAGCGCGCCGAGCTGGGACGGCTGGCGGTGCACGGCGCCCTCTCGGTCGGCTACACCGGCGCCGGGACCATGGAGTTCCTCGTCGACGGCTCCGGGTCGGCGTACTTCATGGAGATGAACGCCCGGATCCAGGTCGAGCACCCGGTCACCGAGCTGCTCACCGGCGTGGACCTCGTCCGCGAGCAGATCCTGGTCTCGGCCGGCCGGCGGCTGCAGCTGCGCCAGGCCGACATCGTCCCCCGGGGTGCGGCCATCGAGTGCCGGATCAACGCCGAGGACCCGGCCCGCGGCTTCGCCCCCGCACCCGGCCGGCTCGACGTCCTGCAGGTGCCCGACGGGCCGTGGACCCGGTTCGACACCGGCTACCGGCAGGGCGACGTGGTCAGCCCGGACTACGACTCGCTGCTCGGCAAGCTCGTCGTCTGGGCACCCGACCGCGAGCAGGCCATCCGCCGGATGGACCGCGCCCTGGCCGAGCTGCGGGTCGAGGGCCCCGGCGTGCACACCACCATCGCCCTGCACCGGGCCCTGCTGCGCGACCCCGACGTCACCGCCGACCGCCACGACGTGCAGTTCCTGGACCGGAAGCTGCCCGAGGTGCTCGCCCGGGCCGCGGCCCTCGCCGACGCACCGACACCCGGGTTGCCCGCCTCCCGCGGCTCCCTCTCCCTCGTCCAGCCCCCGGCCGCAGACGCGCAACCGGATCCCGCCACCCCACCGGAAGGAACGACACCGTGCCCGACACGACCTTCACTCTCAGCGACCTCATGACCCTGCTCACCGAGAAGGCCGGCCTGCCCGCGTCGTCGCACACGACCGACCCGGACGCCCACTTCGCCGACATCGGCCTGGACTCGCTGGCCTTCCTGTCCATGCAGACCGAGCTGCAGGACCGCTTCGGCACCGAGATGCCCGACGACAGCCCGGACAACTACACGCTCGGCCAGATCGTCGACCAGGTCAACGCGGCCCAGTCGTCGGCCGGCATGGCCTGAAGCAGAAAGAGGACCCCGTCCTCCCACCCCCCGCGAGCTGGGGGTGGGACCCGGGACGGGGCCAACGGCGGGCCCTGCAGGGAGGCCACCCGTCCGCACCCTCGCCTACACCCCCAGGAGTGAACCTGTGAGCAGCACCGTCGAGCCGGGCACCCGCACCGCTGGGCACACGGACAACTCGATCCTCATCGACGCCCCGATCGACCACGTCTGGGCGATGACCAACGACCTGCGGTCGTGGCCGGACCTGTTCACCGAGTACAGCGAGGTGGAGATCCTCGCCGAGACGGACACCTGGTTCCGGTTCCGCCTCAAGATGCACCCGGACGAGAGCGGGCGGGTCTGGAGCTGGGTCTCCGAGCGCGAGCTCGACGAGGCGGCCCGCGAGGTGCGCGCCCGCCGCGTGGAGCCGGGGCCCTTCGAGTTCATGGACATCCGCTGGTACTACGCGCCGGAGGGCTCCGGCACGCGGATGCGGTGGGTGCAGGACTTCCGGATGCGTCCCGAGGCCCCGATCGACACCGAGGGCATGACGCAGCGGATCGACGCGAACAGCAAGGTCCAGATGTCGATCATCAAGGAGAAGGTGGAGGCGGCGGCCGCCCGGTCCGGGGAGCCGGAGAGGTGACGGGCGCCGCCGTCGTCCTCGCCGGGGAGGCCGGCGTCCGGGCCGGTGCGATCGACGCCTGGCTCGACGACGCGGCGGCCCGCGCGGTGGTCGACGAGGCCTCCGCGGTGGTGGGGCGCGACGTGGCCACGTGGTGGCGCGACCCGCTCAACCTGTCGTGCGACACCACGGCCGCGCACGTCGAGGTCGTGGTGAGCGGGGTCGCCGGCTACCGGAGCCTCACCGCACGCGGGCTCCGGCCGGTGCTGGTCGCCGGGCACGGTGTGGGCGAGTACGCCGCCCTGGTGGCCGCCGGCGCCCTGCCCCTGGACCAGGTCGTCGAGCTGGTCCACTGGCGTGCCGAGCTGCTGTCGCTGTCGCCGCGCCCGTCCTGCGCGGGCATGGCGGCCGTCGTCGGGCCCGGCGCCGACGAGGTCGCCCGCACGGTCGTCGCCGAGGTGGGCCGCACCGGGCCGCTGTCCGTGGCGTCGATCGACGGCCCGGCGCAGGTCCTGCTCGCGGGCGGCTGCGAGGCCCTGGAGCGGGCGCGGGAGGCCGTGGTGGCCGCCGGACTGGACCTCGTCCGGCTGCCGGGGCGCAACGCCTGCCACGGCCCGCTGGTCGCACCGGTCGCCCGGCACCTCGCCGCCGCCCTGGCCGACCTCGAGTGGTCCACACCCGAGGTGCCCGTCGTCCCCAACGCCGACGGCCGGCCGACGACGGACCCCGCGCAGCTCGCCCGCTGCCTGCGCGCCCACCTGACCTCACCCATCCAGTGGGAGGCGACCTCGCACGCGCTGGTCGAGGCCGGCGTCACCGCGGTGGTCGAGGTCGCCGCCGTCCCCGTCCTGGGACCGCTGGTCCGCCAGGTCGCCCCCGACCTCCCGGTGCACCTGGCCGCCGGACCCGGCACGCCGCTCCCCACCACCCCGCCGGAGCCCGCCCCCGCGGTGCCCGTCCCGACCCGAGGAGAGACATGACCACCATCCAGCACGCGCCGGCCACGCCGACGCGCTGCGGCCCCACCGTCCACCGCGCCGACACCCCGCCCAACCGCCGCCGCGGCGGGGACATCCGGGTGCTGCTCTCCCCGGCCAGCGTCGGCTCGACGGCCGGCTTCATGGGCACGCTCACCCTGGAGCCCGGCGAGGTCGTCACCGAGCACTGGCACCCCTACTCGGAGGAGTTCCTCTACTGCCAGGAGGGCGACGTCCTGGTCACCCTGGACGGCGAGGAGCGGCGGCTGGTCGGCGAGTCCGCCGTCCACATCCCGATCGGCGTGCGGCACCGCATCGTCAACGACTCGTCGACGACAGCGACCTTCGTGTTCCTCTGCGGCCCGCTGGCCCCGCGGCCGGAGCTCGGGCACGTGGACACCGAGCTGCCCCCGGGCGTGCGGTGAGCACCGACCGACGGCGGGTCGTCGTCACGGGGATCGGGGTGGTCGCGCCCGGGTCGGTCGGGCGCGAGGCGTTCTGGGACATGATCACCGCGGGGCGGACGGCGACCCGGCGGATCACGTTCTTCGACCCCAGCCGCTTCCGGTCGCAGGTCGCCGCCGAGGTCGACTTCCACCCGCGCCAGCTCGGGCTGAGCGCGCAGGAGGTCCACCGCAACGACCGATTCGTGCAGTTCGCGATGGTCGCCGCCGACGAGGCGGTCGCCGACAGCGGGCTGCGCCTGGGCGTCGGCGACGCGCCGGACGCGCCGGAGCCCGAGCGGGTCGGGGTCACCCTCGGCAGCGCCGTCGGCGCGACCATGCGGTTGGAGGACGAGTACGTCAACGTCAGCGACGCGGGCCGGCACTGGCTGGTCGACCCGCGCTACGGCTCGCGGTTCCTGCACCAGGCCCTCGTGCCCAGCTGCGGGGCCACCGAGCTGGCGGTGCGCTTCCGGGCGCAGGGCCCGGCGACGGTGGTCTCCACCGGCTGCACGTCGGGCATCGACGCGGTCGGGTACGGCAGCCAGCTGATCGAGGACGGCGACGCCGACGTCGTGATCGCCGGCGCCAGCGACGCGCCCATCTCGCCGATCTCGATGGCCTGCTTCGACACCATCAGGGCGACGACGGACAACAACGCCGACCCCGAGCACGCCTCCAAGCCCTTCGACGCCCGCCGCAACGGCTTCGTGATGGGCGAGGGCGCCGCGGTGATGGTGCTCGAGGAGCTGGAGCACGCCCAGCGGCGCGGTGCGGAGATCTACTGCGAGGTCACCGGCTACGCCAACCGCTGCAACGCCTTCCACATGACCGGGCTGCGGCCCGACGGCGTGGAGATGGCCGAGGCCCTCGACCAGGCGCTGGCCCAGGGGCGGATCGACGGCGACGAGGTCGGCTACGTCAACGCCCACGGCTCGGGAACCAAGCAGAACGACCGGCACGAGACCGCCGCGGTCAAGCTGAGCCTCGGCCAGGCCGCCTACAAGGTGCCGATGAGCTCGCTGAAGTCGATGGTCGGGCACTCCCTCGGCGCGATCGGCTCCATCGAGATCGCCGCCACCGCCCTGGCCGTGCAGCGCCAGGTCGTCCCGCCGACGGCCAACTACGAGGTGCCCGACCCCGAGTGCGACCTGGACTACGTGCCCAAGACCGCCCGCGAGCACAAGGTCGACGTCGCCGTCTCCGTGGGCAGCGGGTTCGGCGGCTTCCAGTCGGCCATCGTGCTCGCCAAGCCCGACCGGAGGGCATCGTGACCGAGCTGGCGAGGTCGCGCAGCGACCGGGCGACCGAGCCGACCGTGATCAGCGAGGAGGGGGTCGTCACCGAGGTGGCCGGCCCCGCCCGCGAGACCGCCCCGACGGGACGGGCCATCATCCCGGACCGGCGCGGCCGGACGACCCGCCTGCTGGTCACCGGCATCGGCGTCGTCGCCCCCAGCGGCGTCGGCGTCGAGGAGCACTGGCAGACCCTCCTCCGCGGGGAGCTCCGGGTGGGCCCCATCGAGGGCTTCGACACGTCGAAGTACGGCGTCTCGCTGGCCGGGCAGGTGCGCGACTTCGACCCCGACCGGTTCGTCACCCCGCAGCTCAAGGTGCAGACCGACCGCTGGACCTGGATGTCCCTGGCGGCGGCCACGCTGGCCGCCGAGGACGCCGGCTACGTGCCGCCCGAGGAGGCCTACGCGACCTCGGTGTTCCTGGCCGCCGGCTCGGGGGGCAACGAGTTCAGCCAGCACGAGATCCAGGGGCTGTGGGCGAAGGGACCCCGGTCGGTCGGGGCCTACCAGTCGATCGCCTGGTTCTACGCGGCCAGCACCGGTCAGGTCTCGATCCGCGACGGGTACAAGGGTCCCTCGGGCGTCGTCGTCAGCGAGGGCGCGGGCGGGTTGGACAGCTTCGGCTGGGCGCGGCGCGTGGTGCGCCGCGGCACCCCGGCGGTGCTCGTGGGCGGCACCGAGGCCGGGATCTGCCCCTATGCCCTGCTGTGCCAGGTGACCAGCGGGCGGCTGTCCACCGCCGCCCGCCCGGAGGACGCCTACAAGCCCTTCGACCGGCGGGCCAACGGTCACGTCATCGGCGAGGGCGGCGCCATCCTGCTGGTCGAGGAGGCCGACGCGGCACGGGCCCGGGGTGCGCGGCACGTGTGGGGCGAGGTGGTCGGCTACGCCGCCACGCACGACGCCCACCACCACGAGGACGCGGCTCCCGACGCCACCCAGTACGCCCGGGCCATCCGGATCTCGCTGGCTGACGCCGGCGTGACGCCGGAGGACGTGGACCTGGTGGTCGCCGACGGCGCGGGCGTACCCGAGCTCGACGCACTGGAGGCCCAGGCGCTCACCGCGGTGTTCGGGGAGCGCGGCGTGCCGGTGACGGCGCCGTCGAGCTGGACCGGGCGGCTCATGGCCGGCGGGTCGGCGCTCAACGTGGCGACCGCCCTGCTCGCCATGCGCGACGGGGTCGTGCCCGCCACCGGAAACGTCGACGAGCCGGTGGAGGAGTACGGGCTGGACCTGGTGCGCGAGAACCGGGAGTCCGACCTCGACGTCGTCGTCGTGCTGGCCCGGGGCTTCGGGGGCTTCAACAGCAGCCTGGTGCTGCGCCGCGCCCGCGAGGAGACGCCGTGACCACCTCCACGACCGGGACCCGGGCCGTGGTGCGCACGATGCTGCGGATGCGCACCCGCGAGGGCTGCGAGGCGGAGTTCGAGGCCGCCTGGCGCCGGGCCGCCGCGGAGATCAGCCGGGTGCCCGGCAACCTCCGCCAGGAGCTGATCCGCGACGCCGACGACCCCCGCACCTTCCTCATCACCAGCGACTGGACCGACCGGGCCGCGGTCGACGAGTTCGGTCGCAGCAGCGCCCGCGAGACGCTCACCGAGGCGCTGCGCGACCTGCGCGAGGACGCGGCCCGCAACACCTACGAAGTGCTGGCCGTCGTCCCGGGCGAGCAGGGGACGGCATGACGGCGGTGCACGAGGACGGCGGCAGGGCGACCGTGCGGACCCTCCTGCGGATGCGCGCGCGGGAGGGTTGCGAGGCGGAGTTCGAGGCCGCCTGGCACCGGGCGGCCGCGGAGATCGCCTGCGTGCCCGGCAACCTCCGCCAGGAGCTGATGCGCGACGAGGGCGACCCGCGCTGGTTCGCCATCGTCAGCGACTGGACCGACCGGGCGTCGGTGGACGCCTTCGGCCGCAGTGCCGCCCGCGAGACGCTCACCGAGGCACTGCGCGACCTGCGCGAGGACGCGACCCGTTCGACCTTCACCGTGCTGGCGACGGTGGAGGCCGAGCGCCGGCGGCCGGTGCGCATCGACTTCTCGACCAGCGTCAAGCCGGGCGAGCAGGTGGCCTTCGAGCGCGCGTACTCGACGGTCACCCAGCGGATCGGGGACTCCCGCGGCTACGTGCGCGAGGAGCTGCTGCGCGACGCCAGCGGCCTGCGTTACCACATCTTCGCGGAGTGGGAGTCCGAGGACGACTTCGTGCAGTGGGTGGAGGACCCCTCCCACATGGACGCCGGCGCACCGCTGGCCCGGTGGCACTCGGTGGAGTTCCGGCGTGAGGTGCTGGAGATCCGCCAGCGGCCCGATGCGGACGACGACTTCCCACCGCTGGCCTCGCCCGGCGGGGACGTCGAGGTCGAGCGGGTGCGCGTCGACACCGCCGTCGCCGTCGAGCCCTGGGAGCAGGAGGCCTTCGAGCTCGCCTACCTCGCCGCCGCGCAGCTGGCCCGCAGCGCTCCCGGCCACGCCCGCGAGGAACTGCTGCGCGAACCCGACGGGCGGCGCTACCACGTCGTCGCCGAGTGGGAGTCCGAGCAGCGCTTCACCGACTGGGCGGCGGAGCCGGCGAACTGGGCTGCCGGGCCGCTGGGCCGGTGGCTGGCGAGGGGCGAGGACCGCAGGGTCTTCGCGCTGCGCGTGCGGCCCGTACCGCCGTCGGTCGAGGACGGCGCGACCCCCGCGCCCGCGCAGCAGCAGCCGGCCGCCGTTCCCGAGGGGGTGCCCGTGGCACCGGAGCCCGACCTGGAGGCGGTGGCCGGGCAGCCGGTGCGGCTGTCCCCCGACACCGAGCCGGCCCTCGCCGCCGCGCTCCCCACCAGCACGCTCCCCACCAGCACGCTCCCCACCAGCACGGTGCCCAGCGCCAGCGTGCAGGAGTTCGTGGAGAAGCCGGACGACGGGCACGCGCCCGCCGCGGCGGCGCTGCCGCCCGCCCCGTCCGACCTCGCCGAGGCCTCCCGCACCGCCGGGCGGGCGGTCGAGGTGCTCGTCGTGGGCGCCGGCCCGGCCGGCCTGACCCACGCGATCGAGCTGGCCCGCCGCGGCATCGCCGTCCGCGTCGTGGACAAGCGCCCCCAGGCGTCCACGCAGGCGGACAAGGCGATCGGCATCCACTGCCGGACGATGGAGATCTGGGAGGACCAGGGCATCGTCACCGAGGCGATGGACGCCGGGATCTGGCTGTACGGCCAGACGGTGTTCGTCAACGGCCAGCAGACCCACCAGGTCGACTGGGCCGGCCTCGACGAGCTGCCCTACGCCCACCTCGGGCTGCCGCAGTACGACACCGAGCGCATCCTCGGCGCCAAGCTCGCCTCCCTCGGCGTGGTCGTCGAGCGCGGGGTCGAGCTGGTCGCCTTCACCCAGGACGACCAGGGCGTCACCGCGCAGCTGCGGCACCTCGACGGCGAGCAGGAGACCACCCGGGCGCAGTACCTGGTCGGCTGCGACGGGGCGCACAGCGCCGTCCGGTCCGGGCTGGGGCTGGCCTTCGAGGGCGGGCTGTCGATGTTCCCGCAGCTGTTCATGCTCGGGGACGTCGACGTCGACTGGGACCTGCCGGCCGGGCACCTGGTGCGCTTCGTGCGCATCGAGAACGAGGACGACTTCACCGGGATGCTCGTCTGCGTCCCCCTCAAGGGCCGCAACCGCTACCGGATCGCGACCCTGGCCCCCCAGCGGTGGCAGGACGCGGTCGGCTCCGGCGTCGTCCCGCCCGGGTTCTGGCAGGAGTACGAGCCGCCGACGCTGGCCGACATGCAGGCCGCGATCGACGACCTCGGCCCGCCCGGGACGACGGCGAGCAACCTGCGCTGGTCGTCGATCTTCCGGATCAAGCACGGCATCGTCGACCGCTACCGCGAGGGGCGGGTCTTCGTCGCCGGCGACGCCGCGCACCTGCACCCGCCGGCCGGCGGGCAGGGGATGAACACCGGCATCCAGGACGCCTGGAACCTCGGCTGGAAGCTCGCCCTCGCCGTCCGCGGGCTGGCCGCGCCCGGACTGCTGGACAGCTACGAGGCCGAGCGCCGTCCCGCCGGGAAGATGATCGTCGACCGGGCCGTGGCCATCGCGTTCACCGACGAGATGGACATGGAGGACGAGAAGGCGCAGTTCCTGCTCGAGATGCAGATGACCATGAACTACGCCGGCAGCCCCCTGGTCGGCGAGACGGCCCCCGGCGGCTTCCCCGCCGGGCCGGAGCCCGGGCACCGCGCGCCGGACGTGCACGGGCTGCGGCGCTTCGGCGTCGCGCACCCGCTGCGGCTGTTCGACCTCACCCGCGGCACCCGCTCCACGCTGCTGCTGTCGGCCGACGCCACCGCGTCGGAGGAGCAGGTGTCGGACCTGGAGAAGCTGGCCGTCGCCGTGCGGCAGCAGACCCGCGGCGAGGTGGGCGCGTACCTCGTTGCCGCGCCCGACGCCCGGCTGCCGCTGCTCGTCGACCTGCCCGTCGTCCGCGACGCCGAGGGCACCTTCGCCGCCGCCTACGGCACCGCAGGCGCGGGGACGGCGGCCTACCTGGTGCGCCCCGACGGTCACGTCGGCTTCCGCAGCCGCCCGCTCGACGAGGACGCCCTCCTCGACCACCTGGCCGGGGTCTTCGCGCAGTGACCGGCCCGGCAACCGGCCTGGCTGCGGCGCACCCCCGACCGACCGCACCCGAGATCGCCCCACCCCCGAGGGAGACGCCATGACCCAGACCGCACAGCCGGCCCCGGCGGCCGCACCCCCGGACGACGTGGTCCCCGGTCAGGAGATCTACACGCCGGAGTTCCGCGCCGACCCCTACCCGGTCTACGCCCGGCTGCGCGCCGAGCGGCCGGTGGTCAAGGTGCGGACGCCGCGCTTCGACTCCTTCCTGGTCACCCGCTACGAGGACGCCCGGGCGGCGCTGTCGGACCCGCGGTTGTCCAAGGACCTGTACCGCGCCGGTGACACCTACCTCGCGGTGTTCGGCGAGAAGGCGCGGCAGATCAACACCAACATGCTCAACTCCGACCCGCCCGAGCACAGCCGGCTGCGCCGCCTGGTGACGCAGGCGTTCACGCCGCGGCGGATCGAGGCGATGCGCCCGCGCGTCGAGGAGATCGTCGAGGGGCTGCTCGACCGGATGGCCCCGCGGGGGGAGACCGAGTTCGTCGACGAGTTCGCCCTGCGGCTGCCGCTGGCGGTGATCGGTCACCTGCTCGGCATCCCCGAGGCCGACCACGAGGAGATCCTGGCCGGCACCCAGGTCATCCGGACGGTGGGCACCGGCGGGCGCAGCCCCCAGGAGGACCGCGCGGCCATCGGGCAGGCGCAGGAGCGGCTGCACGCCTACTTCAGCGGCCTGGTGGCGGCCAAGCGCCGGGAGCCCGGCGAGGACCTGGTGAGCGCCCTGATCGCCGCCCGCGACGGGGACGGCCGGCTGTCGGAGGCGGAGCTGGTGTCCACCTGCTTCCTGCTGCTGTTCGCCGGCTACCAGACCACCTCGGACTTCCTCGGCAACGCCGTGGTCGCGCTGCTGACCCACCCCGAGGAGATGCAGCGGCTGCTGGACGACCCCGACCTGCTGCCCGACGCCGTGGAGGAGCTGCTGCGCTTCGACGGCTCGGTCCCGGTGTCGAGCTTCCGGTTCGCCACCGAGGACCTCGAGATCGGCGGCGTGCCGATCCCGGAGGGCTCGATCGTCACGATCGTGCTCAGCGCGGCCAACCACGACCCCGCGCTCGTCCCCGACCCCGACGCGCTGGACCTGCGCCGGGGCCAGACGCAGCACATGTCGTTCGGCCACGGCATCCACTACTGCCTGGGCACCGCTCTCGCCCGGCTGGAGGCGACGACCGCCCTGCGGCGGATCCTCGTCCGCCTGCCCGATCTGCGCCTCGACGTCCCCGTCGAGGAGCTGCAGTGGCTCCCGGCCGCCTCGGCCTTCCGTGGGCTGCTCGAGCTGCCGCTCCGCTTCACCCCGACCCCGTGAAGAACCCCGTCCCGCAGAGGAGCACGTCATGACCTTCCGACCGTTCCGCAACGTGATCGTGTGCCACATGGTGCCCGGCAGCGAGGACAAGGTGGGCCCGGTCTTCGACCACTACGACCGGGCCACCCGCCCCCAGGACCTCGGCGTCATCGGCCGCATCCTGCTGTCGCACGAGGACCTCTACCTGCACGTCATCGAGCGCAAGGAGGACCCGGCGGTGTCCGGGCAGCGACGGGGGCTGCCCGCGTTCCAGGCGATCGCCGAGGCCATTGCGCCGTACGTCACGCCGTACCCGAGCTACTGGGAGAACCCCTCGCACTCCGTGGCCAAGGAGTTCTACCGCTGGCTGCCCGAGGGCGACGTGCCCGAGGACCGCGAGCTGACCGTGATCGTGCAGCGGATGAAGCCCGGAGCCGAGCCCGACATCGCCCGCGTGTTCGCCGACTCGGACGCGGGCGGCCTGCCCGTCGAGACGGGTGTGACCGGGCGCTGGCTGTACTCGATCGACGACGTCTTCGTGCACCTGCTCGAGCAGGACGTCGAGAAGGCCGCGGCCGTGCGCGCCAACCACGAGTCGCACCGGCCGGCGTTCGCCAAGGTCATGCACGAGCTGAGCCCCTACGTGAGCCCGTACCAGCCGGAGGGCTGGCAGGGTCCGAAGGACTCGGTGGCCACGGTGTTCTACCGCTGGCAGGCCGACGACTGGCAGCCCGAGGCCTGAGGGACGAGTGCCGACGATGACCCTGCGCGGGATCTCCACCCTCATCCACCTGGTCGATGACGTGGCCGCGGCCACGGAGTGGTACACCGACCTCCTGGGTGCGGGGCCCTTCTTCACCCGGCCCGGGCCCGGCGGACGCGTCCAGTACGCCAAGTTCGCCGTCGGCGACTCAGGAGCCGAGCTCGCCATCGCCGACCGCACCAAGGCCCCACCCGGCACCGTGGCCGGGCCGGGCGGCGTGATCGTGCACTGGCGGGTCGACGACCTCGACGCCACCCTCGCCCGCCTGCAGGAGATGGGCGCCAAGGAGTACCAGGGGCGTACGCCCCACGGGCCGTTCGTCACCGCGGTCGTGATCGACCCGTTCGACAACCTGCTCGGCCTGCAGGGCATCGCGGCCACCCCGCACTACTCCGACGACCGCGACTGCGCCCCGGTCACCACCTGACCGTCGCCGTCGGCCGCCGGCCCGGACCACCCCGGGCCGGCGGCCACCCCCTGTCCCGTCCATGCCTCTGGCAGCAGCGCCCCGACCCGTACGACCCGCCACCGGCGCGCGCCGGCCCTCGGCGTGCGCCCTCCGCAGATCGCCCAGGAGGACTGCCCGATGCACGCGCACACCCGGACCCCGCGCCGCACCCTGCACCTGCTCACCGCCGCGGGTGCCATGACGGTCGCGCTCACCGCCACCGGCGAGTCGGTCGCCCACGCGGCATCCGCGAAACAGGCCTACAAGGACTACGCGGCGAGCCAGTTCAGGAGCGCCGCCCAGTTCGACTGCCTCGACCAGCTGTGGGAGGCCGAGAGCAACTGGAACCCCACCGCGCAGAACCCGACGAGCACCGCGTACGGCATCGCCCAGTTCCTGGACGCGACCTGGGCCACCACCGGCATCGCCAAGACCTCGGACCCGTACCTGCAGATCGACGCGGGCCTCATCTACATCGACGAGCGCTACGACACCGCCTGCAACGCATGGGCCTTCCACCAGGCCAACAACTGGTACTGACGCGCCGACGACGAGGGCCCCTCCCGCTGCGGGAGGGCCCTCGTCCGTCGTCAGGCGGCGGCGACGGTCTCCATCGCCTCGGCGGTGAGCTGCACCGACCGCAGCCGGCCCTCCACCCCGGGGAACTGGTGGGCGACGATCAGCTCGTCGGCGTCGGCCTCCCGCGCGAAGCCGGTCAGGTACTCGCGCACCTCGGCCGGCGTGCCGACGGCGGTGTGGGTCAGCATCGTGTCGACGTGCAGCCCGGCGCCGCCGTCGAGCAGCAGCTGCGCCTCGTCGTCCGACAGCTGCCTGCCCCGGCCGAACAGGCCGACGGCCAGCGTCCGGCGGACGGCGGCGTACGCGGACTCCGCGGCCTCGCGGCTGTCGGCCGCCACCGCGTTCACCCCGGCGATCACGTACGGCCGGTCGAGCTGCGCCGACGGCGTGAACTCGCGCCGGTAGGCCTCGACCGCGGGCTTCAGCATCGCCGGCGCGAAGTGCGAGGCGAAGGCGTACGGCAGGCCCAGCGCGGCGGCGAGCGTGGCGCCGAACATCGACGAGCCCAGGATGTACAGCGGCACGTTCGAGCCCTTGCCGGGGACGGCGTCGACGCCGGGCACCGTGGTCTCGCCGGTCAGGTAGCCCTGCAGCTCGAGCACGTCCTGCGGGAAGCGGTCGGCCGAGCGCGGGTCGCGGCGCAGCGCGTACATCGTGTTCTGGTCCGAGCCCGGCGCCCGGCCCAGCCCGAGGTCGATGCGGCCCGGGTGGACGGCCTCGAGGGTGCCGAACTGCTCGGCGATCGTCAGCGGCGAGTGGTTGGGCAGCATGACGCCGCCGGCGCCCAGCCGGATGGACGAGGTGTGCGCGCCGACGTGCGCGATGAGCACGCTGGTCGCCGAGGAGGCGATGGTCGGCATGTTGTGGTGCTCGGCGTACCAGACGCGGCGGTAGCCGGCCTGCTCCGCGCGCTGGGCCAGCGCGACGCTCGCCGCGATGCTCTCGCCCGGCGTCTGACCCTTGGAGATCGGCGCCAGGTCGAGGACGGACAACGGGATGCTCATGTGCTCACGTACCTCTCGACCGGTGTTGCCCAGGACAACCGTCGCGGCGACCGTCGCCTTCCCCCGTCGGTGTGAGACGCCTTCCAGGTCCCCTCGTGCCTGCCGACGGACGAGGACGAGAGGAGCCCGTGCCATCCGCGCCGGCACGAGGGTGGGTCGCACCATCGCGCGTGCCGAGCGGGCGCGGCGACCCCGCCCGCTCCGCTACGCCGGCCCCGGGTCGACCGCCCGCCTCGGGCCGGGGGGCCGTGACCCAGCGGGGACGGGCCACGGCGTGGGGCTGGGCACCGTACACGGGCCGGGTGCCGTCGCTCCCCTGGTTCCTGCCGTCGCGCCGCCAGGCGGCGCGGACGGTGCTGGGCGCCGCGCGCGGACGAGGTCGCCGGCGACGCTGCCGGCGCTCACCCGCTGACGGCGTCCCCGTACTCGGCGCCCATCGCGCCGGTCTCGACCTCGCCGCCCCGGCGGTAGGTGCACAGCAGCACGCCGGTCGGCGTGGCCGCCGACGAGGTCAGCCGCCACGACCGCGGGATCGCGCCGTCGCCGAACAGCCGCTTGCCCTCCCCCAGCACCACCGGCGCCACGACCAGGCGCAGCTCGTCGACCAGGTCGGCGCGCAGCAGCGTCTGCACCAGGCCCGGCGAGCCGTGCACCTGCAGCTCGCCGCCGTCCTGGTCCCGGAGAGCGCGCACCGCCTCGACGACGTCGCCCTCCACGAGCCGCGCGCCGGACCAGTCGAGCGAGGTCAGCGTCCGCGAGGCGACGTGCTTGGTGCGCGTGTTGAGCGCCTCGGCGACCGGGTCGTCCTCCGTCGGCGCCTGCGGCCAGGCCCCGGCGAAGATCTCGTAGGTCCCGCGGCCGAGCAGGAAGTCCTCGACGCCGGCGAACCAGGCGTCCATCTGCCCACCCAGGGTCTCGTCGAAGAACGGCACCAGCCAGCCGCCGTGCGCGAAGCCGCCGGTGGTGTCCTCGTCGGGGCCGCCGGGGGCCTGCACGACCCCGTCCAGCGTCGTGAACTCGGTGACGACGAGCGGTCGCACGGCGCTCCTCCTCGGGTGCCGGCCGCCTCCGGTGACGGCCTCTGCGGGTAGGACGACGAACCGGCCGGCGACTCATCGGCGCTGCTCGCGCGGTCACGCACCGTGACGACGCGGCGGCCGACCCCCAGCCTGGGAGTCACCCGGGCGGGCGTCCGGGGGTGTGCCACGCCGCACGCCCACCTCGACGCTCCTGCTGCCCGACGGGGGACGGGCCGGCCGACCCCTGCGTGCACGACCACGGGGGGTCATCGTGAAGCGCACCACCGGTCTCGTCACCACAGGGGCACTCGCCCTCGGCACCACCGCCCTGCTCGGCACGGCCGCGCCCGGCGTCGCCTCGGCGTCCGGCTGCGGTGTCACCACGCTCGACACGGCCGGCCTCGAGAGCACCTTCACCGGCGCCCTCAGCGGAGTGGGCGGCGGCGCCACTGCCGAGGTGCTCCCGGGGGGCCTGCGCATGACGACCCCGTCGGCCGACGCCGACCCGGACGGGGCCGCCTACGCCGCCTGGTTCATGGACGGCCTGGACATCGCGCTCGCCGACGCGACGGCGCAGTCGAACTACGCCCTCGACACCACGCCGGCTGCGGGGCAGCCCCTCGACAACCACCCGACGTACGAGCTCTACGTCGACCTCGACGGGCCGGGCGCCGGAGGCGAGGACCTCCTCGTGTACTGGGCACCCGGGGCGGGCGAGCCGACCGACGTCTGGGAGAGCGCGTTCGGCCCGCTGACCGCGATGGACCCGGACGCCGCCGAGGCGCCCGAGGAGGGCACCCTCGCCGACATCAGTGCCGCCTACCCCGCCGCCACGGTGACCAGCCTCGGCTTCCAGCTCATCGACCAGCCGGGCGCCGACGTGGTCGTCCACGGTCTGACCTTCGGTTGCAACGAGTTCCGGTTCAGCTCCGGCTCGGGCGGTGGCCCCGGCGGGAACCCGGGCGGCGAACCCGGCGGCGACCCCGGCGGCGACCCCGGGGGCGACCCGGCCAACCAGGCGCCGATCGCCGCCGTCACGGCCACCAACACCGGCGCGACCTTCACCTTCTCCGCCGCCGGGTCGACCGACAGCGACGGCGAGATCGCCGGTTTCACGTGGAGCTTCGGTGACGGCTCCGCCCCCGCCGAGGGCGAGGAGGTCGTGCACCAGTACGCCGCTGCCGGCACCTACACCGTCACGCTGACCGTCGTCGACGACGACGGCGCCTCCACCACGGCCACCCGCGAGGTCGTCGTCCCCGCGACCGACGCGGGCGGCCCGACCGACCCGGCGGAGCCGACCGAGTACGGCACCCCCCTGCCCACCACCGGTGCCGACGTCCTGGGCCTGGCCGCGATCGGCGGTCTGGTGCTGGCCGGCGGTGGCGCCGGGCTGGTCGTGAGCCGTCGCCGCAAGGCCGGCTCCGCGTCCTGACCGTGGCCACCCGCGTCCCGCCCGCCGGCGCCCGGCGGGCGGGACGCGCCATCGGACAGGGGGACCGATGACCCGCACGCTCGTCCGCGGGCTCTCCGAGCTCGCGGTCACCGCCGGCGCGGTGCTGCTGCTCTTCGTCGTCTACGAGGTCTGGGTGACCGACCTCTCCAGCGACCGGGCGCAGGACCGGGTCGCCGAGGAGCTCCGCGAGGACTGGACGACCGGCACGCCCGATCCCGAGCCCGACCTCGGCCAGGCCTTCGCCTTCGTGCACGTCCCGCGCTTCGGCGCGGACTGGACCCGCGCCGTGGTCGAGGGGACCGACCCGGACGAGCTCGAGGACGGGCCCGGTCACTACGTCGGCTCCGCCATGCCCGGGGAGCGGGGCAACTTCGCGATGGCCGGCCACCGCGTCGGCCGTGGCAGCCCGTTCCTCGCCCTGGACCTGCTCGCGCCCGGTGACCCGGTCGTCGTGGAGACCGTGGACGCGTGGCACGTCTACCGGGTGACGACGACGACGATCGTGGACCCGAGCGAGAGCAGCGTCGTGGCGCCCACGCCCGGCGGGGCGGCGAACGGCGAGCCGACCGGCGCCTTCCTCACCATGACCACCTGCCACCCGAAGTTCTCCACCCGTGAGCGGCTCGTCGTGCACGGGGAGCTCGAGGACTCGGTCCCCAAGGCCGAGGCCCCGGACGGCCCCGCGGCCCTCGAGGAGGTCTGAGCCGTGTACCCCTGGATCTGGCGCCGCCTGCCCGGCCCGCTCGCGGTGCGGGTCACGACGGCGCTCGTGCTGGTGCTCGCCGCCGCGGCGCTGCTCCTCGTCGTCGTCTTCCCGGTGGCGTCCTCCCACCTGGAGTCCTGGACGTCCACGCTCTGAGGGGCGCCCGCGCACGACAGCGGGCGGGACCGGGAGGACCCGGTCCCGCCCGCTGTCGTCGGTCAGCGCTCCAGCGACGCGTACAGCGCCGTCTCGAACTCCAGGTAGCCGCCGAGGGAGGTGGCGTCCCCGAAGGGCAGGACCTGCGTCGCCCAGAAGCCGCCGTAGCCGTTCTCCCGGTCGATCCAGTAGAAGAGGTTGCCCAGTCCGGCCCAACCCTGTGCGCCCGCGGGTCGGCCGGTCGGCGCCCGCTCGTCGTTGACCATGAACGGCAGCGACCAGGACTTGGGCAGCCCGGGGAAGAACTCCGCGTCGTTGGACAGCGACGGGATGACCCCGGGCAGCATCCTCACCTCGAGGTCACCGAGGTGGTTCTGCACGGCCATCTGCACGGTCTCCGGCTCCAGGACGGCGCCGTCCTCCCCGCGGCCGTCGTCGAGCCACATGCGGATGAAGCGCATGTAGTCACCGACCGTGCCGTAGAGCCCGTGCCCGCCCATGTGCACCTGGGGCGGCTGGGGCAGGTCCCAGCCGTCCATCGGCGTCAGCGACCCGTCGTCGCCCCGGGCGTGCATCGTCGCTCGGCGCCCCTGCAGCCGGTCGTCCGGCTCGAACGTCGTCTCGGTCATCCCGAGGGGCTGGAAGATCCGCGCGGCGAAGACGTCGCCGAGCCGTTCTCCGACGACGCCCTCCACCACCTGGCCGGCCCAGTCGATGTTGCTGCCGTACTCCCATCGCTCGCCCGGGTCGAACAGCAGCGGGGTCCGCAGGCAGGCCTCGGTCGCGGCGATGATGCCGGGCTGCCCGTGCTCGCTGGCCAGCCGGTCGTAGTGCTCGTTGAAGAAGTCGTAGCCGAAGCCGCCGGTGTGGGTGAGCAGGTGCTTGGTGGTGACCTCCCGCTTCGGGTCGCGCAGTCGGGGTGAGCCGTCGTCGTCGAACCCGTCGAGCACCTTGAGCGCGCCGATCGCCGGTGCGTACGTCCGGGCGGGGGCATCGAGGTCCAGCCGCCCCTCCTCCACGAGTTGCAGGACGGCGGTGGCGGTGACGGCCTTGGTGGTGGAGAACAGGGCGAAGACCGTGTCGGTGGTCATGGGGACGTCTCCGCCGATGCGGCGGGCGCCGGCGGTCCCCTCGTAGACGTTGCCCTCGCGGTCGGTCGCCATGGCGACCACCCCCGCGACCGGGGCGTCGCCCCCGACCGCGCGCCCGAGGATCGCGTCGGCCTCCTGGCTGAAGCTCTCTGTCACCTGTGTCGTCTGCGTCATCGCAGCCCCTCGTGGGTCGGTGGGACGGTGCGCCGGCGGATCCAGCACCCCGGAGGGTGTCAGCGGTCCCGGGACCGGGCCAGCCGACAGCGGCCACCTCCCCCGCACTCCTCCCGGATGGCCCCGACGCCGCCGGCACGGGACGACACCCGCCGGGGCTCGCCGGGCACGTCGGAGCCCGGGCACCAGGACGTCGTCCGGAGGAGCAGGTCGGCCGCCGGCGCCGCTGTCGTGCCGGGCGGGAGGACGCGCAGCAGGCGTCGGCTCAGGCGGCCAGCGCGGGCTCGCGGTCGCCGGCGGCCACGAGGGCGGCGTAGCGGCCACCGCGGGCGACGAGCTCGTCGTGCGTGCCGCTCTCGACCACCCGGCCGGCGTCGAGGACGGCGATCCGGTCGGCGTGCCGCACGGTGGACAGCCGGTGCGCGATGGTGATCGTCGTCCGGCCCCGGCTGGCCTCGTCGAGCGCGGCCTGCACGGCCCGCTCGGTGCCGGTGTCCAGGGCGCTGGTGGCCTCGTCGAGCACCAGCACGCGCGGGTCGCGCAGCAGCGTCCGGGCGATGGCCAGCCGCTGCTTCTCCCCGCCGGAGAACCGGTGCCCGCGGGCGCCGACGACGGTGTCGTAGCCGTCGGGCAGCGCGGCGATCACGTCGTGCACCTGGGCGCGGCGGGCGGCGTCCTCGAGTTCGGCGTCGGTCGCGTCGGGGCGGGCGTGCCGCAGGTTCTCCCGCACGGTCGTGTGCAGGAGGTAGGTCTCCTGCGCGACGACCCCGACCACCCGCGACAGCGTGGCCAGCGAGAGGTCGCGCAGGTCGACGCCGTCGATCGCCACCCGGCCCGCGGTCGGGTCGGCCAGCCGGGCGACCAGCGAGGCCAGCGTGCTCTTGCCCGAGCCGGTCTCCCCCACCAGCGCCGTCGTCGTCCCGGCGGGGACGGTCAGGTGCACGTCGGCCAGCGCCGGCCGGTGCCCGTCCGGATAGGTGAACGAGACGCCCTCCAGCGCCACGTCGCCGCGCACGCGGGCCGGGTCCAGCGGCACCGGGTCGGCCGGGTCGTCGACCTCCACCGGCAGGTCGAGGTACTCGAACACCCGGCTGAACAGCGCCATCGAGGCGGTCACCTGCACGCCGACGTCCAGCAGGCCCATGAGCGGGCGGAACAGCGTGCCCTGCAGGGCGGTGAAGGCGACCAGCGTGCCGATCGTCATCCCGCCGGAGGTCGCCGGCAGGCCCGCCGCCAGGTAGATCAAGGCCGGGATGCCGGCGAAGACGATGCTCATCGTGGCCATCCGCCACCGCCCGGCCAGCTGCGCGCGGACCTCGAGGCCGACGAGGTCCGCGGAGGTCTCCGAGAAGCGCCGCGACTGGGCGGGACCGGCACCGAGGGTCTTGCCGAGCAGCACGCCGCTGACGCTGAGCCCCTCCTCGACCTGGGCGTGCAGGTCGGCCAGGTGGCGCTGGCGCTGGGCGGTGACCGTCCGCCGCATCCGCGCGACCTTGCGGGTGAGCACCACCGCCGGCGGCAGCACGAGCAGCGAGAGCAGCGACAGCCGCCACGACAGCGCGACCATCGCCACGACCGTGCCGACGACGGTGGTCGCGTTGGACGCCAGGGACGTCGCCGTCGAGGTCACCACCGACTGCATGCCGGCGATGTCGTGGGTCAGCCGCGACTGCACCTCGCCGCCGCGCGTGCGGGTGAAGAAGCCCAGCGACTGGCGCTGCAGGTGGCTGAACACCGAGGTCCGCAGGCCGTGCATGACCCGCTGCCCGACCGTCGTCGACACCCAGGTCTGCACCACGCCGAGGACGGCGGTGGTGGCGGCGACGGCGAGCATGCCGAGGACCGCCCAGACCAGCAGCCGCACGTCCTGCCGCGGCAGCGCCTCGTCGATGACGAGCTTGACGAGGAACGGCGTCGCCAGCGCCACCACGGACGAGGCGACGATGAGCACCACGACCGCGGCGACCTGCCAGCGGAAGGGTGCGAACAGCGCGGTCACCCGGCGCAGCGGCACCGGGTTGCGCTCGAGCTGGGCCCGGTCGGCCGGATCGACGGTGCGGCCCGGCCGCCCGCCTGGTCCTCTGGAGTCGTCGATGACGACCACCTCCCGTGTCGGATACTGAGGCTACCTCATGGTGAGGGAACCACGAGGTGACCGGTAGGATTCCCGGCATGCCGGACGACGACGCCGAGGCCCTGGGCGAGCTGCTCGTGCGGGTCACCCGCGGGCAGCGCCGGCGGTGGCGGGAGGCGCTGGCGCCCTGGGACCTCTCCCCCCACCACGTCCGCGCGCTGCGGGTGGTCACCGATCGGTCCGGCGTCCGCCTCTCCGAGCTCGCCGAGGCGCTGCACATCGCGCCGCGCTCGGCCACCGAGGTCGCCGACGCGCTGCAGGCCCGCGGCCTGGTCGAGCGGACGCCCCACCCCAGCGACCGGCGGGCGGTCGTGCTCACGCCCACCGAGGAGGGACGGCGGGTGCAGGCCGAGATCGCCGCCGCCCGCGCCGCCGACAACCGCGACCTGTTCGCCCGGCTGGACGCCGACGACCGCGCCACCCTGGCCCGGATCCTGCGCACCCTCGCCGGGGAGTGAGTCAGTCGCGGTCTGCCCCCGGCGCCGGCCGCAACTGCTGGGCCAGCATCGAGATGGAGGTCGCCAGCAGGCCGACGCCGGTGAGGATGGAGACGACCGTGGAGAGCGTGCCCGCCGCGGTCACCGGCGCGAGGTCGCCGAGCCCGACGGTGGCCGGGGTCGTCGCGCTGAAGTAGAGGGCGTCGAGCCAGGACCAGCCCTCGGTCGACGTGCAGGAGACGGTCCCACCGACGAGCTGGAGTACCAGCAGCAGCGCCAACGCGCGCCCGTTCGGCTGCCTGACGAGCAGCACCACCTCCCGCACCAGCCGGTATGCCTGGAGGAAGGGACCCACCATCCGTGCAGGGTCGTCCCGGACGGCCACCCGGGGCCAGCCTCCACGTCCCGGGACCGGCGTCCGGCCGCGCGTCGCACCTCCCACGGCAGGCAGCCGGGCTGCGACGATCAGAGCGTGAGCGACCCGGTGCACCCCGACGAGCTGCGCGTGTCGGACCCCGAGCGGGCCGCCGTCCAGGAGCGCCTGCGCCGCGCCGTCGCTGCGGGGCAGCTCGACCTGCACGAGTTCGATGCCCGCGTGCAGTCGGTCTGGGCCGCGCGCACTCGCGGCGACCTGTCCCGGGTGACCCGCGACCTGCCCGAGCCGCCACCGGCGCCGCCGCCTCCGCCGCCGCCCGGTCAGCGGTTCTCCGACGACGACGCCGGCACCGCGATGCGGGTGCTGACGATCATCTGGGCGAGCGCGACCGCGGTGAACTTCGTGGTGTGGGGGCTAGTCTCGTTCACCAGCGAGGGAGGCGTGTACCCCTGGTGGATCTGGCTGTCGGTCCCCGGCGCCGCCCTGCTCGTCCTGTACGTCGTCGGCATCGGCCGGCCCCGACGCTGACGCGTCGTCCCCGGGTCACCGCGCCGGTGGCCGTCCCCGGACCGCCCCGGCCGGGGCGCGTCGCGCGGCGGCCGCCCGCGCGGCGTCCAGCGTGCCGACGGGGTTGGTCAGGGTCCCGACGTGCTCGACGGTCACCTCCACCTGGTCCCCCTCGAGCAGCGTGAAGTCCAGACCCGGCACGATCCCGGTCCCGGTGGAGAGCACCGCGCCGGCGGGGAAGTCCTGCGCCGCCACCAGGTGTGCGACGAGTTCGGCCACCGACCGGCGCATCCGGGCGGTCGACGTCGCCCCCTCGAACACCGTCTCCCCCGCGCGGCTCACCCGGACCTCGATGCCGAGCCGGGACGGGTCGGGCACCTCCCACGCCGGCCGGATCCCGGCGGCGAGCGCGCAGCTCCCGGCATAGACCTTGGCCTGGGGCAGGTAGAGCGGGTTCTCCCCCTCGATGTCGCGGGAGGAGACGTCGTCGCAGACGGTGTAGCCGAACACCTCCCCGGTCGCCGTGACGACGGCCGCCAGTTCCGGCTCGGGCACCGTCACCGCGGAGTCGGGCCGGACGGCGATCGGCTCACCATCGGTGACCACCCGCCAGGCGACGGACTTGAAGAAGAGCTCGGGCCGGTCGGCGGCGTAGACCCGGGAGTAGACGTCCTGGCTCTGGCTCTCCTCGACGCGCGCGTCCATCGACCGCTCGTAGGTCACGCCCGAGGCCCAGACCTCGGTCAGCCCGTCGACCGGCGGGAGCAGCCGGACCGCGCCCACCGGGACGGCCGGCTCACCGACCGCAGCCTCCACCGCGGACCTGGCGGCAGCCACGTCCCTGCCCAGCAGCTCGGCCACCGAGCCCACGGCCGGCACGGGCCGCACGGCACCGTCGTGGAGGACGCCGACGAGCACCTCCCCGTCCGCCTCGTAGCGGACCACGTGCGTCATCGGCCGTCTCCCTCCTCCAGCCAGCCGAGGATCTCCTCGTCGTGCTGCCCGAGCAACGGCGGCGCGCCGTGCCCCTGCCGGCCGGCCGGGGCGCCGGCCAGGGTCTCCAGCCGCAGCGGGGGTCCGGGCAGCTGCACGGTGCCGAGCGTGGGGTGCTCGACGTCGATGACCAGACCCTGGCTGAGGGTCTGCTCCCACGTGTAGACCTCGTCCAGCGTGCGGACCCTGCCCGAGGGCACGCCGGCTCCGGCCAGGAGGGCCAGCCACTCCTCGGCCGGCCGGGTGGCGAGCCGCTCCTCCATGGCCTCGACCAGCTCCGGCCGGTGCGCCACCCGGTCGCGGCCCGTGGCGAACCGCGGGTCGGCGGTGTCGAGGCCGAGGACGGCCGCCATGGCGCGCCACTGGGCGTCGTTGCCGACGGCCACCTGGATGATCCCGTCCCGCGCGCGGAAGGCGCCGTAGGGAGCGATGGCCGGGTGGTGGTTGCCGGTCGCGTGCGGGACCTCCTCCGCCACGGTCCACCGGGTGCCCTGGAAGGCGTGCACGCCGACGATCGCGGCGAGCAGGGACGTCCGGACCACGGTCCCGCGGCCGGTCCGGGCCCGCTCGGCGAGCGCGGCGGCCACCCCGAACGCGCCGTACATGCCGGCCAGCAGGTCGCCGATCGGCACGCCGACCCGGGTGGGCTGCTCCGGCGAGGGCCCGGTGAGGGACATCAGCCCGGCCTCCCCCTGGGCGATCTGGTCGTAGCCTGCGCGCCCGCCCTCCGGTCCGTCGTGCCCGAAGCCGCTGATGGACAGGACCACCAGGCCGGGGTTGAGCTCCTCGAGCCGGGCCATGCCGAAGCCGAGCCGGTCGAGCACCCCGGGCCGGAAGTTCTCCACGAGTACGTCGGCCCGCTCCAGCAGCCGGGTGAGCGCCCCGCGCCCGGTCTCGGACTTCAGGTCCAGCTGCAGCGACTCCTTGTTGCGGTTGGCCGACAGGAAGTAGGTCGACACCGGGTCGTCCTCCGGGCCGACGAACGGCGGCCCCCAGGACCGGGAGTCGTCGCCGGTCCCGGGCGTCTCGACCTTGATGACCCGGGCGCCCATGTCGCCGAGCATCATCGTGGCCTGCGGTCCGGCCAGCGCCCGCGACAGGTCGACGACGAGGGTGCCGGCCAACGGGCCGGTGGCGGACGGGTCCGTCACCGGCCCTGCCAGACCACGGGCTGCTTGGTCGCGAACGCGGCGACCGCCGAGTGGAAGTCCTCGCTGGCGAAGACCCGGCTGACGATGTCGTCCCCGTCGGGCAGAGCGGCACGGCGGATGCGGCGGACCGCCTCCTTCGCCGCCCACATGCTCAGCGGCGCGTGCCCGAGCAGCGTGGTCACGACGGCGTCCGTGGCGGTGTCGAGATCCTCCTCGGCGCACAGCTCGGCGACGAACCCCGCGGCGGCCGCCTCCTCGCCGGTGAACAGCCGCGCCCGCAGCAGCATGTCCAGCGTCCGCGCCGGGCCGAGGTGGCTCAGCAGCAGCGAGTAGTTGTTCATCGAGAGGCAGTTGCCCAGGGTCCGCGCGATGGGGATGCCGAAGCGAGCCGAGGGCGTGGCGATCCGCAGGTCGCAGACCGAGGCGATGCCCAGGCCGCCACCGACGCAGAAGCCCCGGATGGCCGCGACGGTCGGGACGTCGACGTCCTCCAGCCGGTTGACGATCCGGGCGATCTTCTCCTCGTACGCGACGCCCTCCGAGCCCTCGCGGAAGTCGGCGAACTGGCCGATGTCCGTGCCGGCCACGAACGCCTTGTCCCCCGCCCCCTTCAGGACGAGGACCCGGACGTCGTCGTCGGCGTCGGCCTTCTCGCAGGCCTCGTAGAGGCCCTCGTACATCCCCCAGGTCATCGCGTTGCGCTGGCGGGGGCGGTTGAACGTGACGGTCAGGACGCCGCCGTCCTGGGTGACGAGCAGCTCTGGTTCATCCACGGGTGGAGCCCTCCGGGGTGCTGTCGGCGGAGTCGGACCGCCGGGAACGGGTGGTGGCACGGCGCCGCAGCAGCCGGGCCATGATGCTCGGCGCGGCGAGCTGGAGGATGGCGATCACCATCACCGCCAGGGCGAGCGGGCGGGTGAAGACGATGAGCAGGTCGCCGTCGCCGATCGCCGAGGTCTGGACCAGCGCCTTCTCGAACAACGGGCCGAGCACGAGGCCGAGGACCAGCGGAGCCATGGGCAGGTCCAGCCGCTTCATGACGTAGCCGATGATGCCGAAGACCAGCACCACCCAGACGCTGTACATGCCGTTGGTGATGGAGTACGCGCCGACCAGGCTGGTCAGCAGGATCAGCGGGTACATGTAGCCGTAGGGCACGCGCAGGAGCTGCGCGAACACCGGGGCCAGCGGCAGGTTGAGGACCAGCAGGATCACGTTGCCGATGAAGAAGGACGCCAGCAGACCCCAGACGAGGTCGGGCTGCTCGTCGAACAGCAGCGGGCCCGGCTGGATGCCGTAGATCAGGAATGCGCCCAGGAGGACGGCCGTGGTCGCGCCCCCCGGGATGCCCAGGGTCAGGGTGGGCACGAAGTTGGCGTTGGCCGCCGCGTTGTTGGCCGCCTCCGGAGCGGCCACGCCCTCGATCGCGCCCGTGCCGAACTCCTTGCCCCGCTTGGAGACCCGCTTCTCGATGCCGTAGGCCATGAACGAGGCCAGGGTCGAGCCGGCACCGGGCAGGATGCCGAAGAGGAAGCCGAGGAAGCTCCCCCGCACGATGGGTCCCCCGGACCGGCGGAGGTCCTCACGGCTGATCATCAGCTCCCTGAACCCGGCACGGATCGGCGCCGCGGCCCCCTGCCGGATCTGGTACAGCACCTCGCCCACCGCGAACAGGCCGATCATGACCTCGACGAACGGGATGCCGCTGAGCAGGTAGATGGACCCGAAGGTGAACCGGGACGTCCCGCTGCCGGGGTCGACGCCGACGGTCGCGATCAGCAGCCCGACCAGCGCCATCAGCAGCCCCAGCACCCGGTTGTCGCCGGCGAAGCTGATGATCGTGGCGAGGCCGAGGATCATCACGGCCAGCATCTCCGGCGGACCGAAGTCCAGCGCGAACTCCGCGAAGGGCGGCGCCAGCGCCACGAGCAGGGCGAGCGAGATGATCGCCGCGACGAAGGACCCGATCGCCGCGATGGACAGGGCCGCACCCGCCCGCCCCTGCCGCGCCATCTGGTAGCCGTCGAGCGTGGTGACCACGCTCGACGCCTCACCGGGCGTGGAGATGAGGACCGAGGTGATGGTCCCGCCGTACTGCGAGCCGTAGTAGATGCCCGCCAGCATGATCAGGCCGGTCACCGGCTCGAGGGAGAGCGTCAGCGGCAGCAGCACCGCGACGCCGGTGGTCGACCCGAGACCCGGCAGGACGCCGATGACGGTGCCGACCAGCACGCCGACGAAGCACCAGAGCAGGTTCTCGAGGCTCAGCGCGGTCGAGAAGCCGAGGACGAGGTTGTCGAGCACGTCAGCCTCCGATGCCGATCAGCCCGGTGGGCAGCGGCACGCCCAGGAAACCGACGAAGACGCCGTAGACCGCCGCGACCGCCAGGAACGACACGATCAGGGAGGGCAGCCAGGCCCGCCGCTCCACCACCGCGGAGACGAACACCGACAGGACGAAGAGGGATCCGAGGAGCCCGAGCAGCGGGACGAGCAGGGCCGCCACGACGAGCGCGGCGCTGACCGTCCACAGCTGGCGGTTCCGCTGCTCGGGCGTGCGCCCGAAGATGTCCACGTCATCCGGACCGGGGCCGGAACCGGGGATCTGGACCGGGCCGCCGTCCGGGGACATGGAGCCGGACCCACCGGCGGGGACACCCCCCGGGGTGGCGCTCCCCGACGAGGTGCCGCCCTGGGGGGCGTCCACCGCGGCAGCGGCGACGACCTCCGCCAGCCCGCGGTCGTGCGGGGTCCGGCGACCGCGCAGGGTCCCGAACAGCTCCCAGCCGGCGATGAGCGCGACCAGACCGCCGACCACCGCGGGCACGAGGCCGGGTCCGACGCGGGACTCCTCGAGGAAGAGCCCGTAGTCGAGAGCCATGACGAGTGCGCCGAGGCCGAGGGCGGTGAGCAGGCCGTACACGACGGCCTGCTCGACCGCGATGCCCCGCCTGGCCGGGGGCGTGCTCATCCGGCCAGGACCTGCTTCAGCAGCTCGTTGTTGCCCTCGAGGTACTCGACGAACTCGTCACCGGCAGCCGTGTTGGCCTGCAGGTAGTTCTCCTCGATGTACTTCCGGTACTCGTCGGTCTGGACCGCGGCCTCCATGGTCTCGATCCAGAACTGGCGGGCCGCCTCGTCGATGCCGCCGGGTGCGAGCACGCCGCGGAACTGGGCGAAGGCGACGTCGATGCCCTGCTCCCCGGCCGTCGGGATGTCGGCCAGCTCCTCGTAGTCGGCGTAGCGCTCCTCGGAGAAGGCGCACAGCGCCTTGACCTCGCCGGCCTCGAGCTGGCCGATGATCTCGCCCGGGTTGAGCGAGGCGATGTCGATCTGGCCGCCGAGCAGCGCGGCGGTCAGCTCGCCGCCGGACTCGAAGGGCACCCGGTCGAACTCGACGCCGGTCTGCTGCTCGGTGAGCGTGAAGACGATGTTGTCCAGGCCGGTGATGCCGCTGATGCCGGCGGTGACCCGCTCGGCCTTGGCGGCCTCGACGACGTCGGTGCAGGTCTGGTACGGGCTGTCGGCGTTGACGATCATGAGGGTGTAGTCGTCGCCCAGCTTCATGATCGGCGTGAAGTCGGTGTAGTCGAACTCGACCTCACCGCTGATCGGCAGGGCCAGCAGGGCCGTCTCGGTGGCGAGCAGGGTCTCCGCGTCGCCGGCCTGACCGAGGAAGGCCGAGTAGCCGACGGCACCGGAGCCACCCTCGCGGTTCTCGACGTTGACGTTCACGTCTCCGTTGGCCGCCTCGATCATGGTGGCGGTCGCGCGGCCGGCGAGGTCGCTGCCGCCACCGGCGCCGAACGGCACGATCATCGTGACGTCGCCGCGCGGCGTGAACCCGCCGCCGCCGGCCGAGCCACCACCGGACTCGGCACCGCCACAGGCGGCGAGGGACAGGGCCAGGACCGAGGTCGTGGCCAGGACGGCGGAACGCGTGCGCTTCACATGAACTCCTCGTCGGATGGGACGGATCGGGTGGCGCGGGATCACCGGAGCTGCTCGGCCTTGGCCGCGAGCCGGCCCTCGAACGAGGGCAGGTCGACGACGAACCGCTCGTGCGTGCCGTGGCCGATCAGTTCCTCGTCGTCCTCGACGCGGATGTCGAACAGGACGCGGCGACGGTCGACCTCGGTCACGGTGGCGGTCGCCCGCACGGTCTGGCCCCGCAGCGTCGGGGCGATGTGCGCGACGTCGACCTTGCTGCCCACGCTGGCCTGGTCGTCCCGGAGGTGCGGGGCCAGGCCCTCGATCGCAGCCTCCTCCAGCAGGAGGACGAGGTTGGGCGTCGAGAAGATGTCGTACTCACCGCGGCGGGTGCAGTGCTCGGCCTCGACGGTGCGCTCCAGGACGCCCTGGACACCGGGTTCGAGTGTGCTGGTCATGCGAGGGCTCCTCAGAGGGGTCGGTCGTCGGCGGGGAGCGGGGCGAGGTCGGGGGCGGCCGCCACGGTGTGGGCCGGGTCGGCGGCGACCCCGGACTCGATGAGCGCGTCGATCTCGGCGGGCGGGATCTCCGCCCACTCGAGGGCCGCGCGGGTCCCGGTCCCCAGCTGGGGACCGGCGCTGTCCTGACGGGCAGGGGTGCGCGAGAGGCGCATGGGCGACCCGAGCTGGCGGATCGGCCCCAGGGTCGGGTGCGGGGCGTCCCAGAAGTAGCCGCGCTGGTCCAGGTGCTCGTCGGTGAAGACCTGGCCGTAGTCCGCGATCGGGGCGCACGGCACGCCCGCCCCGTCGAGCGCGGCCACGACCTCGGCGGTGGTCCGGGTGGTGGTGACCGCCTCGATCGCGGGGATGAGGGTGTCGCGGTGGCCGTGCCGCGTGGAGGCGTCGGCGTAGCGCTCGTCGTCGAGCAGCTCCTCGAGGCCCAGGGCCGTGCACAGCCCCTTCCAGGTCTTCGGGGTGACGGCGCCGACGGTGACGTGGCCGTCGGCGGTCCGCACCGCCTGGTAGGGCGCCGTGCTCTGGTGCGCCGACCCCAGGGGGCGGCCCACCTCACCGGTGGCGAAGTACTTGCCGGCCTCCCAGATGGCGAACGAGACGCCGCTCTCCAGCAGGGACACGTCCAGGTACTGGCCCTCGCCGGAGCGGTCGCGCTCCTTGAGCGCGGCGGTCACCCCGAGGGCGACGTACATGGCGCAGACCAGGTCGCAGATCGGGACGCCGATCTTGACCGGGTCGCCGTCCGGGGTCCCGGTGATGCTCATCAGCCCACCGCGGGCCTGGGCCATGATGTCCAGCCCCGGCAGCGCTGCCAGCGGGCCGTCCTGGCCCCAGCCCGACGCCGAGGCGTAGACGATCCGGGGGTTGACCTCGCGGATCGCCTCGTAGCCGAAGCCGAGCCCCCGCATCGCCCCGGGCCGGAGGTTCTCCACCAGGACGTCGGCCCGTGCGGCCAGTCGGAGGAACGCCTGCTTGCCCTCGGGGGACTTGAGGTCCAGCGCCACCGACTCCTTGTTCCGGTTGAGCCGCACGAAGGGCGAGCTCTCACCGTCGAGGAAGGGGCCGGTCGCCCGGACCGGGTCGCCGCCGGTCGGGTTCTCGACCTTGAGGACCCGGGCGCCGAGATCCGCCAGCTGCATCGTGGCGAAGGGGGCGGCCATGAAGGCGCCCACCTCGAGCACCGTCACGCCGGCCAGCGGGCCACCTGTTCCGACCGCCATCCGCAGCCTCCGTTCCGAAGTTCCGGCGCTGCAGGGTGGTGTGCCTCACAGCGAGTGGACTACTGTCTACAAAAGACCGGGCACCATGACAAGGGTCACAGCACGATCCGTTACGAAGAGGGCGCGCTCACCGCGGCCGGGCAGGCTGGGGCACCGACCCCGAGACAGGAAGGAGGAGCACCGTGACGGCACCACCGGACCCGGTGTCCTCCGCGCGCCGCATCGAGGCGCCGCCGAGCATGTCCGCCCTGGCCGCCGAGGCCCTCCGCCAGATGGTGCTCAACGGGGAACTGCGCCCCGGCGACCGCGTGATCGAGAACCGGTTGACCGAGGAGCTGGGCGTCAGCCGCCCGCCGCTGCGCGAGGCGATGCGGGTCCTGGAGCAGGAGGGCCTGATCGTGCAGGTGCCCCGCAAGGGCGCCGTCGTCGCGTCGGTCACGCCGCACGACATCTACGAGATCGTGTCGCTGCGCGAGGAGATCGAGCAGATCGCCGTCCGGCTGGGCGTGCCCGTCCGCTCGCAGGAGCGGCTGGACCGGCTCCGCCAGGCGTTCGCCGACCTGGAGGCCGCCGCGGAGGAACCCGGCGCCGCACGGGTGGTGGAGACCAGCTTCGCCTTCCACCTGGCGATCGTCGGGCTGGCGGGTCACCGGCGGCTCGAGGACGTCTACCGGTCCCTGTCGCTGCAGATGCGGATGTGCATGGCGATGAACCGGCGGGCCCGCGCGGAGATCGAGACGGCCCGGCAGGATGCCGCCCGCCACCGTCCGTTGATGGACCTGGTCGAGGCCGGTGACGTGGAGCGCATGGCGCACACGCTCGCGCACCACGGCCAGCGCACCTTCCTGCTCAGCATCGCGGACGACGCCGAGGGCCACTCGCCCGAGTCGCGGGCGTGGTTCGCACGGATCCGCCAGGAGGAAGAGGAGGCGATGCGGCGTGACGGACACGCCTGACACCAGCACCAGCCCGCTGGAGGCGCTCCAGGCCGCCATCGGCTGGACCGCCGAGGAGCGCGTCGACGTCGTCGAGCGGCGCCACCTCCGCGACTACCGGCGGGCCATCGGCGCGGACGAGGACGGCACCGACGTGCCGGCCACCATCACCGCCTGCTTCCTCACCGAACCACCGACGATGCCGGAGGCACTGGCCTACGGCATGGGGTGGATCAACGGCGGCGACCGGTTCGAGGTGCACCGCCCGCTGCGGCTGGGCGACGAGGTGACCTCGCAGCTGACCTTCACCGGCGTGGAGGAGAAGACGGGACGGTCGGGCACGCTGGCCCTGCTTACCTTCGTCACCGAGTTCCGGCTGCCGGACGGCACGCTCGCGGTCCGCCACGTCGGGACGCGGGTGCGGCGATGAGCGCGACGGAGCAGCGGGCCGACGAGACCACCCGGGTCGAGACCGCCACCCTGCGGACCCTGGTGCAGTACGCCGGCGCCAGCGGCGACTTCTACGAGATGCACTACGACCTCCCCTTCGCCCACGAGCGGGGTCACCGGGAGCTCGCGGTGCACGGGCTGCTCAAGACGGCCTGGCTGGGACGGCTGGTCGAGGAGTGGTTCGCCGGTCGCGGCCGGCTGACCGTCCTGGACGTGAGCTATCGGGGGATGGACTTCCGCGACGAGCCGGTCACCTGTGGCGCCCGCGTCACGGGGCAGGACGGCGACCGGGTCTCCCTCGAGGTCTGGACGGCGAGCGCGGACGGGACGCGGACGACCATCGGGACCGCCGAGGTCGCACTGACGGAGGACCGGTCATGACCCTGGGACGCATCAACAGCCTGTGCGCCGGACTGGGGCACCCGGTGCTCACCGACGGCGCCGACTCGGCCGGTCGGTTCCCCGACGGCTCGCGCTACAAGGTCGAGATCCCCAGCTGCGAGGGCCCGGACGTGATGGCGGCCGTCCTCGACGAGGCCGACCGCCGCGGCGTCCCGGTCCACCGGGTCTCGCAGGGCAGCGGCGTCATGATGCTGACCGACGCCGAGATCGCGCGGATGGTCGCCCTCGGCGCCGAGCGCGACATCGAGGTGAACCTCTTCCTCGGCCCGCGCAGCGCCTGGGACGTCGGCGGCCAGGCCAAGGTGGCGGCTGCCGTCGGCGCAGCCGCCCGGGGGAACGCGGCCGTGGCCGCCTCCCTCTGCGACGCCGAGCGCGCGGTCCGGCTCGGCGTCCGCAGTCTCCTGATCGGTGACCTCGGCGTGCTCGCGCTCCTGGGCCGGATGAAGGCCGACGGCCGGATGCCCGAGGACCTGGTGCTGAAGACCTCGGTGCTCATGCCGCTGTCCAACGGCCCGACCGCCGCGCTCTACGAGAAGTTGGGCGCGACCAGCCTGAACGTCTCCACCGACCTGACGGTGGCCCAGATCGCCGAGATCCGGGCGGCGACGACGGTGCCGATCGACATGTACGTCGAGGTCCCCGACGACCAAGGTGGCGCCGTCCGGTTCTACGACGTCCCCGAGGTCGTCCGCGTGGCGGCTCCGGTGTACCTGAAGCTCGGCCTCCGCAACGCCCCCAACATCTATCCCGTGGGCGCACACATCGGTGCCATGGCGCAGGACCTGGGCCGTGAGCGCGTGCGCCGAGCGGAACTGGTCCTGCGACTGCTCACCGAGCTCGCACCGGAGCTGACCGCCGACCCCGCCGCGGCCACCGTCGCCGGCTGACCCACCAACGTCCGAGAGGAATCCCCGTGCCCCCGCTGTTCACCGGTGTCGGCGTCGCCCTCGTCACGCTCTTCGACGACGACGGCCGCCTCGACGCCTCCGCCACCGCCGACCTCGCCGTCCAGCTGACCGGTCTGGGCATGCGCGCCGTCCTGGTCGCCGGCACCACGGGCGAGGCCATGTCGCTGTCCGCCGATGAGCGCAGCGAGCTGATCGCCGCCGTCAGGGCGGCGGTCCCGGCCGACGTGCCCGTGCTCGCCGGGACCGGCGCCCCCACGGGCGCCCAGGCCGCCGACCTGACCACACGTGCCTTCGACGCCGGCGCCGACGCCGCGCTGGCGCTCTCGCCGCCTGCGGTCGCCGACCCGCGGCGGTACTACGAACGAGTCGCGCAGGCCGCCGCCGGCCGGCCGCTGCTGGCCTACCACTTCCCGTTCGCCGCCTCCCCCGGGATCCCGGTCGAGGTGCTCCCCGATCTCCCGGTGACCGGGCTCAAGGACTCCTCCGGCGACGCCGGCCGGCTCCTCGACGAGCTCGAGGTGTTCGACCGCGACATCTACGTGGGCGCGACCACCGTGCTCACGATGGGGGGCGCGGTCGGCGCCACCGGTGCGATCCTCGTGCTGGCCAACGCCGAGCCCGAGCGCTGCACCGCCGCCTTCGCCGGGGACGGCAAGGCGCAGGTGGAGCTGGCCGCGCCGCACCGCGCCTCGATGGTCGGTTTCCCGGCCGGCATCAAGCAGCAGGTCGCCGACCGGTTCGGGGTCTCCGCCGTGGCCCGGGTCGGGTCGTGAGGGACCGGTGAGATCCCGGCCGGAGGAGGAGTCGTGACCGCACCGATCGAGGACCTGGCCCGTCGGCTGCCCGCCGGCATCGTGCTCACCGACGAGGCCAGCACCGAGGCGTACCGCTTCGACAGCGCCAGCTTCTGCGTGGCCGGCGCGCCGCTGGGCGTGGCCCGGCCGACGAGCACCGCGCAGGTGCAGGAGGTCATGCGCTGGGCCAGCCACCACCGGGTGCCGGTGGTGCCCCAGGGCGCCCGCACCGGCCTGTCCGGCGGGGCGAACGCGGTGGACGGTGCGCTGCTGCTCTCCCTGGTCGGGATGGACCGCATCCTGGCGATCGACGAGGTGGACCAGGTCGCCGTCGTCCAGCCGGGCGTCGTCAACGCCGACCTCTCCCGGGCGGTGGCCGAGGTCGGGCTGTTCTACCCGCCGGACCCGTCGTCGTGGGAGATGTCGACGATCGGCGGCAACCTGGCCACGAACGCCGGCGGGTTGTGCTGCGTGAAGTACGGCGTCACCGCCGACTTCGTGCGCGGCCTGGAGGTGGTGCTGGCCGACGGCGAGGTGGTGCGCACCGGACGGCGCACCGCCAAGGGCGTGGCCGGTTACGACCTCACCCGGCTGGTGGTCGGCTCGGAGGGCACCCTGGGGGTGATCACGGAGGCCACCCTGGCGCTGCGGCCCGCCCCGGAGCCCGCCCTGACCATGGCGGCGGTGTTCGACCGCACGGCTGACGCGATGCTGGCGGTGGCCCGGATCATGGCCTCGGGGATGCGCCCGTCGCTCATGGAGTTCCTCGACCGGGCGTGCATCCGCGCGGTGCAGGCCTACCGGGACATGGGGCTGCCCGAGGACGCCGAGGCCCTGCTGATCACCCAGTCCGACCGGGGCCCGCTGGCCGCCGCCGACGTCGCGGCGATGGGGCTGATCTGCGAGGAGCAGGGGGCCGCGGAGGTCGCCGTGGCCGAGGACGCTGCCGAGTCGGCGATGCTCCTGCAGGCCCGGCGCCTGGTGAACCCGGCCGTCGAGGCGCTCGGCGTGACCCTCGTCGACGACGTGGCCGTGCCGCGGGCCCGGCTGGTCGACCTGCTCGCCGGCATGGAGAAGATCGCCGCCGACTGCGGCGTGCTGATCGTCTGCCCCGGTCACATCGGTGACGGCAACATGCACCCGACCGTCGTCTTCGAGCGCGGCGACGCGGCCGCCGCCGTGCGTGCGGAGGCGGCCTTCGACGCGATCATGCGGCTGGCCCTGGACCTCGGCGGGACGATCACCGGCGAGCACGGCGTCGGCGTGCTGAAGCGGAAGTGGTTGCGGGAGGAGCTCGGCGAGACCTCCTACGGCCTCCAGCAGCGGATCAAGGACGTCTTCGACCCGCTGGGCATCCTCAACCCCGGCAAGGTGCTCTGACCGCGCGGCACCAGCGGGGGCATGCCCCCTGACACCCGGCTCCAGCGCGTGGGCGGCGCGACCCGGGAGCACCCTCCGCCGGTCGGTGCGGGGCGCTAGCGTGCACGCGTGCCGCCGTCCCTGAGCCGCCGGCAGGTCCTCGACCTGCGCGTGCACGCCCAGCAGATCGGCCGTTCCTCCGGCGACCCGGCCGGCACCGCCGTCCTCGACCTCGGCGTCCAGGACACCGGGCCCGACGGCGGGCTGTGGGCGCTCGCGCTGCGCGGCGTGGACACCGCGGCGCTGGCCGGCGACGAGCTGGCCACCGTGTGGACCCTCCGCGGCGCCCCGCACCTGTACCGGCGGGCCGACCTGCCCGGGGTCGTCGCGGCCACCGCGCCGTTCTCCGACGCCGACGCGGGCAAGCGCATCCACGACGCCTCGAAGCCGCTGAGGGCCGCGGGCATCGGCGACCTCGAGGCGCTGGACGCCGTCGCCGACGCTATGCGCTCGCTGGTCACGGCGCCGATGGTCAAGGGCGAGGTGTCCACGCGGCTGACCGCGCTCATGCCCGAGCCGCACCTGCGGTCCTGCCGGCCCTGCGGCACCACGCACCTGTACGAGATGCCGTTCCGGCTGGCCGCCCTGCGCGCCGGGCTGGAGCTGGAGCCGGATACCTCGCCGCCGGTGCTGCGCCCGGTCCCCGGCCTGACCCCCGCCGCCACCGTGCCGCCGCACCTGGACGTCGTCCGCGGCTACCTGCGGCTGCTCGGCCCCGCAACGCCGAAGCTCGCCGCCGGCCACCTCGACGCGCCGGTCAGGGACGTGCAGGCCCGCTGGCCGGAGGACGCCGTCGAGGTGACGGTGGACGGCGAGCGGCGCTGGCTGCTGGCCGAGGACGCCGACCGGGTCGACGACGTCCCGCCCGCGGCCGGCGTGTTCCTGCTCGGCCCGTTCGACCCGTTCCTGCAGGCCCGCGACCGGCCGCTGCTGGTCGACGACCCCGCCCGGGCCACGGCGCTGTGGCCGGTGCTCGGCCGGCCCGGCGCGGTGCTGGCCGGCGGCGAGGTCGCGGGCACCTGGCGGCCGCGCAAGGCCGGCTCGACGCTGACCGTGGCGGTGGAGCTGTGGACGCCGGTGCCGCGGGAGGCGGTCACCGAGGCCGCCGAGCGGCTGGCCGCCTTCCGCGGGGTAGTGCTCAAGGACGTCCACATCGACTGAGGAGAGGCCATGACCGGTCCCGACGACGCCTTCCTGGCTCCCGACGACGCGCTGCGCGGCTTCGACGACGACAGCGACGTCGAGGCGGGCACGGGCGGCGACGAGCGCCCCGGCGCGGACGACGTCGAGCGCCCGAACCCCGCCGGCGCCGCCGTCGAGGACGCCGGTCGCTCGACCGGCTCCCTGGACGGCGGGACCGAGGGGTAGGGGCCCGCCCCGGCGCCGCACGGCCCGGCTGCGGGCCGGCGGCCCGCCGTCCTGGCAGGGTGCCCGCATGACCGCGCCCGGGCACTCCCCGCCCGTCCGGCCCTGGACGGTGTGGGCGCCGCTGGGCGTCGCCCTCGCCGTCGTGCTGTTCCTCGCGACCGTCGGGAGCCTCGGCGTCGGCTTCGGCGTGATGACGAACTGCACGAACACGTACAGCTGCACCTCGACCGGGTGCGAGCCGTGCGCGACCACGAGCGCCTGGCTGACCGCCGGCTGGATCGGCCAGGGCGTGCTGCTGCTGGTCGCCGTGGCGCTCGTCGTCCTCGCCGTGCGCCACCGTCGGCTGCCCGCCGTCCGGGCGACGGCCCTGGCGCTGACCCCGCTCAGCGTGGCGCTGGTCGTGGTCACCACCGCGTTGGCGATCTCCGCCGTCTGATGCTTCCCGCCGAGGTATCTCAGCCCTAAGGTATCTGCACATGGAACCGCGCCGCGTCCGCATCGGCATCGACACCGGCGGGACCTTCACCGACGTCGTCGCGGTGGACGAGGCGACCGGCCGGACGACGACCACCAAGACGCCGTCCACCCCGGCCGACCCGGCGGAGGGCTTCCTCACCGGCGTCCGCAAGGTGCTCGACCTGCTCGGGCTGGACGGCGGCGCGATCACCGCGGTCAGCCACGGGACGACGGTGGCGACCAACCAGCTGCTCGAGGGCAGGCTGGACCGGATCGGCTTCATCACCACCGAGGGCTACGAGTCGGTGCTGGAGATCGCGCGGCAGTCGGTGCCCGACGGCTACGGCAACAGCTACTTCTGGGTCAAGCCGCCGCGGATCGTCCCCGCCGACCTGGTCCGCACGGTGCGCGGCCGGCTCGACTCCCGCGGCCACGAGGTGCGCCCCCTCGACGAGGACGACGCCCGCGCCGCCGCCCGGTCCCTCCGCGACGCCGGGGTGGCGACCATCGGCGTCTGCCTGCTGCACTCCTACGCGGACGACGCCCACGAGCGCCGCGTCCTGGAGGTCCTGCGGGAGGAGCACCCCGACGCGGTGGTGAGCATCAGCTCCGAGGTGCTGCGCGAGTACCGCGAGTACGAGCGGTCGGTGACCACGCTGGTCGACGCCGCGGTGAAGCCGCGGGTGGGCGCGTACGTGACGGCGATCCGCGAGCGGCTGGACGGCATCGCCCCGGGCGTGCCGTTCTACGTGATGAAGAGCAACGGCGGCGTGCTGTCGGCCGAGGAGGTCGTGCACCAGCCGATCACCACGATGCTCTCCGGGCCGGCCGCCGGCGCCCTCGGCGCGGCCCTGGTCGCGGGCGCGGCCGGCTTCGACCGGGTGCTCACCTGCGACGGCGGCGGCACCTCCACCGACGTCGCGGTCGTGGTGGACGGCGAGCCGGCGCTGACCACCGAGGGCTCCGTCGGGGCCTACCCGTCGAAGATCCCGATGATCGACGTCGTCACCGTCGGCGCCGGCGGCGGCTCGATCGCCTGGCTCTCGCCGGAGGGCACGCTCAAGGTCGGGCCCCGCTCGGCCGGCGCCGACCCGGGGCCGATCTGCTACCCGGACGGCGGGTCGGAGCCGACCGTCACCGACGCGCACGTGGTGCTCGGCCGGATCCCGCCGCACCTGCTGGGCGGGGAGATCCCGCTGTCGGTCCAGGCCGCGCGCGAGGGGCTGGGGCGTCTCGGCGGCACGCTGGGCCTGGACCTCGAGCGCACCGCCACCGGCATCCTCGAGATCTCGGCGTGGAACCAGGCCAACGCGCTGCGCCAGGTCACGGTGGCCAGGGGCCTCGACGTCCGCGACTTCACGCTCACCACCTTCGGCGGCTCAGGCTCGCTGCTGGCCTGCCGGCTGATGGACGTCCTCGGTCTGCCGCGCACCCTCGTCCCGCCGGACCCCGGCAACCTCAGCGCGTTCGGCCTGCTCACCGTCGACGTCCGCAACGACCACGTGCAGACGACGATCAGCCGGCACGCCGACCTCGACCTCGACCGCCTGCGCACGGTCTTCGGCGAGCTCGAGGCCCGGGCACGGGAGGCGCTGGACGGCGAGGGCTTCCCCCGCGACCGGCAGCGGATCCAGCGCAGCGCCGACCTGCGCTACGTGGGCCAGGCGTTCGAGGTGCGCGTCCCCGTGGCGGACGGCGAGCTGGGTGCCGTGCTGACGAGAGGGGCTGCCGACGCCGTCGCCCAGGCCTTCCACGCCGCGCACCGCCAGCTCTACGGCTACGACTTCGCCGAGGACCCCCGGCAGGCCGTCGAGTGGGTGAACCTGCGGGTGAGCGGCATCGGGCCGATCCGCCGTCCCGACCTGGTCGAGCTGGCACCGGCCGACGAGCCCGCGACGGAGCGGGCCGTCACGGGCTCCCGGCCGGTCTTCTTCGACGACGACTGGGTGGAGACGCCGACGTACGACCGGCCCCGGCTGGCGTCCGGCGACGTCGTCCCCGGTCCGGCGGTGATCGAGGAGTTCGGCTCGACCGTCCCGGTGCACCCCGGCTTCCGCGCGACCGTGGACACCCACGGCAACCTGCTGATCGAGAGGGCCGCCCGATGACCGCCGCCACTCGTGGCCATTCCCGGGGAGATGGCCGCTCCGACGGCGGGGGCACCGTCGACCCGGTGCTCGTGGAGATCGTCGCCGGCACGCTGGCCGCGATCGAGCGGGAGGTGGAGACCTCGATCGGGCGGACGTCGCGGTCGCCGATGATCCGCGACGCGCACGACTTCCGCGCCGGCATCCACGACCGGAAGCTGCGCAAGCTGACCGGCCGCTCGTACTCCGCCCTGGTGCACCCGGTGGTGCGCGACCACCCGATCGAGACGATGAACGTCGGCGACGTCTACTTCCACAACGACGTCTACCTCTCCGAGGGCGGGATCGGGCACCTGCCCGACCTGTGCGTCACCGTGCCGGTGTTCGCCGAGGTGGACGGCCCTGCGGGTCCGGAGGCGCAGGTCGTCGCCTTCGTCCAGGCGTTCGGCCACCACGACGACATCGGCGGCGCCGTCCCGGGCTCGATGCCCTCGGCGGCGACCTCGGTGTACGAGGAGGGCCTGATGGTCCCGCCGATCAAGCTGTGGGACCGCGGCGTCCGCAACGAGGCCGCGATGACGATCATGACCCGCAACTCGCGGATGCCCGACTCGCTGGCCGCCGACCTCGACGCCGAGTGCTCGGCCTGCCTGGCCGGCGCGCGGCGACTGGGCGAGCTGTTCGAGCGGTACGGGGTGACCGCCGTCGAGGCCTGCTTCGACGCGATCCTGGCCAACTCGACGGAGGTCTACCGGCGCGAGGTCCTCTCGCAGATCCCCGACGGCACCTACGTCTGGGAGGACTACGCCGAGCACGACGGCGTGGAGCCGCCCAAGCTGCACCGGCAGCGGATCACCCTCACCATGGACAGCTCCGCCGACGTCCCGCTGGTGATCGACTTCACCGGCACCGGCCCGCAGGCCAAGGGGCCGATCAACCACTGCGGCGACCACGCCGACGGCAACTTCCTCAAGAAGTGGCTGGCGCCGATCCTGCGCAACCTCGCCGAGACGCCGGAGCGGATGGCCGAGCTCGACGTCAACGAGGGCGTCGTCCCGCTGATCGAGATGCGCTTCCCCGAGAAGGGCACGCTGCTCACCCCGGTGTTCCCGGCGCCGACCAACGCGCGGACGTTCGTCATCCTGCGGCTGCTCGGCGTCCTGGCCGGGGTGCTGGCCAAGGCGACCGGCGGCCGGATGCCCGCCGACCAGGAGACCATCCGCTACACCGGCGTGTACGGCACCGACGCCGACGGCCAGCCCTACCTGATGCGCGAGGTGCTCGGCGGCGGCTCGGGCGGGCGGTACTACGCCGACGGCGAGGACACCATCCACGTCGTCCCGGACTCGCGGAACCTGCCGACCGAGTTCACCGAGAGCCGCTTCCCGCTGCGGGTGGAGCGGCTGGGGCTGGCCCTGGACTCCGGCGGCCCGGGCCGCCACCGCGGCGGCTGCGGCTACGAGAAGCACATCCGGGTGCTGCGCGACGCGCACTTCATGTCGATCGCCGACCGCTCGATCCTGTCCTGCTGGGGCGTCGCCGGCGGTCGCGCCGGGCGGCCGTTCCAGATCACCGTGGACCCGGGCGGCCCGGACGAGCACGACGTCGACGCGCTCGCCGACGCCGAGCCGCTGGCCGCCGGCACCGTCGTCCGCATCCGGACGACGGGGGGCGGCGGGTGGGGCGACCCGCTGGACCGGCCGGTCGACGAGGTGCTCCGCGACATCGCCTGGCGCAAGGTGAGCGTCGCCGGCGCGCGGGCGGACTACGGCGTGGTGGTGCGGGACGACGGCACCGCCGACGAGGCGGCCACCGCGGCCCTGCGGGGGGAGATCCGGGCCGCCCGCACCGGCGAGGAACCGTTCTTCGACCGCGGGCCCGGCTACGCGCGGCTGTCCGGCGGGGCGGCGTTCAACGAGTTCGACCTGCTGTAGCCGGCGGGATCGGCGATCTCGCACGGTTGCACCCCCGCGTCCGTACGGGATCGGCGATCTCGCCGGTGCTCAGCCCGCCCGCAGCCAGGCCAGCGCCGCGAGCACCCGGCGGTTGTCGTCCGGGTGGGGGGCCAGGCCGAGCTTGGCGAAGACCGCGGCGACGTGGGTCTCGACGGTCTTCGGGCTGAGGTACAGCTCGCGGCCGATGCCCGCGTTCGACCGACCCTCGGCGACGAGGCGCAGCACCTCCCGCTCCCGCGCGGTGAGCGGGTCCCCCTCCGCCGTGGCGGGACGGGGGGACGGCAGGACGAGGGCCGGCGCCGCACGGGGCCTCCCTCCCCCGCCCATGACCGTCGGGACGACGAGCGGCGCGACCTGCAGCGCCGGGACCGCGACCCCGGACCGGCGGGCCCGCCGCAGCGCCCGGCCGACCTGGGGGCACAGGAGCCCGACGAGGTCCCGCTCCCAGTCGGTGAACGCCCGACCGGAGCGACCGAGGCTGACCCCGGTGAACGCGGATCCGTCGTCGGTGGCACCGAACGCGATCTGGTCGTCCACCTCCAGCCGGTAGTACGCCTCGCGGTAGACGGGGTTGGCCTGCCACTGCCGCCGGCTCACCAGGTCCGAGGTGCGCAGCGGCTCGCCCACCGCCGGCAGGGCCATGGTGTAGGCGACGATCGGGTGCTGCGCCATGACCGAGGGGTAGCCGCCCAGGAGCTCCGCGCGGTAGACCTCGGCCGGCCAGCCGAGCGCCACCTCCCGACCGGCCCGGCGGTCGACCTCGTGGTAGACGGCCAGGTGGGCGCCGAGCAGACCGGCCAGTCCGGGGAGCAGGACGTCCCGGACACCGGCGAGGTCCTCGACCTCGTCGAGGCTCTCCACGAACGCACGACACCGGCCCAGGCGCGACACCGGGGACGCTTCGAACAGGCGCTGCGACATCGTCGTCCCCCCATGCACCAGGACTCATCACCTGGGGTGCGCCACCGAGTGCGTCCCGCTACCAGTGTGGGGAGGGCAGCGGTCCCCCGACAAGGCCCGGGGGGAACCCCGGAGCGGGGCCAGGGCTGACCCCGATCCGGCCGCGGCGGAGATCCGCCACGCTCGTCCCCATCCGGACGACGCACCGTCCGGACCGTCCCCTCGACGCCGAGGGACGCCGACCGGATCGGAGCAGGTGGTCCCCGATGCGCCGCACCGCCGTCCTCCTCGTGTCGGCGCTCGGCGTCGTGCCCCTCCTGGCCGTGCCCGCGCAGGCCGGCGGGCGGGTGCTCCCGTACGTGTTCACCAGCGACCGCGACGGTGACACCGAGATCTACCGGGTCCGGGCGGACGGACGCGTCGTGCAGCTGACGCACAACGACGTGGACGACGGCGACGCCGTCTGGTCACCCGACGGCCGCGAGCTGGCCTTCGTCAGCGGCCGGGACGGCGACCTGGAGGTCTTCGTGATGGACGCCGACGGCTCCGACGTCCGCCAGCTGACGCACAACACGGCGGGCCCGGGGAGCCCGGCCGGGGACTACTCGCCCGACTGGTCCCCGGACGGCGACGCTCTCGTGTTCGTGTCGGACCGGGACGACCCGGAGGGCGACGTCTACCGGATGGCGGCCGACGGCACGGGGGTGACCCGGCTGACCGCCACCCCCTTCGTCACCGACTACTCCCCCTCGTGGTCGCCGGACGGGCGGCACATCGCGTTCGGCTCGACCCTGTCGGGCTTCGACAACGCCGAGGTCTACCGGATGCGCACCGACGGCTCGGGCCTGCGCCGGCTGACCCGGACGGCGGACGGCGTCTTCGACGACAACCCCGAGTACTCCCCGGACGGGCGGACGATCGTGTTCAGCAGCAACCGCGGCGGAGCGGACCGCGACCTCTACACGATGCGGGCGGACGGCGGGCAGGTGCGGGAGCTGACCGGGGAGGACGGCGTCGACGAGTGGTTCCCGACGTGGGCCCCGGACGGCCGGCGGCTCCTGTACTGGAGCCTGACGCTGGACGGCACGGCCCGGGACACCGCGTGGATCGTCGACCGGGCCGGCAGGGACCCGCGCCCCCTCACCTCGGGCGAGTCGAACGACTCCTTCCCGGACGCCCGGCCGTGACCCGCCGGACCCCCACCCGCAGCGGCCAGGGGGAACCGCTGCGGGTGGGCCCGGGGCCCCGCCCGCGAGTCCGCGCCCGGGCGGGGATCAAGGCGTGCCGAAGTCGGTGCTCCCGGCCGGCGGCTTGACCTCGTCGCCGGTCTCGCCCTCGTCGCCCCGGTTCCTCGGCTCGTCGGTGGTGCGCGGGTCGTCGTCGGTGTCGTCGACGTCCTCGGGGACCAGCGGCGTCTCGTGCAGGACGTGCTCACGCGCCGCGTCGCGGTCGGTGCCCGGTACCTCGGTCATGGCGACCTCCTCATCTCGGGGTCGACCACGTACCCGACGGCTGCGCCGCGGATGCGCCCGGCGCTACGCCCGGGGCGAACGGCGGCGCCGCCACCATCGGGCGCGCGCCGGGGCGGACGGCGGTGCCGCGCCCGGCTCGGGCTCCGGGGGCGGCGGGCGGGTGGCGTGCCACAGCCGCACGAGCGCGTCCTCGTCGGCCAGCCCCGGGACGGCGTCGGGCCCGTCCGCCGGACGCCGCCAGTGCTGCTCCACGCGGTCGTTGAACTCCGCCACCGCGGCCCGCACCGCGGCCTCGCTGGGCAGCCGGGGGACCCGCAGCGCGAGGTCCTCGCGCTCACGGCGCAGCGCCATGCCCGGCGGCAGCAGGTCACGCGGGTCGGCCTGCTGGCGGCGCGCCCACTCCAGCGCCCACTCGTAGCTGGTCTGCTCCTTGTCCAGCCGCGGCAGTGGCCGGCCGGCGCCCCCGAGCCCCTCGAACGCACCCCGCTCCTGCGCCTGGGCGATCTGGTGGTCGATCCAGGTCTCGAAGGCCATCCCCGGGGGCTTGCGCTCGGTCATCACCCTCCTTGGTACCCCGCCGTTGCCGGATCGTGTCTTGACCTCCCGCGTCGCTCGTGCAGGGACCCCGGCGTCCTCGCGGAACGTGGCGACCTGCCCCGGAAGGGTGAAGCGGCAGCTCAGCGCCCTGCGCACGGGGCGGGGAACCCCCACGCTGACCGTCGTGCCGCTGTCCGTGCCCGGCTTGCCCGACGTGCCGCCCGAGCTGGCCGGACCGGTCGCGGTGGAGCTGGCCAAGCCGGTGCGCGACCTCCCGCGGGCCGACGCGCTGCCCGGCGGCGTCCTCTACGAGCCCAAGTGGGACGGCTACCGCCTGGTCGTCGTCCGCACCGGCGGCACGACCCGGGTCTGGTCCCGGCAGGGCCGCGACCTGTCGTCCCGCTTCCCGGACGTCGTCGCCGCGGCCGTCGCCCAGGTGCCGCCGGGCACGGTGCTCGACGGCGAGGTCGTCGTCTGGAACGGCTCCCGGCTGGACTTCGGGCTGCTCCAGCAGCGGATGGTCGCCCCCCGCGGCCGGATCGGGACGCTGGTGGCCGCCGCTCCGGCCTCCTACGTCGCCTTCGACCTGCTCGCGCTCGGCGGCGCCGACCTGCGCGGCCGCCGGCTCCGGGAGCGGCGGGCCGCGTTGGAGGAGCTCGCCGCCCGCTGGGCCCCGCCGATGCAACTCTCGCCGGTCACCACCGATCCCGCCGAGGCCCGGCAGTGGTCGGCCGACTTCCGCCCCGCCGGGGTGGAGGGGCTGGTCGCCAAGGGTGCCGGCACCCGGTACGCGCCCGGCCGTCGCGAGTGGCTCAAGGTGAAGTCCTGGGAGACCACCGAGGTGCTCGCCGGCGGCGTCATCGGGTCGCTCGAGCGGCCCGGCCAGCTGGTGGCCGGGCGCTACAGGGACGGCGAGCTGGTCGTCGTCGGCCGGACCAGCCCGCTCTCGCCCGCGCAATCCGCCGAGCTGGCCGACGTCCTCACCCCGGCCGGGCCGGACCACCCGTGGCCGGACCGGATCGGCACCGGCGCCTTCGGCGGCGGCCGGCTGTCGGTGCCGTTGACCCGCGTGCGCCCGGACGTCGTCGTCGAGGTCAGCGCGGACGCCGCGCTGCAGGCCGGCGTCTTCCGCCACCCGCTGCGCTTCGTGCGGGTACGCCCCGACCTCGCCCCGGACGACGTGCCCGAGCTCGCCTGAGGGGGCCGCCGACCCGGACGATCATGGACCTGGGGTGGCGACACCCGTAGCCCCCCGGCGTGTCGCCACCGCAACTCCATGATCGCCGGGGAGGGGAACCGCGCCCGAAACCCGCACGGAACACCGCGCGCGGACGATCGGGCGGGTGCACACCGGCGACCAGCTCTGCCTGACGGCGGCCGACCTGACGGTCCGCACCCTGGGCCCGGCGACCGTCCCCTCCCCGCTCGACGGCTCCTTGCTCGACCCGCGCGACAGCGTCCACTACGTCGCCGAGACCGACCGGGTGCTGCTCGACGACACCCTCGACATGGCGGTGCGCCGCGGGCTGCCCACCCGCGACCTGCCCGCCTTCGAGCCCGGCGGCCCGCGCTCCCGGCTGTTCTTCGACCCGCCCCGCACCCGCGTCGGCGTCGTCACCTGCGGCGGGCTGTGCCCGGGTCTGAACAACGTCATCCGCGGCCTGGTGCTGGAGGCGTGCGGCCACTACGGCGTCGCCTCGGTGACCGGCTTCCGCAACGGCTACCGCGGCCTGACCCGCGCCGGTGCCGCGGACGCGGTCGAGCTGACGCCGGCCGCCGTCCGCGGGCTCAACGACCAGGGCGGCACCGTGCTGGGGACCTCCCGCGGCGGCCAGGACCCGGCCGAGATGGTCGACACCCTCGTCGCGCGGAGCATCGACGTCCTGTTCGTCATCGGCGGCGACGGCACCCTGCGCGGTGGGCAGGACATCGCCGACGAGGCCACCCGCCGCGGCCTGCCGATCGCCGTCGTCGGCATCCCCAAGACGATCGACAACGACATCCCGTGGATCGACGCCAGCTTCGGCTTCCAGACCGCGTTCGGCCGGGCCGCCGAGTCGATCCGGGCTGCGCACACCGAGGCGCGGTCCACGCCGAACGGGGTCGGGCTGATCAAGCTGATGGGCAGGCACTCGGGCTTCATCGCCGCCTACGCGTCGCTGGCCAGCGAGGACGTCGACGTCGTCCTCGTGCCGGAGGTGCCCCTCGACCTCGACGGCCTGCTGGCCCACCTCGGCCGGGTGCTCGACCGGCAGGGGCACGCGGTGGTCGTCGTCGCCGAGGGCGCGGGGCAGGAGCTCTTCGCGGGACAGCCCCAGGACCGGGACGCCTCGGGCAACCTGCGACTGGGCGACATCGGCGCGCTGCTGCGCGACCGGATCACCGCCGCGGCGAGGGACTGCGGCCGCGACATCAGCCTCCGTTACGTCGACCCGGGCTACGCCATCCGCAGCGTGCCGGCCAACCCCTTCGACAGCGTCTACTGCCAACGGCTGGCGCAGGCCGCCGTCCACGCCGCCATGGCCGGCCGGACGGCGACCGTCGTCGGCCGCTGGCACGGCCGGTTCGTGCACCTGCCGATCGCGCTGGCCACCGCCAGCCGCAACCAGGTCGACCCGCAGGGTGACCTGTGGCTCTCGGTGCTCGAGGCCACCGGCCAGCCGGTGTCCGCGTGAGCGGTGCCGGCGAGGAGTGGGCCCGGAGGGGTCCGCGACGAGGTGGTGGACGTGGCCCGCCCTACAGGGGGACGGCACCTGGCCGCGGTGTCGGCCGGTAGGCCGACAGTGTCACGGCACGCGACCGAGGGCGATCAGCAGGCGGCGCAGGAGACCGGCGAGGGCGTCGAGGTCGTCGTCGGGGAGCCCGGCCAGCAGCCGGCGCTCGGTCTCCAGGTGGTCGGGCAGCGCCGCGTCGAGCGCCGCCCGGCCGGCGTCGGTCAGCGTGACGACGACGGCCCGCCCGTCGGCCTCGCTGCGCTCACGGGTGATCAGCCCCTTCTCCTCCAACCGGTCCAGCCGCTGGGTGATCGCGCCGGAGGTGACCAGCGCGGTCCGCATGAGCGCGGTGGGGGTCAGCTGGTACGGAGCCCCGGCCCGGCGCAGCGCGGCCAGCACGTCGAAGGAGGGGACGTCGAGACCGTGGCGGGCGAAGGTGGCGCGCTGGGCGAGGTGGACCTCGCGCTGCAGCTGGGAGATGCGCCCGATGACACCCATCGGGCTGCAGTCGAGGTCGGGCCGCTCCCGGGCCCACTGGGCCAGGATTTGGTCGACAGCGTCCCCCACCCCGATACCTCAGCAGTGAGGTATCGGCGGCGTCAAGCGCGGCGCAGGCGGGTGCTGAGCCGGACGGTCAGCCCGTCGGGACCGGGCAGCAGGTCGACGGAGTCCCAGAGCTTGCGGGCCAGCCACAGGCCCATGCCGCCGCGGCCGAGGTCGGCGCCGTGGGCGGGCACGAAGCCGGCCAGCGGGTCGCCGAAGGAGTGCCCGGAGTCGGTGATGGCGCAGACCAGCCGATCGCCGTCGGTCCACATCCGCGCCGACACCGGCCGGACGCCGTGCCGGAAGGCGTTGGCGGCGACCTCGGCGGCGGCCAGGTGCAGGTCCTCCCGCTGGTCGCGGTCGGGCACCCGGGCGGCGAGGACGCGGCCGATCCCGTGGCGCAGCGCCACCAGGGTGGGGACGTCGTCGAGGGCGAGCACCGGCTCGGTGTCCTCGACCGGCTCCCGCGGCCACGGCAGCCGGGGCAGGTACTCCGCCGGGTCGCGGTAGGCCGGGCTCGACGCCCAGGCACCGTCGACGACCAGGAAGGGGTGGGTGGCGGCAGCGGTCTCCACGACCGCCGCGGGCAACCGACGCCGGTCGTAGAGGCAGAGGAAGTCGACCGGCGTGTCCTGCACGACCCGGTTGGCCGCCGACTCGAACCGCACCCCCTCACGCCAGCCGGCGGGGGTGGGCCCGAAGTCGACGAGGGAGAGGACGCGCAGCTGCCGGTCCCCCGCTCGCTCGGCGGTCCGCCGCGCGTGGGCCAGCGCGTCGGGCGCCCGGGCACCGAGCAGGCTCAGCCGCGGGTCGTCGCGGACCTGCCCGGCGCGCTCACCGAGCTCGCCGCAGAGCAGCGCCGCGACGTCGGGCGGGCAGGCCAGCGCGACGACGTCCCCGGCGCGCAGCCCGGCGTCGAGGAAGGGCAGGGCCACGGCCAGCAGGTCGGCCTCCCCGCGCACCACCGCGGCGGCGTGCCGGGACAGGACCGGGGACCCGACGCCGCTCCGCGCGTGCGGCAGCGGAGCCCGGGCCCCGCCCACCGCTCGGTCCACCTCGTCCGGTCCTCCCTCCGGCCGAGAGCTCGGGCCGGGTGCCGCGTCATCCTCGTACACGCCCACCCCCGCTCACCCGAGGGGTGCCCAATGTGCGCGGCGTCACGCCTGCAGTTCCTCCCAGGCCTGATCGTCGACCCCCGCCAGGGCGAGGATCCGCGCCGGCGGGGTCCCGGGCCGGGTCAGCACCCGCAGCTCGACGCCGGCCCGCCGCGCCCGGGCGACGGCCTCCAGGACCAGTCCGACGCCCGCGCTGGCCAGGTAGCCGGTCGACCGGAGGTCCAGCGTCGCGACCGACCCCGGGGCCAGCTGCTCGAGCCGGGCGAGCACCTGCTGGCGGACCCGCGCCGCGGTGGCCAGGTCCACCTCGCCGTGCACCTCCAGGCGTGGGCCGCCGGACTCGTCGTGCACGGCCACGCTCGTCCCGCCGTCCCCGGAGGGGGCCGCCGGCGCCCGCTCGAGGCGGACCGCCGGGCCGGGGACGGCGGGAGCCACCCGGAAGCGGACCGTGGTACCGGCGACCCCTGGTTCGTGCACCACCTCGACGTCGGTGCCCAGCGCCTCGATCAGCTCCAGGCCGCGCCCGCGGTAGCCGCGGTCGGCCGGCGGCGGCCGCCACAGGCCGGTGTCGCGCACCTCGACCCGCACGCTGCCGTCGGCCTCGCGGGCCAGCCGGTAGCTGCACTGGCCGTCGTCGGCGGACGCGGCGTAGGCGTGCTCGACCGCGTTGGCCAGCGCCTCGCCCAGCGCCAGCTGCAGGTCCTCGGCGGTGTCCCCGGGCAGCCCGGCCGCCGCCGTCCACGCCGCCACGGCCCGGCGGACGCCGGACAGCCGGCGCGGGTCGGCGGGCAGCCGCCCTGCCAGCGGCTCCGGCAGCAGCCGGGCGGCGATCAGCGCGACGTCGTCGGGCTGGGCGGCGTCGGCGAGGACCTCGGCGAGCAGCTGCCCGGTCAGCGCGACCGGGTCGGCCGCGGCGTGCCGGGCGGCCGCGGCCCGGACCCGCTCGAGGCCGTCGTCGAGGACCTCCCCGCGGCGCTCCACCAGGCCGTCGGTGTAGAGCAGCAGGGTCGCGCCGGGAGCGATGTCGGCGGTGCCCTCGGTGTAGGGACGACGTCCGGCTACGCCGAGGACGGCCCCGGCGCCGGCGCCGTCGAGCAGCCGCGCCCCGTCCGGCGTCACCAGCAGCGCCGGTGGGTGCCCGGCGCGGGCCCAGCAGACCGTGCCGGCCGCACCGTCGACGACCAGGCAGGCCGCGGTGGAGGCCAGCGCGCCGGGCAGCCGGGCGGCGAAGCGGTCCAGCAGCTCCAGCGCCTCCGCCGGGCCGCAGCCCTGCAGCAGCGCGGTCGAGAGCGCGCTGCGCAGCTGCCCCATGACCGCGGCGGCGGCCGGGCCCTGGCCGACGACGTCGCCGACGGCGATCGCGATCCGGTGGTCGGCCAGCTCGACGACGTCGTACCAGTCCCCGCCGGCCTGGCTGCCCTCGGCGCCGGGCAGGTAGTGCGCGGCCAGCGCCAGCCGCTCCAGGGCGGGCAGCTGCGCCGGCAGCAGGCTCAGCTGCAGCGTCTCGGCGATGCCCCGCTCGGCCCGGTACAGCCGGGCGCGGTCGAGGGCCTGCGCGCACTGCTCGGCGACGGCGAGCAGCATCGCCCGGTCCGTGGCGGAGAAGCGCCGCACCTCGGGCCAGGCCACCGACAGGACGCCGACCACCCGGCCGGCCACGGTCAGCGGCAGGGCCGCCACCGCCGCCAACCCGAAGTCCCGCGCCGACGCGGCCAGCTCGGGAGCCAGTCCGCGGTCGGCCGCGGGCTCCGCGGCGACGTCCTCGACCCAGATCGGGCGTCGCTCGCTGACGGCCGTGGTGGCCACCACGGGGGTCGACATCGGCAGCGTCCGCCAGAGCTCCCGGCCGGCCGGGCTGCCACCGTCGATGGCCAGCGCGGACAGCGCCCGGTGCGAGGGGTCGACCTCGTAGACCGCGACCCGGCTGTCCGGGCCGGTCAGCGCGCGGACGTGCCCGCCGGCCACCTCGGCGACCTCCACCGGGGTGGTCGCCGCGGACAGCTCGGCGGTCGCCCGCTGCAGCAGCGCCAGCCGCCGTGCCGCCGCCCGCTCCTCGGCGAGCAGCACCGCGTTGTCCACCGCCAGGGCGGCCCGCCCGGCGACCTCCTCGAGCAGCACCCGGTCGTCGTCGTCGTACGGCGGCGAGTCCGGGTGCCGCGCGAGCGCGAGGACGGCGAGGACCCGGCCGCGGACGGACAGCGGCACCGCCATCCCCGAGCCGACGGCCAGGGCCTCCGCGATCTCCGGACGGTCGGGAGCCAGCGGGGGCAGCTGCGCCCGCACCACGCTCCGGCCGGTCGCCACCACCTCGGGTCCGATCCCCGTGTCGGGGTCGAGAGCCCTCATGGCGGCCTCGGCCCCACCGTGGAGCCCGGCGACCCCGGCGAAGCGCAGCCGTCCGTCGTCCCCCAGCACGCGGGCCGTGCAGAGGTCCGCGAGGCGCCGGTCGACCAGCAGCCGGACCAGCGCGCCGAGCTGGCCCTCGACGGTGGTCTCCCGGTCCAGGGCCGTGCCGACCTCGGCGAGCAGCGTCTGCCGCGCCGTCTCGCGGGTCCGGGCGTTGATGTCGGTGCAGCTGCCGACGTACCCGGCGAACGTCTCCCCGGCCCCGATCGGCCTCCCCCCGATCGGTACCGCCCGCTCCAGCAGCCAGTGGTAGGTGCCGTCGGCGCGGCGCAGCCGGACGTCGACCTCCCAGCCCTCGCGGCGGGCGGTCGCCGCGGCGACGACCTCGGCGTAGCGGTCGCGGTCCTCCGGGTGCAGGCCCTGCGCCCAGCCGTCGCCGACCTCCTCGCGGGCCGGACGGCCGGTGAACTCGGTCCAGCCGCGGTTGACGAACACCCGCCGTCCGTCGGGGTCGGCCACCCAGATGAGGGCCGGCGCCAGGTCGGCCATCGCGGTGAACTGCTCCTCCGCGGCCCGGCGGGCCCGGCCGAGCTGCAGGTGCGCGCCGACGCGGGCCAGCAGCTCCTGCGCGGAGAACGGCTTGACCAGGTAGTCGTCGGCGCCGGCGGCCAGGCCCTCGACCGCGGCCTCCTCACCGGCCCGGGCCGAGAGCAGCACCACCGGGACGCGGGCGGTGCGCGGCTCGGCGCGCAGGGCCGCGAGCAGCCCCATGCCGTCGAGCTCGGGCATCATCACGTCGCTGACGACCAGGTCGGGCGGGTCGGCCAGCGCCGCCTCGAGCGCCTGCCGGCCGTCCGCGACGGTGCGGACGTCGTAGTGCGGGCCCAGCAGCCGCTGCACGTACCCCCGCATGTCGGCGTTGTCGTCGGCGACCAGCACCCGCCCGGAGGCCGCGGCCGGGCGCGGGACGACCGGCGGCAGCTCGGCGCCGGGCGCGCCGTCCCCACCGGGCAGCCAGCGCATGGCCTCGGTGACGAAGGGGACGGCGGCGGACGAGACCGCGGACGCGTCCGGAGCGGCCTCGGCCAGCCGGTCGGCGGGCAGGTGGGCGGTGCCCATCGGCAGCGTGACGGTGAACGTCGTCCCGGCGCCCGGGGTGCTCTCGACGTCGATGCTGCCGCCGTGCAGGGCGACCAGCTCGCGCACCATCGCCAGGCCGATGCCGCTGCCCTCCCCCGACCGGCCGCGGGCGTTGCGGACGCGGGAGAAGCGCTCGAACAGGCGGGGCAGCTCGTCGGCGGGGATGCCGGTGCCGGTGTCGCTGACGGTCAGCCGCGCGCCGCCGTCGTCCTGCCGCAGCCGCACGGCGATGCCGCCGGTGAAGGTGAACTTCAGCGCGTTGGAGAGCAGGTTGAGGACGACCTTCTCCCACATGTCCCGGTCGACGTGCACCGGCGCGTCCAGCGGCGCGCAGTCGACGGTGAACTCCAGCCCCGCCCGGACGACGGCCGAGCGGAAGACGCTGGCCAGCTCGGTGGTGGTGGCGGCCAGGTCGACGGGCTCGAAGCGGGCGTCGATGCGGCCGGCCTGGATGCGGGAGAAGTCGAGCAGGGTGTTGACCAGCTTGCCCAGCCGCTGCGCGTTGCGCTCGATCACCTCGAGCTCCTCGCGCAGCCGCGGGTCGGACGCCGCGGCCGGGGAGGCGCGCAGCTCGGCGACCGGGCCGGCGATGAGCGTCAGCGGGGTGCGGAACTCGTGGCTGACGTTGCTGAAGAAGTCGGTCTTGGCCCGGTCCAGCTCGGCCAGCGCCTCGGCCCGGCGGCGCTCGGCCTCGTAGCTGCCGGCGTTGGTGAGGGCGGAGGAGACCTGGTTGGCCACGAGGCCGAGGAAGCCGCGGTAGGCGTCGTCGCAGCGGCGGTGCGGGTTGAGGCCGACGACGAGGAAGCCGGCCACCCCCTGGTGCTCCGGCGCCGAGGCGGCGATCGGCAGCGCCACGCCCTGCACCGGCGCGTGGTCCCAGGCACCGGTCGGCAGGCCGGGGCACCGGTCGGTGAGGTCCTCCACCAGCACGTCCTCGCCGGCCAGCAACCGGGCCAGCGGCCACGCCCCGTGGTCGTCGGTCAGGACCCGGGGGACGGCGGGCGACCCGGGCTCGATGCCCACCGCAGCGCCCAGCCGGGCGGTGCCCTCGTCGTCCACCAGGTACACGGCGCTGAACGGCAGGTCGGCGGGGTTGCGGGCGAGCTGGTCGGCGGTGGCGGCGAGCACGGCCTCCGCGGAGCGCGCCGCCCCGAGCGCCGCGGCCAGGTCGCGCAGCGTGCCCATCCGGCGCTCGCCGACGACCTGCTGGGTGGTCTCGGTGACCACGCACAGCAGGCCGCCAGTGCCGCCGTCGTCGTCGGGCAGGGGGCTGTAGGAGAAGGTGTGGTACGTCTCCTCCGGGTAGCCGCTGCGCTCCAGGAAGAGCAGCAGGTCCTCGTCCCAGGTGGCGGTTCCGCCGTCGAGCACCTCCCGGGTGCGCGGCCCGATGTCGGGCCAGATCTCCGCCCACACCTCGGAGGCCGGCCGGCCCAGCGCCCACGGGTGCTTGGCCTGCAGCGTGTCGTGCCGGTACGCGTCGTTGTAGAAGAAGGCGAGGTCCGGGCCCCAGCCGGCCCACATCGCGAACCGCGACGTCAGCAGGATCCGGACGGTGTGGCGCAGTCCGGAGGGCCACCGCTCCGGCGGGCCGAGGGGCGTCTGCGACCAGTCGACCGCGGCCATCGCGCGGCCGACCTCGCCCCCACCGGCGAACAGCGGGGTGCCGGGGTCCTCGTCAGTCACTCCGCCATCACGAGGGGATGGTAGGTCGGGGGCCGCCACGGTCGGTTGCGGGCGGGGGGACCCGCGCGGCGCGTCGGTCGAGGACGGCCCGCACGACGCCGCTCGCCGGCGGGCACCCCGCCTCGTCGAGGACGTCCGCCCGGGGGGCCTCCGTCGACGCTGCCACGTGGACCGCCGGCTGCCATCCTCGTCGCATGGCCACCCTCGACGACTTCAACGCCGAGCCCGCCGACCGCGCCGTCCAGGCCCTCCGGGCGTGCAACGCCGCGCCGCGGTTCGCAGCAGCGGTGGTGGCCGGCCGGCCCTACCCGGACGTCGAGGCGCTGGTCGCCCGCACCGAGGAGGTCGTCCGCGGGCTGCCGTGGGAGGAGGTCGAGCTGGCCATCAGCGTCCACCCGCGGATCGGCGAGCAGCCCGAGGGCTCCTCGCCCGAGGCGGAGGCCTCCCGGCGGGAGCAGAGCGCGGTGGGCTCGGCGGACGACGCCACGCGGACCGCGCTGGCCGAGGGCAACCGGGCCTACGAGGAGCGCTTCGACCACGTCTTCCTGATCCGTGCGGCCGGCCGGTCCCCGGGGGAGGTGCTCGCCGAGCTGCACCGCCGGCTGGACAACGACGAGGAGACCGAGCGGGCCGAGGTGACCGGTCAGCTGGCCGAGATCACCGCGCTGCGGGTGCGCGGGCTCGTCTCGTGAGCCACCTCGCGCGAGGAGCAGCCGCGCCGGTCGACGTCCCGCCCACCGAGGTCGCCCGGCCGGGCTCGCGCTGAGCGGTCAGCGGCCCCAGCTGTCGTCCTGCGGCGCGGTCTCGAGGCCGACCCCGGCGAGGAGCAGGTCGGCGTGCACGCGCAGGTCGGCCCCGCGCTCGTCGTCGGTGGTGAAGACGTCGGCGCCCTCGGCCACGCCCACCCCGCCCGCGCCGCGGCAGCTCCACCACACGTGCCAGCCGGCCGGCACCCGCACCCCCACGCCCCCCATCAGCGCCCGCACGGTGAGGTCCACCCCGCCGGGCACCCTGGGCACCGCGGTCAGGTCCAGTCGGACGCCGCCCATGAGCACGTCCAACCGCACCCGCGACAGCTCGGGGTTGACCGGCCGCAGCTCCTCGCCGCCGACCACCACGACCCGCCGGATCCCGGCCGTGCTCTCGTCGCCCTCGTCCTTGCGCCGGGCCACCAGGCGGCCGGTCACGGCGAGCACCGCCTGCACCGCCCACCAGCCCAGCAGCCAGGGCAGCAGCCGACGGACGGCGGGCGGGAGGCTCGTCATGCGGTCAGCCTGCCCGGCGTCCCGCCCGGTGCCCAGTCCCGGGCTCCTGGCACCATCGACCGGCGTGGGCGACGAGCGCGAGGTCCTGACCTACGAGATGTTCGGCACCGCGGCGCGCGAGCTCGCCGAGCACGTCGCCGCCGACGGCTTCGAGCCGGACCTGATCCTCTCCATCGCCCGCGGCGGGCTCTTCCTCGGTGGCGCGCTGGGCTACGCCCTCGACGTCAAGAACCTGTTCGTGATGAACGTGGAGTTCTACACCGGCGTCGACCAGCGGCTCGACCTCCCGGTGGTGCTGCCGCCGACCCTCGACGTCGTCGACCTGACCGGCGCGCGGGTGCTGGTCGCCGACGACGTCGCCGACACCGGCAGGACCCTGGAGCTGGTGCGTGACTTCTGCGCCGGGCACGTGACCGAGGTGCGGACGGCGGTGGTCTACGAGAAGCCGCAGTCGGTCGTGCGCTGCGACTACGTGTGGCGCCGGACCGGCCGCTGGATCGACTTCCCCTGGTCGTCGCAGCCCCCGGTGCGCACGCGCAGCAGCCGCCCGGCGCACTGAGGGGGGACCCCTGCCCGTCGGCGCTGGCCCTCGGGACAGGGGGTCCGGCCTCAGTAGCGGAAGCGCTGCACCGACGCGCTGAGCGCCGAGGCCATCCGGGCCACCTCGTCCACCGCCGTCCGGGCGTCCGTCATGGCCCGGGTCGTGGCGGTCGCGGCGCCGGCCACCGCGGTGATGTTGTCCGCGATCTGCCCGGCCGACTGCGCGGCCTCGGCGACGTTGCGGTTCATCTCCGTGGTGGTCGCGGTCTGCTCCTCGACGGCGGCGGCGATGGTGCCCTGCGAGTCGTTGATCAGGGCGATGATCTGCGCGATCTCCCCGATCGCCCGCACCGCGCCCTCGGTGTCGCCCCGGATCGCCTCGACCCGCGCGGTGATGTCCTGCGTGGCCTCGGCGGTCTCCTGCGCCAGTTCCTTGACCTCGTTGGCGACGACGGCGAAGCCCTTGCCGGCCTCACCGGCGCGGGCGGCCTCGATGGTGGCGTTGAGCGCGAGCAGGTTGGTCTGCTCGGCGATCGCGGTGATGGTCTCGACGACGCTGGCGATCTCCAGCGAGGACTCCCCCAGCTTGGCGACGGTCGCGTTCGTCGCGGCGGCGACCTGCACGGCCTGACCCGCGACCCGGGCCACCTCGCTGGCGTTCTGCGCGATCTCGCGGATCGAGACGCCCATCTCCTCCGACCCGGCGGCAACGGTCTGCACGTTGACCGACACCTGTCCGGCGGCATCGGCGACCACCCCGCTCTGCACCGAGGACTCGTCGGCCAGCCGGGTCATGTCCTGGGCCGTCGCCGAGAGCTCCTCGGTGGCCGAGGCGAGCGTCCCGGTGGTCTCGCCGATCGAGGTCAGGACGGCCCGCACGGTGCCCATCGAGGCCTCCAGCGCGGCGGCCATCCGGCCCACCTCGTCCCTGCTGGTGACGCCGGTGGAGCCGCGCAGGTCGCCGTCGGCCATGGCGGCCAGCACCGCGCCGACGCGGTGCAGCGGCCGCACGACCGAGCGGGTGACCACCCAGCCGAGCAGGGCCAGGACGACCACCCCCACGACCGCGACCACCAGGGCGAGGGTGATGGCGGTGCTGCGCTGGTCGTCCGCGTGCGCGACCGCGTCGTCCGCGAACGCCGCCACGGCGTCCTCGAGCAGCGGCAGCTCGTCCTCCAGCGCCGAGAACGCCTGACCGAAGGCGGGATAGGCCGCCTGCGCGGCCACCGGGTCGCGCCCGGCGGTGGTGACGATCTGCTGGCCGGCGAGGAGGTACGCGTCGACGGTCGGGGTCACCTCCTCGACCGCCGCGACGATCTCCGGGCTCAGGCGGTCCCCGGAGATCTCGGCGAGGAGGTCGCGGAACGCCTGGTCGTGCTCGCCCAGGTCGGTGACCGCACCCCGGTAGAGGTCGCCCTGGCCGCCGCTGACCAGCGCCTGGAGCACGTCGCCGCGGACGGCGTCGTGCACCATGTCGGCCGTCAGCACGTCCCCGGTCACCTCGGCACTGGCCAGCAGCTCACCCGCGGTGGTCTCGGTGCTCTGCAGAGCCCGGATGGCGATCCAGGCGAAGACGGCGAGGACGACGGCGCCGGCAGCGACCAGCGTTCCGAGCTTCACGCCGAGGGGACGGTCGGACCAGGGGTTGCGCGCCATGCCGGCACTCCTGCGGTGAGGGATCGGCGCGCCACGTGGCGCCGTTGCCCCGTGTTCGGCAGGCCGCTGGAGCCGCTACAGCGCAACGGGTCCGACCGAGGATCCTTTCTGGTTCCGGAATGTGGCCGGGCTCACGCCCGGTCGCGCAGCCGGTAGAAGCGGAAGATGTCGTGCTCGATGGGCAGGACGTCGACCCCGGCGAACCCGGCCTCGCGGGCGTAGCGCTCCAGCGTGGCCGGGCGCATCACCGTGCCGGTGGCCGCCGAGGGCCGGGTGGACAGCCCGTCGGGCAGGCAGCAGGTGACGCTGAAGCCGTACATCAGCCGTTCGACCTGGTCGCCCGGCGCGGTGAACCGCTCGGCCACCCGCTCGTCGACGACGAGCACGGTGCCGCCCGGGCGGACCATCCGGCGCATCGCGGCGAGCACCGCCACCGGGTCGGCCAGGTCGTGCACGCACTCGAAGGCGGTGACCAGGTCGTAGCTGCCCTGCTCCCCCGCGGCCGCGGCGTCCACCGTGGTGAAGCGGACCCGGTCGGCGACGCCGGCCTCCTCGGCGTTGCGCCGGGCCTGCTCGACCGAGGGCTCGTCGACGTCGTACCCGTCGACCCGGGCCTGCGGGTAGGCGCGGGCGATGCCGATGGCCGACCAGCCCATGCCACAGCCGACGTCGGCGACCCGGCCGCCGGCCCGCAGCGCGGCGTCGATCTCCGGCACGGAGGCGAGGTCCCGCGTGGCCATGGGGCCGAGGAAGTACGGCCGGTTGCCGGCGGCCTGGGCGCTGCGGGCGTCGCCCATCTCGGCCCAGGAGAGCCCCTCGCCGGTGCGGTAGACCTCGAGCAGCCGCGGCACGTTCCCGCTGAACACCAGTGCCTGCTGCACGAACGGTGGCATGTAGGCCAGGTCGTCGCGGTCGACGAGGACCGGGCGGTGCGCCTCCGGGAGGGTGTAGCGCCGCTCGTCGGGGTCGACTGCCTCGTCGTCCACGGTGAGAAAGCCGGCGACCGCCTGCTGCTCCAGCCACTCGCGGGCGTACCGCGGGGCGGTGCCGGTGCGCTCGGCCAGCTCGGGCGCGGTGGCGGGGGCCTCGGCGAGGGCGCGGTACCAGCCCAGCTCGCTCCCGAGGTGGACCGCGGCCAGTTCCAGGGTGGCGATCACCCCGTCGAACAGCCGCTCGGCCAGGGCGGTGGTGGCGTCGACGGGCGGGGTCTCGGTCGTCGTCATGCCCTCCGACCGTGGCCCGGCTCCGCTCGCCCGGCCAGGGTCGTCGGGCCCGGTGAGCCGGCCCCGTCCAGGGGCTCGCCGCGCGGCCCCGTCCCGGGTCCCGCCCCGAGCTCGCGAGGGGTGGGGAGGACGGGGTCCTCCTAGGGGGCCTGCACGGAGACGGTGACGGTGAAGCGCCGGTCGGACGCGGCGACCTGCGTGGGGCCGACCAGCCGGCGCAGCGCGGCCCGGTGTGGCAGCCGGTTGTTGTAGACGCACCACAGCTCACCGCCGGGCCGCAGCACCCGCCCCGCCGCGGCGAACAGCCGGTCGGCCGCGCCGGTCACCACGGCCGCGCCCAGGTGGAACGGCGGGTTGCAGACGACGAGGTCCACGCTCGCGTCCGGCACGGTCGACGCCGCGTCGTCCCGCACCACCCGGACCCGCTCGGCCGCCCCGTTGGCCGCCGCGGTCTCCGCCGCCGAGGCCACCGCCGCCGCGGACTGGTCGCTGGCCAGCACGCTCAACTCCGGCCGGGCGAGGACGAGCGCAGTGGCCAGGACGCCGGTGCCACAGCCGAGGTCCAACGCCGTCCGGGCGTCGGGGGCCATCCGGGGCAGTGCGGCGAGCAGGGCGCGCGTGCCGGCGTCCACCCTCGTGCCGGCGAAGGCCGCGCCGTGCGCGCAGACGGTGAGCCCCAGGTCGGGGTGCTCCTGCCGGCGCGGGAAGGACGACACCACCCCCGGCCGGGGCCCGCGGGCCACCAGCACCCGCGACTTCTGCCGGGCCAGCGTCGCGCGCACCTCGGTGAACCCGCGGCCCAGGACGTCGTTCATCGCGTGGGCCATGTGCTTGACCCGCCCGCCGACCAGCAGCGTGACGCCGGGCGCGGCGGAGGAGGCCACCACCTCGGTGAGCTCGGCCAGCGCGTCGAGGGACTTCGGCGCCTTGGCCAGCACGAGCCGGACGCCGTCCGCCAGCCCGGGGCCCAGCGGCAGCGAGCGGTACGTGCCCGTGAGTCCGGTGCGCTCGGCGTTGCGGGCCAGGGCCAGCTCGCCGACCAGCAGGTCCTGGTGCACCCGGACGTCGCGGGCGCCAGCGGCGACCGCGCCCAGGGTCAGCGCGCCGTAGGAGTCGTCGACGACGGCGACCGCACCGGGGCCGGCCGCGGCGAGCAGGTCGGCGGCCTCGTCGAGCAGCAGCCGGTCGGTCGCGTCGACGGCGACCAGGTCCGGCGCCTCGACGTCCGGCTCGCGGCGCAGCTGCTCGAGGAGCCCGAGGTCGGCCACGGCACTCCCTCCCCGCGAGGTACTGGAACGGCCGCCCTCCAGGGTCCCGCGGCCCCCTTGTCCGAGGCGTGGGCGGGAAGGGTGGTCCTCCTTCAGACGCCGGACAGGCCCACCGGGCAGGAGACGCCGGTCGAGTGGATCGGGCAGTAGCCGTTGGGGACCTTGTACAGGTACTGCTGGTGGTAGTCCTCGGCGTAGTAGAAGTCGCCGAGCGGCGCGATCTCGGTGGTGATCTCGCCGTAGCCGGCCGCGGTCAGCCGCTGCTGGAAGGCCTCGCGGCTGGCGCGGGCGGCCGCCTCCTGCTCGGGCGAGGCGTAGTAGATGGCCGAGCGGTACTGGGTGCCGACGTCGTTGCCCTGGCGCATGCCCTGCGTCGGGTCGTGGTCCTCCCAGAAGACCTTGAGCAGCTGCTCGTAGGAGGTCACCGCCGGGTCGAAGACGACCAGCACGACCTCGGTGTGGCCGGTCTGCGCCGAGCAGACCTCCTCGTAGGTCGGGTTGGGCGTGTGACCGCCGGCGTAACCGGCCGCGGTCGAGTAGACGCCCGGCTGCTCCCAGAAGACCTTCTCCACGCCCCAGAAGCACCCGGCCCCGAAGACGGCGGTCTGCATGCCGTCGGGGAACGGCGGCTGGATGCGGTTGCCGTTGACCGCGTGCAGCTCCGGGACGTTCGGCAGGGGCGTCGGGCGGCCCGGCAGCGCCTCCTCGGCTGCCACCGGCTGGGTCTTGGTCCGGGAGGAGAACATGCTCCGAGCGTAGGCCGGGTCCGCAACAGACCCGGCGGACCGACCAGGCCCGATGCAGGATCGGGGCATGGCTGCGACGACGCGTGAGTGGCACCTGGCGGCCCGGCCGCACGGCGAGCCGACCCCCGAGGACTTCCGGCTGGTCGAGGTGCCCGTCCCCGAGCCGGCCGAGGGGCAGGTCGTCGTCCGGATGGTCGTGATGTCGGTCGACCCGTACATGCGCGGCCGGATGCGCTCGGGGCCCTCCTACGCGCCCCCGTGGGAGGTCGGCGAGGTGATGAAGGGCGGTGCCGTCGGCCGGGTGGTCGACTCGCGCGCACCCGGGCTGCCGGAGGGCTCGCTGGTCCTCACCGACGCCGCCTGGCGCGAGACCGCCGTCCTCGACGCCGCCGCGGTGACCCGGCTGCCGGCCGAGGAGGACGTGTCGCCGTCCTGGTACCTGGGCGTGCTCGGCATGCCGGGGCTGACCGCCTACGCCGGCCTGTTCCGGGTCGGCGCCTTCCGCGAGGGGGACGACGTGTTCGTCTCCGGGGCCGCCGGCGCGGTGGGCAGCCTGGTCGGCCAGTTCGCGCGGCTGCGCGGGGCCGGCAGCGTCGTCGGCAGCGCCGGCTCGGCGGAGAAGGTCGCCTGGCTGCGGGAGCTGGGCTTCACGGCCGCCTTCAGCTACCGCGACGGGGTCGCGCGGGGGCTGGCCGAGGCGGCGCCCGACGGGATCGACCTGTTCTTCGACAACGTCGGCGGCGAGCACCTGGAGGCCGCGATCGGCGCGCTGCGGGTGCACGGGCGGGCCGCGCTGTGCGGCTCGATCTCCGGCTACAACGCCGTCGAGCCGCCGCCCGGGCCGCGCAACATGGGCCTGATGGTCGGCAAGCGGCTCACCCTGCGCGGCTTCCTCGTCAGCGACCACGCCGACCTGCGCCCGGAGTTCACCGAGACGGTGACCGGCTGGCTGCGCTCGGGCGACCTGGTGGTCCGGGAGACCGTGCACGAGGGCATCGAGCAGGCCGTGCCGGCCTTCCTGGACCTGCTCCGCGGGGGCAACGTCGGGAAGATGGTCGTCCGCCTGGCGCCCGACCCCGACTGAGGTCCCCACCGGCCGAGGGAGGCAGACTGCCGATCATGTGGCTCTTCCTCACCAGCCGGTTGCGCACCTGGCTGCTGCTGACCGTCGTCGTCCCCCTCGCCACCGGGCTGCTGCGCCGGGCCGGGCAGGTGCTCGAGCGGCGCACCGGGTCCACGCCGGTGACGCGGGCGCTGTACCGGGCCGGCGACCTCGGCGACCGCGCCCGCGCGACGCTCCGCGGCGGGCGCCGCCGCCGGTGACGACCAGCGGCGGGCGCCCGGGCCTGGACCACCAGCCGGCCGCGGGGCCGACCCGGGCGCTCGCCCTCTTCTGCCACGGCGGCACCGTGGCCAGCGTCCAACCACCCAAGGAGCGCGCGCTGTCGCTGCTGCGCATGCGCGCCATCGAGCAGTTCGTGCGCGCCTCCGCCGCCGACCGCGGCCTCGACACCTACCTGCTGCGCTACCGGGTCGCCGGCTGGAACGGGGTGGCCGCCGACGCGTACGCCGACGTCCGCTGGGCGCTGGGCGAACTGCGGGCCCGCCACGGGGACGACGTCCCGGTCGTGCTGGTCGGCCACTCGATGGGCGGCCGCGCGGTGCTGCGCGCCGGGGACGACCCCTCGGTCCGGGCGGTCTGCGCGCTCGCGCCGTGGACGCCGCCGGGCGAGCCCGTCGAGCACCTGCGCGGGCAGACCGTCGCGATCCTGCACGGCCGCGGCGACCGGTGGGTGCCGGCCGCGCTCTCGGCCGACTTCGCCGTCCGCGCGGAACGGGCCGGCGTGCGCATCGCGCGGTTCACCATCGCCGGCGGGCACAGCATGGTGCGCAGGGCGCCGGTCTGGCACGCCTTCGCGCGGGACGTCGTCCTCGCCGGGACCGGGCTCGCACCGTGGCGGCCCGAACTGCGCGCGGCCCTGGAGAGCCGGGAGCTCGCCGTCCCCCTCTGACGGGTGGCGCGCCGTTGCGCGCAGGAGGCCCCTTCCGCCCCCCGGACCCGTCCACGTGTGCGCACCGGTGCGCCTGCGTGCCCCTCGCTCAGGAGAACAGCGCGCTGTAGCCGTTGAGCGCGGGCCGCCCGCCGAGGTGGGCGTAGAGCACGGTGGACGACGGGTCGATCTCCCGGCGGCCGACGAGGTCGATGGTCGCGGCCATCGACTTCCCCTCGTACACCGGGTCGGTGACCATGCCCTCGGTGCGGGCGGCGGTCTCCATGGCGCGGATCGTCGTCTCGTCGGGGATGCCGTAGACCCCGGCGGAGTAGCGCTCGTCGAGCTCGACGTCGTCGAGGGTGAGCGGGCGGCGCAGGCCGATCAGCTGCCCGGTGCGCTGGGCGATCCGCAGCACCTGGTCGCGCGTCTCCGCGGGCTCGGCGCTCGCGTCGACGCCGAGGACCCGGCGCGGGCGGGCGCCGTCCTCCTCGAGCTCGGCGAAGCCGGCGACCATGCCGGCCTGCGTCGAGCCGGTGACCGAGCAGACGACGACGGTGTCGAAGAAGACGCCCAGCTCGGCCTCCTGGGCGGCCACCTCCGCCCAGTTGGCGAAGCCCAGGCCGCCGAGCGGGTGGTCGCTGGCGCCGGCCGGGATCGCGTACGGCCCGCCCCCGCGCGCCTCGATCTCGGCGAGCGCGGCCTCCCAGCTCTCCTTGAACCCGATGCCGAACCCGGCCTTGACCAGCCGGACGTCGGCGCCGGCCAGCCGGCTGATCAGGATGTTGCCGACCTCGTCGTAGACGGCGTCGGGCCAGTCGACCCAGCTCTCCTGCACGAGCACGCACCGCAGGCCCACCCGGGCGGCGACCGCGGCCACCTGGCGGGTGTGGTTGCTCTGCACCCCGCCGATCGACACCAGCGTGTCGCAGCCCTGCGCGAGCGCGTCGGCGACCAGGTACTCGAGCTTTCGGGTCTTGTTGCCGCCGAAGGCGATGCCGGAGTTCACGTCCTCGCGCTCGGCCCACACCGCGGCGCCGCCGAGGTGCTCGGTGAGCCGGTCCAGCCGGTGCACCGGGGAGGGGCCGAACAGCAGCGGGTACCGGGGGTGGTCAGGCAGTGCCATCGGGGGTCTCCTCCAGCTCGGACAGCAGCGCCGTCCAGATCGCGGTGGTGGTGGCGACGGCGGCATCGGCGTGGTGGTGCGCACAGGCGGCGATCAGTCGGTCGTGCAGGTCGACGGACTCCGCGCCGTGCGCCGCGGCGAAGCGCCGGCGCTCCAGCCGGCGGACGGCGGGGGTGAGCCGCTCGACGGTCGCGGTGAGCGCGGCGTTCCCGCAGCGGGCCAGGAGCACGCCGTGCAGGTCGTCGTCGGCGGTCAGGGCGGCGTCGACGTCCCCGGCCCGCACCGCGGCGGCGAACCGCTCGTTGGCGGCGCGCATGGCGGCGACGTCGTCCGGGGTCACCGCCGGCACGGCCTCGCGGACGGCGAGCTCGTGCATCGCCCGGACGACGACGGCGGCGTCGCGGACGTCGCGGACCCGCAGCGGCGTCACTCATCCCCGCGGAGATGGCCGGAGGGCTCAGCTGCCGAGATCCGGTGCGGCGTCGTCGGCCAGCCGGCTCCAGATGAGCTCGTCGTGCTTGAGCCCGTCGCCGTACCGGTACGAGCGGCGCAGCCGTCCCTCGAGGGTGAAGCCGGCCTTCTCGGCCACCCGGCCGGAGGCGGTGTTCTCCACGGCGTGGCACAGCTCCACCCGATCCAGCGGCACGGCCGCGAAGGCCCACCGGCAGGCCGCGTCCACCGCCCGGGCGGCGACGGCGCGCCCGCGGGCGGCCGGCACGGTCCAGTAGCCGACCTGCGCGTTGCCCTGCGCGACGGCGACGGAGTGCAGCGACACCGAGCCGAGCAGCGCGCCGCTCGCGGCGTCGGTGACCGCCCAGGAGGCGTGGTCGCCGGCGGTCCAGTCGCCGCGCCGGCGCAGGAAGGCCACGGCGTCGGGGCGGGTCGTGGCCGGCAGCCCGTTCCACAGCCGCATGACCGGGTCCTGCATCGCCGCGACGACGTCGTCGGCGTCGTCCTCCCGCCAGGGCCGCAGGCGCAGCGCGCCGGCGTCGAGCTCGACCGGGTCCACGGGGAGGCATCCTCCCCGGACGCTCAGGCGGGGACGGAGACCCCCACGCCGCCGCGGGTGTCGGCCCCGTAGCGGGCGATCTCGCGGTCGAGGTCCAACGGGGCGGTCATCGGGGCGCCCTCGGTGAGCTCCGGTGTGATGAGCGCGGCCGGGAGCAGCCAGGAGACCTCGAACTCCAGCCCGTCGGGGTCCTGCGCGTAGAGGGCCTTGGTGGTGACGTGGTCCGAGGCCCCGACCAGCGCGCCGGCCTGCAGCAGCGCGTCGCGGACGCGGGCCAGCTCGGCGAGCGTGTCGACCTCCCAGGCCAGGTGGTACAGGCCGACGGTGCGCCGGCCGGCCTCGGAGGCGCCGGCCGCGGCGCCCACCTGGAACAGGCCCAGGTCGTGGTCGTTGGTCGACCCCTCGGCCTGCAGGAACACCGCGGCACCGGGGATCTCGGTCGTCACCCGGAAGCCGAGGACGTCGCGGTAGAAGGCGAGGCTGCGCTGCACGTCCCGGACGTAGAGGACGGCGTGGTTGAGGCGCTGGACGGGCACGGCGGGCTCCTGACGGATCGGGGCGACGTCCTCCAGTGTGCGCGCCGTTGCTTGAGACTTCAAGCATCCATGGCGGCCGATCGGGTAGGGGCTGCCCATGGACCACTCACGCGCCCCCGTCCTCGAGGCACTGCAGGAGTTCCGTCGCCGCGGCGACCTCGTCTACGGCCCGCCCGGCCACAAGCAGGGCCGCGGCGCCGACCCCCGGGTGGTCGAGGTCGTCGGCGAGGGCGTCTTCGCCTCCGACGTCCTCTCGCTCAACGGCCTCGACGACCGGCGGGAGTCGCAGGGGGTCACCACGCAGGCCGAGGACCTCATGGCCGACGCCGTCGACGCCGACAGGGCCTTCCTCTCGACCTGCGGCAGCTCCCTGTCGGTGAAGAGCGCGATGATCTCGGTCGCCGGGCCCGGCGAGAAGTTGCTGGTCAGCCGCAACGCGCACAAGTCGGTGGTCGCCGGGCTGATCATCAGCGGCATCCAGCCGGTGTGGGTGCACCCGCACTTCGACCCGGACCTGCAGCTGGCCCACCCGCCGGAGCCGGAGGACGTGCGCCGGGCGCTGGCGGAGCACCCCGACGCCAAGGGCGTGCTCCTCATCACGCCGACCGACTGGGGCACCTGCGCGGACATCGCCGGGGTCGCCGAGACGTGCCACGCCGCCGACGTGCCGCTGATCGTCGACGAGGCGTGGGGCGCGCACCTGCCCTTCCACCCCGACCTGCCGGCCTGGGGCATGGACGCCGGCGCCGACCTGGTCGTGACCAGCGTGCACAAGATGGGCGGGGCGATCGAGCAGAGCTCGGTCTTCCACCTCAAGGGCGACCGGGTCGACCCGAACGTGCTCAAGGCCCGGGAGGACCTCCTGGGGACGACGAGCTCCTCGTCGCTGGTCTACCTGACGCTGGACGGCTGGCGGCGCCAGATGGTCGAGCACGGCGAGGACCTGCTCGGCCGCGCCCTGGAGCGGGCCGCGCGCATCCGGGCGGCCATCGACGGGATGGACGGGTTGTCGCTGATGGGCCGTGAGGTGGTGCGCCCCGGTGGCGCCTTCGACCTCGATCCACTGGTGTTCACCATCGACGTCCGGCCGCTCGGGATCACCGGCTACCAGGCCGGCGACTGGCTGCGCGCCGAGCGGCACGTCGACGTCGGGTCGGCCGACGCCTGCCGGATCAGCGCGCGGATCACCCACGCCGACGACGACGAGACCGAGAAGGTCCTGCTCGACGCGCTGCAGGGTCTGGTGGACGGCGCCGGGTCGATGGAGCGCCCGCCCCGGGTGGACCTGCCCGAGCCCCGGTCGCTGGAGCTGGAGCAGGTGATGCTGCCCCGCGACGCGTTCTTCGGCCGGGTCGAGCAGGTGCCGGCGGCCGAGGCGGCCGGCCGGATCGCCGCGGAGATGGTGAGCCCCTACCCGCCGGGGGTGCCGGTGCTCGCGCCCGGGGAGCGGATCAGCCAGGAGGCCGTCGACTACCTGACCACCGGGGTGCGGGCGGGGATGCTGGTCCCGGACGCCGCCGACCCGTCGATGCAGACCCTGCGCGTGGTCGCCTGATGACAGCCGAGGGAGCATCGCAGCGAGCGCCAGCGGGCGAGGAGCGGACCGAGGCGCGGGACCAGGCCAGAGTCGTCGTGTGAGCCGGGAGGCGCAGCGGTGACCGAGGACGTCGACGTCGTCGTCCCGGCGCCGCTGCGCTTCCTGCTGCCGGGGCGGGACCGGCACCGGGGCGTCCGGCGGATGCGCTTCGATCCCGACGCCACGGTCGCCCACCTCGTCCAGGCCGCCGGCGTGCCCCTGACCGAGGTGGGCGCGGTGCGGGTGGACGACCGGCCCGTGCCGCTGTCGGCGCGCACCCGTCCCGGCGCCGTCCTCGAGGTCGAGCCGGTCCCCCGCCCGCAGCCGGTGCCGTCCGGCGGCTTCCTGCTCGACGTCGGGCTGGGCACGCTGGCCCGTCGGCTGCGGCTGCTCGGTCTGGACGCCGCCTGGTCCCACGACGCCGAGGACGCCGACCTCGCCGCGCGGGCCGTCGCCGAGGAGCGGGTGCTGCTCACCCAGGACCGCGGCCTGCTGATGCGGCGCGGGGTGCCCGGGGCGCTGGTGCGCGGGAGCCGGCCGGACGACCAGCTGGCCGACGTCCTCGACCGGTTCGCGCCGTCCCTGGCCCCGCTGACCCGGTGCACCGCCTGCGGCGCCCGGCTCGAGGCGGTGCCGAAGGCCGACGTGGCCGACCGGCTGCCACCGGGCACCCGCCGGACCTTCGACGACTTCTCCCGCTGCCCGGCGTGCGGCCGGGTCTACTGGCACGGCGCGCACGCCCGTCGCATCGACGAACTCGTGGCGGCCGCGCGGCGTAGGTGAGGCTCACTTCGGCCCCCGGGGGCCACGGGCTGGCCCCGGTGTGACACCGGCGGGGGGCAGGACAGGAGCGACCGCCCACCGACCTGCACCTGCGAGGCCGCCGTGTACCTGTCGAAGACCGAGGCCGCCGTCCTGCCCACCACGCTGGTCGGCACGCCGAGACGACCTCCCCAGGCCACCGGCCGGCGCCGCATCTGGCCGCTGCTCGGGCCGGCGTTCGTGGCCGCGGTCGCCTACGTGGACCCGGGCAACTTCGCGACCAACTTCTCCGGCGGCGCGGCCTTCGGCTACACGCTGCTGTGGGTGATCGTCGCGGCCAACCTCATGGCGATGCTCATCCAGTCACTGACCGCGAAGCTCGGCCTGGCCACCGGCCGTGACCTGGCCACCAACTGCCGCGAACGGCTGCCCAAGCCGGTCACCCGGGGGCTGTGGCTGCAGGCCGAGGCGGTCGCGATCGCCACCGACCTGGCCGAGATCGTCGGCGGCGCGGTCGCGCTCAACCTGCTGTTCGGCGTCCCGCTGCCCGTCGGCGGGCTGATCACCGCCGTCGTCGCCTTCGTGCTGCTGGCCGCGCAGTCGCGCGGGCACCGGCCGTTCGAGCGGGTGATCACCGGCCTGCTGCTGGTCATCGGGCTGGGCTTCGGCTACACGCTGGTCGGCTCGGGCGTCGACGTGGGCGGGCTGGCCGGCGGCCTGGTGCCCTCGTTCGCCGGTCCGGACAGCCTGGTGCTCGCCGCCGGCATCCTCGGCGCGACGGTGATGCCGCACGTCATCTACGTGCACTCCGCGCTCACCCCGGGCCGCTACGGCGACGTCGTCACCGCCGGGCGCACGGCCGAGGGACGGCGCCGCCTGCTGCGGGCCCAGCGGCTCGACGTGCTGCTGGCCATGGGCCTGGCCGGGCTGGTCAACGCGGCGATGCTGGTCATCGCGGCGCAGCTGTTCACCGGCGGGGGCGACGCCGGCTCGCTGGAGGGCGTGCACGCCGGGCTCGGCGACCAGCTCGGCGCCGGGGCGTCGCTGGCCTTCGCGCTCGCGCTGCTGGCCTCGGGCTTCGCCTCCTCGTCGGTCGGCACGCACGCCGGCCAGGTGGTCATGGCCGGTTTCCTGCGCCGGCACATCCCGGTGCTCGCCCGGCGGCTGATCACCCTCGCCCCGGCGCTGCTGGTGCTGCTGCTCGGCGGCGACCCGACGACCGCGCTGGTCTGGTCCCAGGTGGTGCTCTCTTTCGGCATCCCGTTCGCGCTGGTTCCGCTGCTGTGGCTGACCAGCCGCCGCGACCTGATGGGCGGCTGGGTGAACCGGCGGGTCACGACCGTCGCCGGTGCGGTGGTCGCGGCCCTCATCATCGGGCTCAACGGCCACCTGCTGCTGGGCTTCGTCCTCGGCTGAGGGAGGACCCGGCGTCCGTCCCGCCGTCAGGCGGGCTCCGGGACGCCGCCCGGATCGCCGCCGGGGTCGTCGGGTGTCGGCTCGATCGGCGGGGGCGGGAGGGGCTCCGGCGCGTCGGGGAGCAGCTCCCCCGGGTCGTCGGGCACCGGCTCGGTCGGATCGATGCTCGGGTCCGGCTCGGGGATCGGCGCGACCATGCCGGCAGTCAACCAGCGTCCCGTGAGAGCTGCTGGTTCCACGTGGAACCCGGCGGTCAGGCTCCGCGCCAGGCGGCGTCGAAGAAGCCGACCTCCAGGCGCATCGCCCGCCGGTAGGCCGTCCGCACCGCGGGGACGTCGGAGGCGTGCCGGTCGAGCAGCCGCTCCAGGCCGGCGGCGAGCTCCTCGAAGCCCGGGTCGGCGTAGGTGGTGACCCACTCGGCGTAGTCCCCGGCGCGCTCCGCCGACAGCGACCGGCCCAGGTGCGCGTAGAGCCGCATGCACGGGGTCATCGCGGCGCAGGTGGCGCCGACCCCGCCGAGGGACGCCGTGGCCAGCAGGAAGTCGGTGTAGGCGGTGGTCGCCGGCAGCGGCTCGACGCCGGCCAGGTCGATGCCCCAGCGGGCGGCGTAGCCGGCGTGCAGCCGCAGCTCCTCGCGGACGCCGACGAGCAGGTCGGCGAAGGCGTCGAGGGTGGCCCGGTCGGGGCTGTGCGCGACACCGAGGGCGTAGGCCCGGGCGAAGGACTCGAGGAAGAAGGCGTCCTGCGCGACGTAGCCGGCGAAGCGCTCCCGGGGCAGCGTGCCGTCGCCGATGCCCGCGACGAACGGGTGCGCCAGCGCCGCCGCGGCCAGGTCGGCGTTGGCCGCCCAGAGGTCGGCGGAGAGCGTCACGCCGCCTCCACCGCCATCGCCCAGAAGGCGGTCTCGGCCGCGACCACCTCGGTGAACACCGCGTCGGCATCGGGGGCGGGGACGCCGTCCGCCGCCGCCTCCAGGCCGGCGACGTAGTCGGCGAACCCGGGCTGCGTCCAGTGCTCGACGAAGGCGCGGTACCCCGGAGCCCCGGGCGACGCTCCCGACCACGCGTCGAGGTAGGTGCGCTCGATCGTCCACAGCGCGGTCAGCGCCGTCCCGGCGTCGGCGGCGTCGAGCCGCTCGAGCAGCTCCGCGTAGGCGGCCGTGGCCGGCAGCGCGGGCGCGCCGAGGTCCAGCCCGCGGACGGCGGCCTGCTCCTCGAACCAGCCCAGCTCGTCGACCAGCGCGACCAGCCCACCGGCGAGGACGGCCTGCGCCGGCCGGGGCGCCCGTGCCAGCAGGCGGGCCTGGAAGCGCAGCAGGTCGGCGACGAAGCGCGCGTCCTGGACGAGCCAGGTGTCGAAGGCGGCGACCGGGATCGTCCCGTCGCGCACGGCGTCGAGGAACGGGTGGCGGGTCGCCCCCCGCCAGGCGTCGGGGTGGCGGGGGAGGAGGTCGGCGACCGGCACGGCGGCGACCGTACGCGTCGGGGCTACTGTGGGCACCGCCATGTGCGGGAGCTCGGGCGGACCGGGCTGAGAGGGCGACTCGACGCGTCGCCGACCGCTGGAACCTGACCGGGTAATGCCGGCGTAGGGAGCGACCATGAGCACGTCGGACGACGTCCGCACCAGCGCGCCCACCGCGGACGCGCCCCTCACCCTCGACCAGGCCCCCGCCACCACGCTGGGCCTGCGCGACTCCTTCGGCCTGTGGGCCAACCTCGGCGTCAGCCTGCTGCTGCCGGTCGCCGCGGTGTTCGTCGTCCTCCCGGGCCGGCCGCTGTCGACGACGCTCGGCGCGATCGTCGTCGGCGCCGCGATCGGCGCGGTCCTCCTCGGGCTGGCCGCCGCGGCCGGCGCGCGGGAACGGGTGCCGACGATGGTGCTGCTGCGCGGGCTCCTCGGCCGCCGCGCCTCCGCGCTGCCCACCGCGCTCAACCTCGTGCAGTGCGTCGGCTGGGCGACCTTCGAGATCGTGATCATCGCCGAGGCCGCGTCGCGGGTGCTCGACGCGCCGCGCTGGCCGTTCGTGCTGGTCGCCGGCGCGCTGGCCACCGCGATGGCGCTGCGCCCGCTCGGCGTGGCCCGCGTGCTGGCCCGCTACGCCGTCTGGGCGGCGCTGGCCGCGGTCGTGTACCTCTTCGTCGAGGTGCTCGCCGAGCCGCTGCCGCCGCTGGCGAACGGCGCGGCGACGTCCTTCTGGACGGCGGCGGACATCGTCATCGCCCTGCCGATCTCCTGGTTCCCCCTGGTCGCCGACTACACCCGGCACGCGCGCAGCGGCCGGGCGGCGTTCACCGGGGCCTCGCTCGGCTACGGCCTGGCCACCGTCGTGATGTTCACCCTCGGCGTCCTGGCGCTGGCCGCCTACGGCAGCTCCGGGCTCGACGTCATCGACGCGCTGCTCGCCGTCCCGCTCGGCGCCGTGGCGGTGCTCGTGCTGGTCACCGTCGAGCTCGACGAGGCCTTCGCCAACGTCTACTCCACCGCGATCTCGACCCAGAACCTCGTCGCCCGCGCGGACCGCCGGCTGCTCGCGCTGGCCGTCGGCACCGTCGCGACGCTGCTGGCGCTGACCTTCGACATCGCCGCCTACGAGCCGTTCCTCTTCCTCATCGGCGCGGTGTTCGTCCCGCTGGTCGGCGTCTTCGCCGTCGCCTACTCCACCACCCCGCGCGGCGCCTGGGACACCTCCGACACCGCCCCCGCCCGGCCGCTGCTCCTGCTGCCGTGGCTCGCCGGCTTCGTCGCCTACCAGCTCACCCTCCCGACCCACCTCTCCGGCCCCGGCGCCGGCTGGACGGCGTGGTGGACCGCCCGCCAGGCCGACCTCGGCATCGACCCGGCCAACGGCTGGTCGGCGTCGCTGGTGGGCCTGGGTGTCGCGGTGCTGCTCACCGCGCCGATCTGCCTGCCGGGGTGGCTGCGGCGGCGGAGACTGCCGGCATGAGCGACGTCGCGGTCGCCGGCGGGGGTCTCATCGGGCTGGCCACGGCCTGGCAGGCGGCCCGACGGGGGCTCTCGGTCACCGTCGTCGACGACTCCCCCGGTACCGGCGCGTCGGCCGCCGCGGCCGGGATGCTCGCCCCGGTCACCGAGGCCGGCTACCGCGAGGAGGCGCTGCTGCGGCTGGGCCTGGCCTCGGTCGAGCGCTGGCCGGCCTTCGCCGCGGAGGTCGAGCGGGCCAGCGGCACCCCGGTCGGGCTGCGCACGGCCGGCACGCTCGTCGTCGGCTTCGACGAGGACGACGTCCGCGAGCTCGCCGCGCTGCACGCCTTCCAGCGGGAGCTGGGCCTGGACGCCGAGCGGCTCACCCCGCGGGAGGCCCGCCGTCGCGAGCCCTCGCTGACCCCGCGGGTGCGCGGTGGGCTGCTCGTCGCCGGCGACCACTCCGTCGACGGCCGGGCCCTGCACGCCGCGCTGCTGGTCGCCGCGCTGGACGCCGGGGTGCGCCTGGTGCGCGACCGGGTCACCGAGCTGCGCGTCGTCGGCGGCCGGGCGGCGGGCCTGGAGACGGCGGACGGCGGCACGGTGGCGGCCGGCAGCGTCGTCCTGGCGCTCGGCGCGCACAGCGGCCGCCTGCCCGGGGTCCCGCCGCTGCCGGTGCGCCCGGTGAAGGGCCAGATCCTGCGGCTGGCCGGCGCGGGCGACCTGCTCGAGGGCACGGTGCGCGCGCTGGTCCGCGGCCGGCCCGTCTACCTGGTGCCCTACGCGGGCGACCGGCTCATCGTCGGCGCGACGACCGAGGACCGCGGGTTCGACCCGACCGTCACCGCGGGCGGGGTGCACGACCTGCTGCACGACGCGATCGACGTCGTCCCCGGGATCAGCGAGCTGGAGCTGGTCGAGACGCTGGCCCGGTGGCGCCCCGGCACGCCGGACAACGCCCCGCTCCTGGGCCCCGGCCCGCTGCCGGGCCTGGTGCTGGCCACCGGGCACCACCGCAACGGCGTGCTGCTCACCCCGGTCACCGCCGAGGTGACCGCCGAGCTGCTGGCCACGGGCAGGCTGCCCGAGCTCGCCGCTCCCTTCACCGCCGACCGCTTCGGGAGGTAGCCGTCATGCAGGTCACCGTCAACGGCGAGGACACCGAGCTGGCCGCGGACGCCACCGTCGCCGACCTGGTCGCCGCGCGCAGCGGCGCGCACGACCGGGTCGCGGTGGCGCTGAACGGGGACGTCGTCCCCCGGAGCAGCTGGCCGGCGACGCGCATCTCCCCCGGCGACACCCTCGAGGTGCTCGCCCCGACCGCAGGAGGCTGACGATGCCCTCGCCCACCCGGACCCCGTCCCCCGCACCGCGCCAGGACCTGACCAGCGACGTGGCGCCGGCCCTCGCCTCCGAGGAGGCCACCGACCCGTTCGTGATCGCCGGCGAGACCTTCACCTCCCGGCTGCTGCTCGGCACCGGCGGCGTGCCCGACCTCGAGACCCTCGAGGCGGCGGTGCGGGCCTCGGGCACCCAGCTGGTCACGGTGGCGCTGCGCCGGGTGGAGGCGTCGTCGAGCGCGTCGATGCTCGAGGTGCTCGACCGCTGCGGCGTGCGGCTGCTGCCCAACACCGCCGGCTGCCGCACCGCCCGCGAGGCCGTGCTCACCGCGCGGCTGGCCCGCGAGGCGTTCGGCACGTCCTGGGTGAAGCTCGAGGTGATCGGCGACGAGCACACCCTCCTGCCCGACGCCGTCGAACTGCTCGACGCCGCCGAGCAGCTGGTCGCCGACGACTTCACCGTGCTCGCCTACACCACCGACGACCCCATCCTCGGTCGCCGGCTGGCCGACTCCGGGTGCGCCGCGGTCATGCCGCTGGGCTCGCCGATCGGCAGCGGGCTGGGAATCCGCAACCCGCACAACATCGCGCTGCTACGGGAGGGCGTCGACGTCCCGGTGGTGCTGGACGCCGGCATCGGCACCGCCTCGGACGCCGCGCTGGCGATGGAGCTCGGCTGCGACGCGGTGCTGCTGGCCTCCGCGGTGACCCGCGCGCGCGACCCCGAGCGGATGGCGCTGGCCATGCGGCAGGCGGTCGAGGGTGGCCGGCAGGCGTTGCTCGCCGGCCGGATCCCGCGCCGCTGGCACGCCGAGGCCTCCACCTCCTTCGAGGGCCTGCCGGAGCTGTGACGCTGCCCCGGCTGCTCGTCGTCACCGACCGGACGCAGGCCGCCGGGCCGCTGGCCGAGGTGGTCGCCGCGGCAGTCGCGCACGGGGCGCGGGCAGTGCTCCTGCGTGACAAGGACCTGCCCGCCCCCGAACGGAGGGCGCTGGCCGCGGACCTGCGGGCGGTGCTCGACGCGGTGGGCGGCCTGGTGGTGTGGGGTGGGGCGGCCGGCGCACCGGACGGCGTCCCGGTGCACCTGGCCGCCGCCGACCCGCTCCCCGCGGTGCGGCCGCCGCTGCTGGGCCGCTCCTGCCACTCGGCTGCCGAGCTCGCCCGGGCGGCCGCGGAGGGGTGCGACTGGGTGTTCCTCTCCCCGGTCTTCCCCACCGCCTCCAAACCCGGCTACGGGCCGGCGCTCGGCCTCGACGGGCTGGCCGCGCTGGTCCCGGGCGCGCCGCCGGTGCTCGCCCTGGGCGGGGTCGGCCCGGACGACGTCGCCGGCTGCCGAGCCGCCGGGGCGCACGGCGTCGCGGTCATGGGCCCGGTGATGCGCGACCCGTCCGTCGTCCGGCGGTACCTCACCGCCCTGGCCCCCTGACGCTCAACCCACCGCGGGCCGCTGCCCGGCCACCACGTCGTCCACGACCACCTCGGCCGGCGCCGGCGGCTCACCGGCGCCCTTCCGGCCGGGCAGCACGAGGTTGAGGACGACGGCGACGACGGCCGCGACCACGATGCCCGAGTCGAACAGCGCGCCCCACTCGCCGGTCACCCGGTCGACGGCGTCCGGCGCGGCGGCGATGCCCCGGCCCAGGCCGACCGACAACGCCACGATGAGCAGCGCGCGGGTGTCCAGGCCGTCCTTGCTGAGCAGCTGGATGCCGATCGCGACGACCATGCCGAAGAGCACCAGCACCCCGCCGCCGAGGACCGCGGGCGGGATCGCGGCGAGTACCGCGGCCACCTGCGGCAGCAGCGAGAGGGCGACCAGCACGACCGCGCCCAGGGTGACCACGTGCCGGCTCATCTGCTTGGTGAGGGCGACCAGGCCGATGTTCTGGCTGAACATCGTCGTCGGCAGGGCACCGAGGACGCCGCCGAGGACCGCGCTGCCGCCCTCGGCGAGGATGCCGCCGCGCAGCTCCCGCGCGGTCGCCGGCCGGCCGGCGCCGCCCTCGGTCACCGCGTGCACGGTGCCCACCGAGTCGACCATGTTGACCACCCCGACGACGGCCATCGACAGCACCGCGACCAGCGGGAAGGACACCCCGAACTCGAACGGCGCCGGCACCGCGACCAGCGGCCGGTCGCCGACGCCGGAGAGGTCGAGCAGACCCAGCGGGATCGACACCACGTAGCCGACGGCCACCGCGATCAGCACCGAGGCGCTGCACAGCAGCCCGCGGCAGAACTGGTTGAGGACCACCGTGAGCACCAGCACGAGGCCGGCGACGGCCAGGTTGACCGGCGCGCCGAAGTCCGGGGAGCCGACGCCGCCGGCGGCCAGGTTGACGCCGCTGGGCAGCAGCCCCAGGCCGATGACCAGGATGATCGTCCCGGTCACCACCGGCGGGAACAGCCCGGCGACGCGGTGGATGCCCAGCGCGATGGCGACCTGGACCGCGGCGGTGACCAGCACCCCGCCGAGGACGGCGTCGAGACCGTGGTCCCCGGCCAGCGGGACGGCGACGGCGATGAACGCGAAGCCCGAGCCCATCATCAGGGGCAGCCGGCTGCCGACCGGGCCGATGCCGACGGTCTGCAGCAGCGTGGCCAGCCCCGCGCACAGCAGGGCCGCCTGCACCAGCAGCACCGCCTCGCCGGTCGTCGCGCCGATGACCCCGGCCAGCAGGATCGCCGGGGTGAGGTTCGAGGTGAACATCGCCAGCACGTGCTGCAGACCCAGCGGCACCGCCTCGTTCCACGGCGGCCGGGCGTTCGGGTCGGTGCGGTCGTACGTCCGGGCGCTCGCCGGCCGGGTGGTCGCCATCGCAGCACTCCTCACGGTGGGGTCGCTTCCCGGAGCAGGCTCGCCGCCCGGTGTTCCACCGCGGTGTCGCCGCGGTTGCGATCCGCTGAGCGGCCTCATCGCGCCGCCGCGGCACACCGCCTGCACTGGCCACCGTGTGACAGCTGTCCCACGATGTTTGAGACCGCCCGCGCTGACCCATACGCAGGTGTTCGACTCGCTCGCGAGCCGAAGGTCGGTCGCGCCCATCGGGCGACGGCCAGGGGGCGCCTCCGGGCGGGACGAGCACGTGAGGGGACCACGGCGTGACAGGCGAGACGGTCCGACAGCTGTGGCCGTCCGCACGACCGCCCGCGGCTCCGGAGTACTTCGCCTGGGACCTCGGAAGCGTCGCCGAGCTGCCCGTCGTCCGCGCCGAGGTGCGGGCCCACCTCGACGGCCCGCACCAGGCCGACCTGCGTGACCGGCTGGTCCTGGCCCTGGACGAGTTGGCCTCCAACGCACTGCGGCACGGCGGCGGCCGGGTCCGCGCCACGGTGCGCCCGCTGGCGAACGCCTGGCTGATCGAGGTCCGCGACGGCGCGCCGGGCACCCCGCCCGCCCCTGCCGTGAACCGCGACCCCAGCGAGGGCGGGCTCGGGCTCTACCTCATCGCCGAGCTGGCCACCGACCACGGCTGGTACGTCACCGCCGGCGCCAAGCACGTCTGGGCCGTGCTGGCGCCCTGAGGGAGGGCCCCTCCTCCCCGCCCCTCGCCCGCTCGGGGCGGGACCCGAGACGGGGCCGGAGCCTCGGGACGGGCCGGCGGTGGGACCCCCTCCGGATCGCGCCGGGGTGCGCCGACCGGTAGGACAGGAGGCGGGACGCCGGCCCCGTGCGTCCGTCCCGTTCCGGACGACGCAGACGAGGACCGCACGTGAGCGCCCCGACCCTCGACACCGACCCGTGGCTGGTGCGCGAGCCGCACGTCGATCCCGGGACGCTCGGCGTCGCCGAGTCGCTCTTCGGTCTCGCGAACGGCTACGTCGGGATCCGGGGGACGCTCGACGAGGTCGAGCCCTTCGGCATGCGCGGCACCTACCTCTCCGGGGTCTACGAGACACACCCGCTGTCCTATCCCGAGGGCGGGTTCGGGCAGCCCGGGGAGGGGCAGGCGATGCTCACCGTCGCCGACGGCACGCCGCTGCGCCTGCTGGTCGACGGGGTCCCGCTCGACCTGCGCGAGTTCGAGCTGGACGTCCACGAGCGCACGCTGGACCTGCGCGCCGGCACGCTGGACCGCCGCGTGCGCTGGACGACGCCGTCGGGCACGTCGGTGGAGGTGTCCTCGCGGCGGCTCGTCTCCCTGGTCGAGCGGGCGGTCTGCGCGGTGCGGTACGAGGTCCGCGTCCTGGACGGGCCTGCGCACGTCGTCGTCCGGTCCGAGCTGGCCGCCGGCGAGGTCACGCCCGCGGGCGTGGACAACGACGACCCGCGCGTCGCGGAGTGCCTGGACGAGGCCTTCGAGCCGCGCGCCCAGATCGGCAACGCGAGCGGGGGCGCCCTCGTGGAACGGACCCGCCGATCGGGCATCACGGTGGCGGCCACGGTCGGTCACGAGGTCGACGGCGGGCGGGTGAGCACACACGTCGACGAGCAGCACGTCGTCACCACGGTCGCCGCCGACCTGGTCCCGGGGCAGGGCCTCACGGTCGTCAAGGTCGTCGGGTACAGCTGGTCGCACGACGCCGGGTCCGACTCCGTCCTCGCCGAGGCGTCGGCGGCCGTGAGCTCCGCCTTCGACCTCGGGTGGGAGGGTCTGCTCGCCGGTCAGCGTGCCGCGCTCGACGAGCTGTGGGCGACGGCGGACGTCGAGGTCGACGGCGACCCCGAGCTGCAGCAGGCGCTGCGCTACACCGTCTTCCAGCTGTTCTGCTCCGCCGCCTGCATCTCGGGTGCCCCCGTCGGCGCGAAGGGGCTGACCGGGATCGGGTACAGCGGCCACACCTTCTGGGACGTCGAGGGGTTCGTCGTGCCCGCCCTCACGCTGCTGCGCCCGGACGCGGCGGCACGGCTGCTGCGGTGGCGCGCCGCCACGCTCGACCTCGCGCGGGAGCGGGCCCGGACGCTCGGGCTGGCGGGCGCGTGCTTCGCGTGGCGCACGATCAGCGGCCGCGAGGTCTCCGCGTACTGGCCGGCGAGCACGGCCGCGATGCACGTCAACGCCGACATCGCCCGCGCCTTCTGGCTGTACCAGAACGTCACCGGCAGGGACCTCGACTCCCTCGGGGGTCTCGCGGTGCTCGTCGAGACGGCGCGGTCGTGGGTCTCGGCCGGGCACGAGGACGCGGCCGGCGCCTGGCACCTGTACGGCATGACCGGGCCGGACGAGTACACCGGGGTCGTCGACGACAACGTCTTCACCAACCTCATGGCCCGGCGCAACCTCCGGTGGGCCGCCGATGCGTGCGAGGGGCTGCCGGAGCGCGCGTCGGAGCTGGGCGTGGACGACGCCGAGACCGCCGCCTGGCGGTCCGCGGCGGAGGCCGTGCACGTCCCGTGGGACGAGCGCCTGCGCGTGCACCCGATGAACGCCAACTTCACGACCTACCGGGAGTGGCCCTTCGAGGACGAGCGCGACCACTACCCGGTGCAGGAGCACCACCACTACGCCGACTTCTACCGGCGGCAGGTGCTGAAGCAGGCCGACCTGGTCCAGGCGCTGTGGTGGTGCCGCGACGAGTTCACGGCGGAGGAGGTGGCGCGCGACGTCGACTACTACGAGGCGCGCACCGTCCGGGACTCATCGCTCTCGGCCGCCGTCCAGGCCGTCGTGTGCGCCCAGGCCCAGCACCCCGACCTCGCCCTGCGCTACCTGCGGGAGGCGGCCCTCGTGGACCTGCGCGACGTCCGGGGCGACACCTCGAACGGCCTGCACCTGGCCGCCGTGGGCGGGGCGTGGCTGGCGTTCGTCGCCGGTCTCGGCGGGCTGCGGGAGGACCACGAGGACCTCGAGCTGGCGCCGCTGCTGCCGTCGTCGCTCTCGCGCACCGCCTACTCCGTCACCTGGCGCGGCCGGCTGCTGCGTGTGGAGACGACGTGGGAGGGCACCACGGTCACGCTCGTGCGCGGCGAGGAGCCGGTGACCGTCGTCGTGGACGGCGCCCGGCTGTCGGTCACGGCCACCGCCCCCGTCTCCGTGCCGCTCCGTGCCCCCAGCCCGTTGCTCGACGAGCCGAGGCAGCCGGTCGGCCGCGAACCACGCACGTGAGGGCCTGCCTCGACCACAGCGCTCCCCCGGCCCCGGACCGCCGTCGTCAGTCGCCGGCGGGTACGCAGTCCAGCCCCTGCTGCAGCGCCCGCAGATTGGCCCGCATGGTGCTCGAGTAGTCCTCGCCCGCCGCCGGGGCGCGCTCCACCGGGTCGAGCACCCCGGTGCGCAGACCGAGGTCCTCGGCGAGGGCGCGGGTCAGGCCGGGACCGGTGGACACCTCGAAGAACACCGTCCGCACGTCGCGGCCCTCCACCACCTCGGCGACGTCGCGCAACCGGGCAGGTGAGGGCTCGACCGCGGGATCGAGGCCGGCGATCCCCACCTGCACCAGGCCGTAGCGCTCCGCGAGGTAACCGAAGGCCTCGTGCGAGGTCACCAGGGTGCGTCCCCGACAGCTCGCCAACCCCTCCTGGTACGCCGCGTCCAACTCGGCGAGCTCGGTCTCCAGGGCCGCTGCCGCCGCGGCGTAGTCCCCGGCGTGCTCGGGGTCGACCGCCGCGAACTCGTCGGAGACGGCACGTGCGACCGCCGCCAGACGCGTGGGATCGAGCCAGAAGTGCGGGTCCAGCACCTCCGCGCGCGCGGCCCCGGCCGGTCGGCCGGTCGCCACGCCGAGGTCGACGACGTCGGCGGCGTCGACGACGCGACCGGGGCCGTGCTGCTCGAGCGCTGCGTCGGTGGACGGCTGCAGGCCGGAGAGGTGCACGACGACGTCGACCTCCCCGAGCCGGCCGACCTGCCGGGGGGTGAGCTCGACCTGGTGGCTGTCGCCGCCGGGCGGCACCAGCCCCTCGACCATGACGTGCCCCTGCCCGACCCGCTCGGCGACGTGCTCCAGCGGATAGCCGGAGGCGACGACCTGCACTCCGGCGGTGTCCGCCCCGGGGTCCCCGGAGCACGCGACGGTCGCGAGCACGACGCAGCAGGCGGTGGTCCAGCAGCGCAGGACCGGAGCGGGACGGGCGGTCACGGGACCTCCTCCTGGAGAGGCGGGCGCGGGCTCACTCGTCGCCGGTCACGCCGGCGAGCTCGTCGGGGAGGACGCCGACGTCGGCGGACCGCCACACCTCGCCGGTCACCACGTCGACCGCGTGGACCTGACGGGTCGCGGGCTCGGTGACGTAGGCGGTGCCGTCGAGCACGTGCAGCGCCGGGCGCGGCTGCTGCCACTCCAGCGGCTCCTCCCACGGCGCGACCACCGGGACCGAGCGCTCGAGGGCGCCTGTCTCGGGGTCGATGACGTGGAGCGCACCGTCCGTGCCCAGCACCAGCGCCTCGCCGTCCTCGCCGCGACCGAGGGAGCGGAACGAGTAGGACGCGGGCAGGTCGACCAGCCGCAGCTGCGCCGTCCGGGTGTCGACCAGGGCGACCCGGGTCGGACGCTCGAGCTCGGCGTCGGGGTCGGTCTTGTAGTCGCCGAGCACCACCGGGGAGGCCTCGCTGCCGGCCTGGTTGCCGATGCGGCCGTAGGCGTCGGGGCTCTGCACCTCCCGGATCGGCCCGTCGGCGTGGACGAGCGCCCCGTCCTCGCAGCCGATGACGACGGCGTCGTCGGCGGCGACCGCCTCGCCGTGCACGCCGGGGCAGCCGTCGGACGACGCGATCTCCTCCCCGGCGGCGTCGAGCACGCGGATCCCGGTGCGCTCGTCCTCGGTGCCCTCGGACACGACCAGCGTGCCGTCGCCCAGTGCCACCGCCACGCCGTGGTGCGGCGAGGGCGTGGTCAGCCGCCGGGCGCCGTCCGGACCGTCGGCGACCGCGTCGCTGTCGAGGACGACGACCTCGCCGGTGCCGTCGTCGAACAGGGCGGTGCGCCCGTCGTGTGCGACGACGTGCCCGGGTTCCTCAGCGGGGTGGAGCACGTCGGTGAGCCGAGGGGAGGACGTGTAGTGGTGGCTGTGGTCGCCGTGCGGCTCGGTCCACGTACCGGCGTCCAGGACGCGGAAGCCACCCTGCGTGCTGACCAGCAGGTGGCGGCCGTCCCCGGCGCCGTTGAGCCGGTTGAAGCCGTCGAGCGGCAGGTCGGCGACGGTCTCGAGCGTGGTCGCGTCGAGGACCCGCACTCCCCCGTCGTGCGTGAGCGCCAGCCGCGGGGTGCTCGCGGCCACCTCCTGCACGTCGGAGGGGGGTGTCGGCTCGGCAGCGGGGGTCCCGGCGGAGGGGCCGCTCGTCCCGGACGCACAGGCGGTGAGCAGCAGTGGCAGGGCCAGGCCGGCGGCGAGGGGACGGTGGGACACGGGGGTGCGCGGCATCGTCGGTACGGGCGGGTCCGGCCCGCCCACTCCTTCCGGGAGGGAGAGGGGGTCGCCGGGACGCTAGCAAGAACGAGAATCATTCGCACTAAGCGCCCGGTGCGCGGCCCCGGTGCACACGGGGTACGGGCGGTCGGCCGCGTGGTGCACGGGCCGGTGATCGGAGCTGTGGGGTGCGCTCCTGGCCTGCGCCGAGCTCGCCTCGGTGGCGTGGTGTGCGCCTGTGGCGCGTCGGGGGCCGGGATGCGCCGCTCAGGCGCACCACCGACGACGGGGCGCGAGCCGGACCGGCTCGCTCAGTCCTGCGGGTGCAGCCGGATGGCGACCAGCGCGATGTCGTCCTGCAGCCGCTCGGGGCGCAGCCGCTCGATGACCGCGTCGCAGAGCTGCTCCAGCGGCCGGTCGCCGAGCTCGGCCAGCGCGGCGCTCAGCCGGCCGATGCCCTCGTCCAGCGGCAGGTCGCGGCCCTCCACCAGCCCGTCGGTGTAGAGCAGCAGGGTCGACCCGCGGCGCACGGTCAGCACGCTCTCGGACCGCGACGTGGCCGGGTCGACGCCCAGCATCAGGTCCGGCCGCTCGGCCGCGAGCGCCTCCACCCGGCCGTCGGTGTGCAGCACCAGCGGTGGCGGGTGCCCGGCGTTCGACCAGCGCAGCGTGGTCAGCCCGGCGTCCCGCTGCTCGGGGCTCTGCTCGACCCGCGCCACCGCCGCGGTCGCCATCGTGTGCATGCCCAGCCCCTGCATGGCGGCGTCGAGGTCGCTCAGCACCCGCGCCGGGCCGACGCCGTCGCGGTAGGCGGTGCCGCGCAGCAGCCCGCGCAGCTGCCCCATCGCCGCCGCGGCCTCGGTGTCGTGGCCGACGACGTCGCCGATCACCAGCATCGTCGTCCCGGAGGGCTGGACGAACGCGTCGTACCAGTCGCCGCCGACCTGGGCGACCTCCACCGCCGGCTGGTAGCGGACGACGATCTCCGCGGCGTCCGGCGCCGGCGGGGCGCTGAGCAGGCTGCGCTGCAGGCCCTCGGCCAGCCGGCGCTGCTGCTCGTAGAGGCGGGCGTTGTCCAGCGCCAGCGCGACGCGCGCCGCGACCTCCTGGGCCGTGGCGACGTCGTCCTCGTCCGCGGCCGGCCGCCCGGCGGAGCGGTAGGTGCTCAGCGCGCCCAGGGTGCGGCCACGGGCGACGAGCGGCAGCGTCACCGCCGTCCGCGGGTCGAGGGCCCAGAAGACGTCGCTGACCTCGCCGGGAGGCAGGGTGCGCCCGACGGCCGCGCCGACGTCGGCGACGGTCAGCGTCCGGCCCGAGGCCAGCGCCCGCATGATCGGTGCATCCGGTGACAGCGCGGCCAGGCGCAGCCCGGCGTAGCGCGCGACGGTCGCCCGCTGCGCCGGGTCGACGTGCCAGCTGCCGACGTCGCGCATCCGGCCGTCGGCGCCGGCGAGGCTGACGATCACCCAGTCCCCCAGCACGGGGACGACGGCCTCGGCCAGCCGCTGCAGCGCGGCGTCCTCCCCGGCACCGGAGCCCAGCGTCTCGCCGGTGACCGCACCGGCCTCGGCGATGAGGGCGAGCCGGGCGGCGCTGGCGCGGGCTCGCTCCTCGGCGGCCCGGCGCTCGGTGACGTCGAGGAAGTAGACCGACAGCCCGTCGGGCCCCGGCCACGCCCGGACCTCGTACCAGGCGTCCAGCGGCGCCGGGTAGTGGGCCTCGAAGACCCGCTCGCGCCCGGTGGCCGCCGCCCCGCGGTAGTGCACCTCGAAGTCGCTGCCCACGGCGGCGGGGAACAGCTCCCAGATGTCGCCACCCAGCAGGTCGCCGCGCGAGCGCTGCAGCACCCGCTCGGCCTCGCCGTTGACGTAGGTGAACCGCCAGTCCCGGTCGAGGGCGAAGAACGCGGCGTTCATCGACTCGAGCACCCGCGCCACCCGGGCGTCCGCCTGGCGGTGCTCGGTCGTGTCGTACCCCGCCCCCAGCAGGCGCACGGACCTCCCGGCCTCGTCGGCCAGCGCCCGGCCCCGGCCCTGCACCCAGCGCGTCTCGCCGGTGGGCAGGACGACCCGGAACTCGGCGTCGTACTCCCCCTGGGTGTCGATGGCGTGCTGCAGCGCCCGGAGGGTGCGGGTCGCGTCGTCGGGGTGGAGACGCTCGGCGAAGGCCTCGATGGTCCCCGGCCAGCTGGCCCGGTCGAAGCCGAAGATCTCCAGCAGCCGGTCGTCCCACTCCAGCCGACCGGTCACCAGGTCCCAGTCGAAGCTGCCGATCCCGGCCGCGTCGATGGCCAGGTCGAAGCGCAGGCGGGCGGCCGCGGCCTCCGGGTCGGGGTCCCCGGTCTCCGCCGGCGTCCGATCCAGGTTCACGGTCGACTCACTCGCATCCTCGGGGCAGGCACGGACGTCAGGACTGTCGTCCACTAGCCCCGTGGGAGCACCCGGGACGCGCGGTGCTCCCTTTGTCTCACGCCTGGAGCCACCGCGGCCACCCCTTGTGCCGGATGTGACAACTGCGCATCGCGCGGGACCGGGGCCACGGGTGCCGGGGAGGCACGGATGCCGACGGCGGGCGCCCCGGGCCGGGAGGGCGCCCGCCGTCGGCGGGGGGAGCGGCGGTGTCCGGCGCGGGGAGCGCGTCCTGCGGCGCACCGGCTCCTGGCTGCGGGTCGTCTCCTGCGGTCGACTCCCGGGCCGGCTGCGGGCCGGCACGCCGCCCGCCACGGCGCCGGGCCAGGTCGGTGCCGGTCAGAGACCCGGGGGACGGGTACCGGCGCGGACCTGTCGTCCCGTCGGACGGACCACGTCGCCGGCCAGCCGTGCCGCGCTGCGGTCGCCGCCTCCCTGGAGGGTCCGCGCGCTGCGCTCGGGGGCGCAGTCGGCGGGGGGTCGAGGCGGGTACCGGTGGAGCAGCGACGTCTGGGCGACGGGGGGAGCACCGTCGGAGGGGACAGCCAGGAGCGGTTGCGGGGTCGGTCGGGAGGAGCGGAGACCACCGGGCTGCGGCCGCCGGAGGGGGCGACGGCCGGTGCCGGGAGACGGGGCGGGGGACGGCGTCCGTCCTGAGAGCGGCCCCGTCCCGGGTCCCGCCCCGAGCGTGCGAGGGGTGGGGAGGACGGGGTCCTTTCTCAGCTGACAGGCTGCCCGCGGGCCGGAGGAGGTCGCGGATCGCCCCGGCTCCGGGCCGGGGCGGAGGCCCGGGCGGCTGCCGGCGGGCGGCCTCCCTGCGCGGTCCTCGGTGCGGGGGCAGGCCGCGGTGCCGGCAGCTGCCGGGCGAGCGGGGCGACCACCGGGACGCGGGGGCGGGCAGCCGGCCGGGGGACCCGGGCCGGGGGTAGCGCCGCGGCGGGGGAAGGCGCCGCGGGCTGGACCGTGGGGGTGTTCGGCAGCTCGGTGAGCACGACCGGGCCGTCGGGGCGGGGGGCAGGCGCGGCCGGGCGTCCCCAGGCGAGGTGCGCGCCGTCGGGGCCGGCACCCCAGAGCGCGAGCCGGCGGACCAGGCCGCGCACCCGCGCCCGCAGGCCCCGGCGGGGCGCGGGAGCCGGGGCCGGCGCGGTCCAGACCGGCGCGGGGGCCGGCGCCAGGGGCAGCGACCGGGGGCGCGCCGCGGGCACCGGGACGGGGCGGACGGCCGCCTTCCGGCGCGCTGCACCGGTGCGGTGCAGGGGGCGCGACCCGCTGCGCGCGGATCCCGACTCGGCCCGGTCCAGGACGTCGAGGAGGCCACTGAGGGTCAGGTCGTCAGCCGAGCGCGACGGACGCGGAGCCACTGCCCGGTCGTTCGCCATGACGTCCTCCTCAGGTCGGTGCCGCGGTCGCTGCGGACAGGGAGAACGGTAGGGACGACGACCCCGCGCGACGGCCTCCTGCGACACCTCCCGGAGGGCGCGTGACCGAACCGTTGCGACGGCGTCCCGCGGCGGACGGTGACCCGCCCTCCCGGGCGACCGCTTGTCGACAAGATCACCGGTCCTGAGCGTGGAACGCGCTGGTCAGGGCGCCGGTCACCCCCGGACGCGTCCCGACGCGCCCGGCGTGTCGAGGTGCCGGCCCCCCGGTCCGCGGAGTTGCCGGGCCGTGCGCCCCTGCTGAGACTCGACCGGTGACAGACCCGGCCGCACCACCCGCCGACCGGACCGACACCCGGCTGCGCCGCGCCGTCACCGGGCCGCTGCTGTTCCTGTTCATCCTCGGCGACGTCCTCGGCGCCGGCGTCTACGCGCTGGCCGGCCAGGTGGCCGCGGAGGTGGGCGGGGCGATCTGGGTGCCGCTGCTCGTCGCGCTGCTGCTGGCCCTGCTCACCGCGGCGTCCTACGCGGAGCTGGCCACCAAGTACCCGCGCGCCGGCGGGTCGGCCGTGTACGCCGAGCGGGCCTTCCGGCAGCCGCTCGTCGCGTTCCTCGTGGGCTTCTGCATGCTCGCCGCCGGCGTGACCAGCGCGGCCGGGCTGGCGCTGGCCTTCGCCGGCGACTACCTCGGCGTCTTCCTCGACGTGCCCGCGACGCCGGCGGCGCTGGTGTTCCTGCTGCTGGTGGCGCTGCTCAACGCCCGCGGCATCCGCGAGTCGCTGAGCGCCAACCTGGTGATGACGCTCGTCGAGGTGTCGGGGCTGGTGCTCGTCGTCGTCCTCGGTGCGCTGGTGCTGGGCCGGGGGGACGGCGACCTGGGGCGCAGCGTGGAGTTCCCGCCCGGCGTCGCCCCGGCCTCGGCGGTGCTGGCCGCCGCGCTGCTGGCCTACTACTCCTTCGTCGGCTTCGAGACCTCGGCCAACCTCGCCGAGGAGGTGCGCGACGTGCGCCGGGTCTACCCGAGGGCGCTGTTCGGTGCGCTGCTCACCGCCGGGGTGGTCTACGTGCTGGTCGGCCTGGCGGCCTCGGTGGTGCTGCCCCCCGAGGAGCTCGCCGCGTCCTCCGGCCCGCTGCTGGAGGTGGTGCGCGCCGCGGACGCCGGGATCCCCGACCGGCTGTTCAGCGCGGTGGCCCTCGTCGCGGTGGCCAACGGCGCGCTGCTCACGATGATCATGGCCAGCCGGATGGCGTACGGGATGGCCGAGCAACGGCTGCTGCCCGGCGTCCTCGGCCGGGTGCTGCCCAACCGCCGGACGCCGTGGGTGGCGATCGCCGTCACCACCCTGGTCGCGATGGCGCTGACCCTCGTCGGCGACCTGTCCACGCTGGCCAACACCGTGGTGCTCCTGCTGCTGTTCGTCTTCCTCAGCACGAACACCGCGGTGCTGGTGCTGCGCCGCGACTCCGTGGCGACCGAGCACTTCCGCGCCCCGACGGTGCTGCCGGTGCTCGGCATCGCCTCCTGCCTGCTGCTCCTGTGGCAGCAGGAGGCGCAGGTCTGGGGCCTGGCCGCGCTGCTGCTGCTGGCCGGGGTCGTGCTCCACGTGGTCACCCGGCTGGCCGGACGTCGGCCCAGCGCCGCCGGGGGCGCTCCGCGCGACTGACAGGATCGGGCCCGTGGCGACCCCCCTGGTGATCGACACCGACCCCGGCATCGACGACGCCCTGGCCATCCTGCTGGCGCTGGCCAGCCCGGAGGTCGACCTGCGGCTGGTCACCACGGTGCACGGCAACGTCGAGCTGGCGCAGACCACCGACAACGCGCTGCGGGTGCTGCACCTGGCCGGGCGCTCCGACGTCCCGGTGGCCGCCGGAGCCCGCGACTCGCTGGTCTACCGGCAGCCCGAGCGGGCCGGCCACGTGCACGGCGAGACCGGCCTGGGCGGCGTCCAGCTGGAGCCCTCGCCGGCCGCGCCGGACCCGCGCCCGGCGGTGGTCGCGATGGCCGAGGTGCTGCTGGCCGCGGAGGCGCCGGTGACGGTGGCCGCGATCGGCCCGTGGACGAACGTCGCGCTGCTGCTGGCCACCTACCCCGAGGCCGCCGAGCGGATCGGCCGGCTGGTGCTCATGGGCGGCTCGGCCGCGCGCGGCGGGAACGTCACCGCGGCCGCGGAGTTCAACGTGTGGGCCGACCCGGAGGCCGCCCAGCGGGTGCTCGGCTCCGGCGTCCCCACCGTGCTGGTCGGCCTGGACGTCACGCTGCCCACCGTGCTCGACGCCGACGGCATCGCCCGGTTCGCGGCGGCCGGGCCGGTCGGGGCGACCGCTGCGGCGATCCTGCAGCAGTACGTCGACCACGCCCGCACCAGCTACGGCACGACCGGCGTCGTGCTGCACGACGCGCTGGCGCTGACCGAGGCGATCGTGCCCGGCACGCTGGGCACCGTGCGGCGGGACGTCGTCGTCGACACCACCCTGGGTGCCGGCCGCGGGCAGACGCTGGTCGACCGGCGCAGCGTCTCGTCGTCCCCCACCGCGGTCGAGGTGGCGGAGACGGTGGACAGCGCCGCGGCGGTGGAGTTCCTCGTCAGCCGGCTGGAGGGGCTGGACGCGCGGAACTGAGGCGGACCGGCCGCCCTCCAGGGCCCCGCCGGCCCCCTCCCGGGTCCCGCCCCGAGCCTGCGAGGGGTGGGGAGGAGGGGGTCCTTCGCAGGGGGTCCTCCCACGAGGCCTGGGGGGAGGGCGGTCCCCCTGCTAGCGCCGCTGGGTGGACTCGACGATGCCGCGGGCGATGTCGCGCAGCTTGCGGTTGTAGCGCTGCGACGCGTCCCGCATGACCTCGAACGCCTGCTCGGCGTCGACCCCTTGCTGGGCCATCAGCACGCCCTTGGCCTGCTCGATCACCGCACGCGACTCCATCGCCAGCCGCATGTTGTGGGCGTGCTCGCCCAGCCGGTCGTGCGCGTCGGCGTTGGCCACCAGGACCGCGACGGCCTCGGCCACCGTGGTCGCCGCCTCCTCCGAGTCCTGCGAGGCGAAGGCCGCCGGCTGGGTCGAGTAGACGTTCAGCGCGCCGATCGAGCTGCCCTGGTAGGGCAGCGGCATCGACAGCGAGCTCCGGACGCCGACCTCGATCACCCGGGCGGTGTACTCGCGCCAGCGCTGCTCGGTGCGCATGTCGTCGACCCGCAGCACCACGCCGGCCCGGCCGGCGTCCATGCAGGGCCCGTAGCCGCGCTCGTACTGCAGCTCGTCGGCGGCCAGCGCCATCTCACCGGTGTGCGCGGCGGTGAAGGCCTTGTCCCCGCGGACCAGGGTGATCGACGTGGACTCGGCGCCGGGGATGCTGCGGGCGGCGATGTCGGTGACCTCGCCGAGGACGTCGTCCAGACTCCTGTCGGCCAGCACCACCTGGCTCAGGTCCCGCCAGAGATCCTGCACGCGGCCAGTCTGCCCCACGCACGCCGCCGGGAGCCGGAGACGACCCTCCGGGGGCCGCCGCTGCACGAAACGGGCCTTTCGGTCAGGATGGGGAAGCGGGTCGGTGGTGGGTCCACCCCGACCTGGTCGCCCAGCGACGGCGGAGGAGGTTGCCTTGGGCCAGGAGCCGTGGCCGCACGCACCCGTGCCGTCCCTCGCGGGCGACGTGTGGCACTGGCAGCTCGAGGCGATGCACGTCGTCTCCCGCGTCCGGGCCGACCTGCGGGCACGCGTCGCCCACCCGTCGGTCTGCTCGACGTCCACCGACGACGCCCGCGACGGGCTGCTGCTGGTGTTCGAGGAGCTGGCCTCCAACGCGCTGCGGCACGGCGGCGGCGCGGTGCGCGCGCTCGTCGTGGCGGGCACCGACGGCTGGCTGCTCGACCTCAGCGACGAGGCACCCGATCGCCCGCCGGTCCCCGCAGTCGACCGCGACCCGGCGCTCGGCGGCATGGGGCTGCACCTGGTGGCGCAGCTGTCCACCGACTACGGCTGGGAGAGCCGCCCGGGCCGCAAGCACGTCTGGGCGATGCTGCCCAACGGCCTGGCCCCCCTGGAGACCGGTTCCGTGCCCGAGCCGCGCGCCGGGGAGCACCACCGCGACTGAGCGGTGACACCGCGATCCTCCGGATCGCACCGTGGCCGGGTGCCCTCCCGACGGGCGTCGAGCCCCGGAGCCCACTACCTCCGGGCGCGGGTCACGGCGGCGCAGTAGCGGTCGTGGTCCTCGCGGACCTCGGCCATCGGGGCCAGCACCTCCTCCTGCGCGACGACGTCCACCGCCGCGTAGAGCCGCTGCTCGGCCCGCCGCGCGCGCCGTCGTGCCCGCAGCCCCACCAGTGGCCGGGCGACCAGGGCCAGCAGCGCCCCGGCCAGCAACCCGCCGACCAGCAGCAGCGTGGGCAGCGGCAGCCCCTCCACCCGGGGCAGCGGGACGACGTCGTCGAGCTGGAAGAAGCCGAGGACCACCAGCGCCAGCAGCCACAGCGCGCCCGCCAGCGCGACCAGGGTGAGCAGCCACTGCAGCCCACCCACCGCGCGCTGCCACAGCGGGGTCCGCTGCGGACCGAGGTCGGTGCCGGCGACGGCCCGGTCGAGCCGGTCGGCCAGCTGCTCCTCCGACACCTCGACGGTCCGCCGCAGCTCGTCGCGCCACGCCTCGGGCAGGCCCTCCCCCGCGGCCTCCCGCGCCGCGCGCACCGCCCGGGTCACCCCGGCCCGCTGCACCGCGCCCGCGGCCGGCAGCGACGTGCGGGCCACCACCGCCCCGTCGTCGTCCGCGGCCTGTCCCAGGTGCAGCCGGTCGAGCGGGTCCGGGCGCAGCTTCCGCGTCCAGCGCACCAGCGGCCAGCCGGTTGCTGCCGTCCCGCTGCGGCGCACGGACCGCTCGACGGCGGCGGTGACCGCGGGCACCCCGGCCGCGTCGGCCAGCGCATCGGTGAGCTGCTCGCGCTCGGCCCGGCCCACACCGCTCCCGCCGTGGGCCGGGGAGCCGGCAGCGCAGTGCGCCGCCAGCGCTGTCGCCACCCCGCGGACGTCGGCGGTGAGCCGGTCGGTCGCCGCCCGCCGGGCCGACACCCGCCGGGCCAGGTCGGCACGCAGCTCGCCGAGACCGGTGCCGGTGCGCCCGGAGACGGCGAGCAGCGGCGTGTCCGCCAGGCCCTCCCGGTCGAGCAGGCCGCGCAGGTCGGTCAGGCAGGCCCGCACGGCCGCGGGGTCGAGCCGGTCGACCTGGTTGAGGACGACGAGCAGCACGCCCGCGTGCCCGGCCAGCGGGACCAGGTAGCGCTCGTGGACGGCGGCGTCGGCGTACTTCTCGGGGTCGAGCACCCACACCAGCACGTCGACCAGCTGCACCAGCCGGTCGACCTCCAGCCGGTGCTCGAGCCGCACGCTGTCGTGGTCGGGCAGGTCCAGCAGCACCAGGCCGTCCAGTGCCGGCTCGGGGGCGTGCCGGTGCCGGCGCGGCACCTGCAGCCAGTCGAGCAGCCGGTCGGTCGCCTCGTCGGCGCCCCACACGGTCGCGTGTGCCACCCCGGTGGTCGGCCGGCGGACGCCGGGGGTGCTCACCTCGCTGCCCGACAGCGCGTTGAACAGCGTGGACTTGCCGCTGCCGGTGGCGCCGGCCAGCGCGACGACGGTGGCGTCGCCGAGCGCCTCGCGGGCACCGGCCTTGGCCAGCAGCGTCCGGGCCTCGGCCAGCTCGGGGACCTCGAGGCGGCCGTCGGCGACCTCGACCGCCTCGCGCAGCGCCGCCAGCCGGTCGGCCAGCGGCGGCGTCCGTCCCCTCATGCCCGGTCCCGGGCCGCGGCCAGCGCGGCCGCGGCGGCACGCAGCTCGGCGGCGGCGTCGGGGCCCGGTCCGGCCGCGTCGACCAGCGCGTCGAAGCGGCCCTGCTCGTAGCGCAGCAGCGCGTCGGCGCGGGCCTGCAGGTCCTCCCGGGCGCGGGCGGCCAGCGAGCGGACGGCGGCGTCGCCGAACACCGCCTCCAGCAGCCGCTGGCCCAGCGCCGTCGTGCCGCCGGCCACCGCCACCTCCCCGCCGGTCAGCCCGCCGGTGTGCGCGAAGACGGCCACCATGACGACGGCGCCGGCGCCGTTGACCCCCCAGGAGAGCACCCGTGCGCGGGTCCGCTTGTCGGCGCCCTGGTCGCGGACCAGGTCGAGCACGTAGCCCTGCCAGTCGCGGACCTGCGCCGCGGCGGCCTCGGGGAAGTCCGGCGAGACCCGGTCGAGGTCGGTGTCGGCGGCCGCCAGCAGCGGCGGGCCGCCGGGCAGCGCCCGCCAGACGGTGACCGTGCGCTCGGCGGCGCGGTCGGCCTCGGCGCGCAGCAGCGTCTCGACGCTCGTCTCCAGGGCTCCCTGCAGCTCGGCGGCGGGCGAGGGGCGGCCGGTGATCGCGGCCGTGACCCGGTCGCGCAGCCGGCCGATCGAGCTCTGCAGCGAGCGCATCCACTCGCCGGTGCCGACGAACTCCTGCCAGCGGGCCAGCACCTCGCCGCGCAGCAGGCTGCCGCTGCGCACGCCCTCGTCGATGCCCTCGTAGGCGGCGGTGTAGGACGCGGCGGCCGCCTCCCGCAGCGCGCGGGCGGCCTGCGCCTGCTGCTCGACCTCGGCCGCGATGCCCGCCACCCGGTCCTCCAGGCTGGCCAGGGCGCCGGTGAGGGTCTGCCGGACGACGGCGGCCCGCTGCTCCTGGTCGGCGGCGAGCGCGTGCAGCCAGCCACGCAGCGGGGCGACCTGGTCCTCCGGGAGGAAGCCGTCGACGAGCGGCCGCTCCTCGACGACGAACAGCCGCACGCCCGACAGCCCGGCGCGGTCGAGCATCCCGGCGAGGTCGGGGGCGATCTCGTCGGCGGCGCCCGGCGGCACCCGGTCCAGGACGACGGCCAGCGCGGTGCCGCGCTCCTGCGCCGTCCGCAACACGTCCCACGGGACGGCGTCGGCGTAGCGGGCCGCGGTGGTGACGAAGACCCACAGGTCGGCGGCGGCCAGCAGCTGGGCGGCCAGCTCGCGGTTGGACTCCACGACCGAGTCGACGTCGGGCGCGTCGAGCAGTGCCAGGCCGGGCGGGACGTCGTCCCGCGGCACCAGCTGCAGCGTGCCGGGGCTGCCGGCCCCGCCGGTGACCCGGGCCAGGCCGGGCAGCACCCGGTCGCCCTCGAAGGCGGGGACATCGGTGCGGGCGCAGACCAGCACCGGCGACCGGGTGGTCGGCCGCAGCACGCCCGGCGTGGTGACCGGGGCGCCGACGAGGCTGTTGACCAGCGTGGACTTGCCGGCCCCGGTCGAGCCGCCGACGACGGTGAGCAGCGGGGCGTCGAGGTCGAGCAGCCGGGGCAGCAGGTAGTCGTCGACCTGCTCGACCACCCCGCGGGCCGCGCGCCGGGCGGCCTCGCTGCCCGGCGTGGCCAGGCCGAGCGGGGCGGCCGCGACGGCGTCCCGCAGGGCCGTGAGGGCCTCGGGCAGGCGGGCGGCGACGGTCACGCCCCGGGGACTATCCCGCAGGTCGGGCTTCTAGTCGGACCGTGGCCCGATGGACGTCACTCGTCGGCGTCGGCCCGCCGGGCGCGCTCGGCGCGCAGCTCCGCGAAGACGCGCCGCCGCAGCCGGTCCCGCGTCTGCTCGGACGGGTCCCTGAGTTCCAGGGAGATGTACCAGCGGGCGCCGCGCACCAGCACGCGCACGACCCGGGCCGGCGCGATCAGCTCGCCGTCCTCCAGGTCGAGGGCGATCTCCGCGGGCAGCCCGGGCTCCGGGGGCAGCCCCCACCCGTCGACCAGGACGCGGCAGCCGGCCTCGCTGAGGTCGGCGGTCTCCCCCACCGTGTCGGTGCCGTCGACGTGCACCCGGATCGGCACCTGCACGCCGGCGCGCACCGCCTGGCGGCGCTGGCTGGGCTCGGCCGGGCCGGTCACCCGCAGCTGCCAGCAGGCGTCGTCCCCGGACGGGACGTTCACGACCTGGGTCGGCAGGGCCAGGCCGACCCCGAGTTCGCGCCAGAAGACCTCGACCCGGTCGCCGGCCTTGAGCGCCCACGCCTTCGTGAGCTGGGGCGCGTCCGGGCGGACCACGAGTCTCGAATCGGCCAGCGTGCCGCCCACGACGGTCTCGACCGACCCGGTCAGCGAGACACCCTTCCTGAGAGGGGTCAGCTGGACCTCGGTGCCTGCGGTCGGCCGGTCGTCGCCGACGTCGCTCATGGGGACCTCCCGGTTCTGTACCTGCGGCATCTCGGTCAGCCGCCGCTGGTACATCGGCAGATCCCGCCGGACCTTGAGCGTCCGCGCCGGGTGGGTCCCTCAGGAGGAGTGGCGGGCGCGCTCCTCGCGCATCGCCTGGAACACCCGGCGGCGGACCCGGTCCTGCTCCCGCTCGGGCAGGTCGAGGAAGCGCAGCGAGACGGCCCAGCGGCCGGCCCGGGTGTGGTGCCACACGACCTCGGCGCGCGCCGGGACGTCGCCGTCCTCCAGGTGCACGGTCAGCGGGACGACGCTGCCCGGCACCGGCGGGCTGCCGAAGGCGTCGAGGACGGCGCGGATGCCGCGCTCGCTGAGGTCGACGACCTCGCCCTCCAGGTCGGTCGAGTCGAGCACCACGGTGACCGGCACCGCGAGGCGGGCGCGGACCGCCTCGCGCCGCTGGACGGACTCCGCGGGCCCGAGGACGGTCAGGTGCCAGCGGGGGACGGCGCCGCGCTCGACCACGGCGACCTGCGCGGGCAGCGCCCACACGGCGGTGGCGTCCCGCCAGAGGACCTGCACGTGGTCACCGACCCGGACGACCTCCTGGTCGGCGAAGTCGCCGACCGAGGGGCGCACCACGACCGTCTCGCCGGTGACCCGCTCGACGCGGGTGCTGACGGGGTAGCGGTGCTCCCGCGGGGTCACCTCGGCCTCGTCGTCCACCTCCGGACGGACGGCGCCAACGGCGTCCATCGGGCTCCCCCCGCTCGGTCCTGGGCGATCGCGGCGCGGTACCGCGACGGAACGGTAACCGTCACCGCCGTCCCCGGTGCGGCCACCCCACCGCGCGCCGCGGGACCTGCTCCCTCCCGGACCCCCTCGGAGGGAGGAGGTGGGGAACCGGTGCTCAAGGGAACGCGGATCCCGTCCGATCCGCTCTCCATGACCCGCAAGCTCCGTCCCTGGCACCGCGACCGCGGTCCGGCCCGGACCTCCGCACCCACCCTGTCCGACCGCCTCCTGGCCGTGACCGACCAGGGTGTCTACGCCGTCGACACGGCCGGCCGCTGCGTGCTGGCCAACGATGCGGCCGCGCGCATGCTGGGGACCGCTCGCCCGCTCCTGCTGGGTGCCCAGGTGCACGACGAGCACCACGGCCGGCCGGTCGACGAGTCGCCGGCCGCCTGTCCGCTGTGCGCGCCGCTGCACACCGGCCGCCCGGCACGGGGCACGGCGCCGCTCACCGCGGTCGACGGCAGCACGCTGACCGTGGACTACGTCAGCTCGCTGGTGAGCCATGACGGGGAGCCGCTCGCCGTCTTCTGGTTCCAGGACGTCGCACCGCGGCACCAGACCGAGTCGGCGCTGCAGCAGCTGGAGACGAAGTACCGCGCGGTCACCGAGTCGGCCAGCGACGCGATCGTCTCCGCCGACGCGCGCGGGCTGATCGTGAGCTGGAACCGCGGCGGCCAGGTCATGTTCGGCTACAGCGCCGAGGACGTCCTGGGCAAGCCGCTGACCATGCTGATGCCGGAGCGGTACCGCGACGCGCACGAGCGCGGCATGGGCCGGTTCCTGCTCACCGGGGAACCCCGGGTCATCGGATCCGGTGCCGTCGAGGTGCACGCGCTGCGGGCGGACGGCACCGAGTTCCCGGTGGAGCTCTCGCTGTCGCACTGGGCCGGGGCGGAGGGCCGGTTCTTCACCGGCATCCTGCGGGACATCACCGAGCGCAAGCGGGCCGAGGAGGCGCTGGCCCGGGAGGCCGGCTTCGTCCGGCTCCTGCAGCAGGTCAGCGTCGCGTCCAACGAGACCTCCAGCGGGCGGGAGGCGCTGGAGACCGGCCTGCGGATGATCGCCGAGCACACCGGCTGGCCGGTCGGGCACATCTACATCGTCGACGACGACGGCGAGACGCTGCGCTCCTCCAACATCTGGGTGCACCCCGACGACGAGCGGTACGTGCCCTTCCTGCAGGCCAGCACCGCGAGCTCCTTCCGCGCCGGCACCGGCCTCCCCGGCCGCGTCCTGGCGTCCAAGCAGCCCAGGTGGGTCGTCGACGTCACCGCCGACGACAACTTCCCCCGGCGCGACGCCGCCCGGGACAGCGGGCTGGCCGCGGCCTTCGCCTTCCCCGTCCTGGTCGGCAGCGAGGTCACCGCCGTCCTGGAGTTCTTCACCTCCGAGCCGCTGCAGGCCGACGACGCGCTGTGCGAGGTGATGGGCCAGATCGGCACGCAGCTCGGCCGGGTGGTCGAGCGCGAGCTGGCCCAGGACCGGCTGACCCACCACGCCCTGCACGACCCGCTGACCGGCCTCCCCAACCGGACGCTGCTGCTCGACCGGCTGGAGGTCGCCCTGGCGCAGCGCAGCCGCGGCGGGATCGCGGTGGTCTTCGTCGACCTCGACCACTTCAAGCTGATCAACGACAGCCTCGGGCACTCCGCCGGCGACACCCTGCTCGCCGCTGCCGCCACCCGGCTGCGCGCCGTCGTGCGCCCCGGGGACACCGTCGCCCGCTTCGGCGGGGACGAGTTCGTCGTCCTCGCCGAGTCCGCGATCGGCGAACGGGACGCCGAGGGGCTGGCCGAGCGGCTGGCCGGAGCGCTGGCGGAGCCCTTCGAGCTGGACGGCGCCGAGGTCTTCGTGACCGCCAGCATCGGCATCGCCGTGTCCGACGGCATCGAGGGCGACGCCCACGGCCTTCTCCGGGACGCCGACGCGGCCATGTACCGCGCCAAGGAGGCCGGGCGCGCCCGGTACGAGGTCTTCGACTCCCTCATGCGGGCCGGCGCGGTCCGCCGGTTGGAGATCGTCAACGACCTGCACCGCGCGCTCGAACGCGACCAGTTCGTGCTGCACTTCCAGCCGCAGATCGACCTGCGCACCAACAGCCTCATCGGTGTCGAGGCGCTCCTGCGCTGGGTGCACCCCGACCGCGGGCTGGTCCCGCCGATGGAGTTCATCCCCGTCGCCGAGGAGACCGGCCTGATCAACGAGCTCGGGCGGTGGGTGCTGCGGGCCGCGTGCCAGCAGGGCCGGGTCTGGCTCGACCGGTTCCCCGACCGCCAGCCCCTGGTCATGAGCGTCAACCTCTCGGGCCGTCAGCTCGGCCAGCCCCGGCTGGCCGACGAGGTCGCCGCCGCGCTCGAGGACTCCGGCTTCCCCCCGCACCTGCTGGTGCTGGAGATCACCGAGAGCGTCCTCATGAACGACACCGCGACGACGATCCAGACCCTGGAGGCGCTCAAGCTGCTCGGCGTCCGTCTGGCGATCGACGACTTCGGGACCGGCTACTCGTCGCTGACCTACCTGCAGCGCTTCCCCATCGACATCCTCAAGATCGACAAGTCCTTCGTCGACGGGCTCGGTGGCGCGAACCTCGAGGAGTCGGCGGTGACCCGCACGATCGTCTCGCTGGCCAAGACGCTGCGGCTGGAGACCGTCGCCGAGGGCGTCGAGCGCAGTGAGCACGTGCGCGAGCTGCAGAGCCTGCACTGCGACATCGGCCAGGGCTACTTCTTCGCCCGGCCGCTGGACGCCGGCGCGCTGACCTCCCTCATGAGCCAGCCGGACACCCCGGTGGCGGCGCTGGGTTGCCTCACCGAGGTGGACCGCCTCCTCGGCTCGCACTGACCTCCACTCCCCCTCCCCTCCGACCCAGGGACCACTCATGCCCGGCTCGATCGGCGAACACCTGCTGCAGGAGCGCTACGGCACCACCAGCCGCGCCCGCGGCTTCTACAACCACCAGATGCTCGACCACCTCAACGACCACATGCGGGAGTTCGTGGCCCGCATGGAGATGGTCTTCGTCGCGACGTCCGACGCCTCCGGCGAGGCCGACTGCTCCTTCCGCGCCGGCCCGCCCGGGTTCGTGTGCGTGCTGGACGACCGGACCCTGGCCTACCCCGAGTACCGGGGGAACGGGGTCATGGCCAGCCTCGGCAACATCGTCGAGAACGGGCACATCGGCCTGCTGTTCCTCGACTTCTGCGGCGATGCCATCGGGCTGCACGTCAACGGCCGCGCGTCGATCCTGGAGAACGACGACCTGCTCGCCCGGACCGACCTGCCCGACAGCGTCCTCGACGGGCTGCTGCAGGACGGCGGACGGCGTCCCGAGCGGTGGGTCGCCGTGGACGTGGTCGAGGCCTACATCCACTGCTCCAAGCACATCCCGCAGATGGTCAAGCGGTCCGAGGTGCGCCAGGCGTGGGGCACCGACGACGTCGTCCGCAAGGGCGGGGACTACTTCAAGGCCAAGCACTCGACCCGTCCGTGGGTCGACGACGTGGCCGCGAGCGCTCCGGTCCAGGGCGGGGTCTCCTGATGCCGCGGACCGTCCCCGAGGCCGCCGCGGAGACCACGGCGCAGGCCGTGGCCAAGGCGGCCGCGGTCCAGAGCCCGGCCGGTTACCTCAAGAGCTCGGTGCTGGCGGGGGCGTACGTCGGGATCGCCGTCGTGCTCCTCGTGAGCGTCTCCGCTCCTCTGGCCGCAGCCGGCTCCCCGGCGACCAGGCTGGTGCAGGGAGCCGTCTTCGGTCTCGCGCTCACCCTCGTCGTCTTCGCCGGCGCGGAGCTGTTCACGGGCAACGTCATGGTGATGGCGCACGGGATCAGCCGGCGGGCCACCGCCTGGCGGTCCGCCGGGCTGGTCGGGGGGCTCTCCCTCCTGGGCAACGCGGTCGGCTCCCTGGCCCTGGCCGGCGCCGTGCACCTGAGCGGGGTGCTCGGCTCGCCGGCCGGCGCGGCTGGACCCTCACCGGCCGTGGCGCTGCTCGACGGCATCGTCGCGGCCAAGGACGCCGCCACCGGTCCGCAGCTGTTCTGGCGCGCGGTCCTGTGCAACGCGCTCGTCTGCCTGGCGGTCTGGATGGCCACCCGGGCCGCGACCGACGGAGCCCGGTTGGCGGTCCTGTGGTGGGGGCTGCTCGCCTTCATCGGCTCGGGCTTCGAGCACTCGATCGCCAACATGACGACCTTCTCGCTCGCCGCCCTCCAGGGGGTCGCCGACTGGTCGGACCTGGCCGGCAACCTGCTGTGGACCATCCCCGGCAACGTCGTCGGTGGACTGCTGGTCGCGGCCGCCTATGCCTCGCGGGCGGGACGCGGCGACCAGGAGCCCGTCGTCCCACCCGGCACCGCGGCCCCCGAGCTCGCCGTCCCGGGACCACGCCGGGCCGTCTGACGACGACAGCGCCGGCGCTGGTGCGCACGCCGAGCCCGCGGCGGCCCCCTGCGGGCCCCGCCGCGGGCGTGGTGACGGGCTACGGCCCCCTGCAGGGGCCCGCCGCGAGCCTGCGAGCGGTGGGGGCAGGGGGTCCTTCCTCAGGCGGAGCCCCCTGGCCCGACTCCGCGCCACGGTCCGCTCCTCGCTCGCAGAGCTCGCTGCGATGCTCCCGCGGCTGTAGTCAGGCGGAGTCGCGGACCGGGGCGTCCCCGTGCTCGTGCCGCGCGCAGTGCGCGCAGCAGTAGAAGCGCCCCTCGACCACGACGCCGTGGCCGACGACCTTCACGCCGCAGTGCTCGCAGATCGGCGCCATCTTGTGGATCGCGCACTCGAAGCTGTCGAAGGTGTGCCGCGCGCCCTGGGCGACCACCTCGAAGCTCATGTCGTAGTCGTTGCCGCAGACCTCGCAGACCGCCATGGCCCCTCCTCGCGTCCGGGGTCGGTTCCTTCCCCGCCGCGGGCCGCGGGACACCGGCGGTCAGCGGCGGCGGGTCCGCGAGCCGGCCAGCCGCGGCCGGAAGCTGCGGCGCACCCGGTGCCACCGGTTGGGCGTCCGCTCGGCGTCGAGCAGCTCCGTCTCGGCCAGCACCCGGTCGCCGGGCCCGAGCTCCGGCGGGACGTAGGGCACCAGCGAGCGCCCGTGCGGCCGGCGCAGGCTCTCCACCGCGGCGACCAGGCGGCCGTCGTGCGCCGCCACCGCCCGGGCCACCTCCTCGGGCGGCACGCCGAGGTGCTCGCCCAGCAGCCGGTCGCGCAGGCCGGTGACCGCGGCCGAGACCTCGTCGTGGCGGTCGCCGGGCCGGGCCTCGATCGAGACGTCGCACTCGGTGTCCAGGCCCATCGAACGGTTGTTGAGGTTCGCCGAGCCGATCCGCAGCAGCCGGTCGTCGACCACGAGCACCTTGGCGTGCACGTAGATCCGCCGCCGTCGCTCGGTGACCGGCACGTACAGCCGGAACCTGTCGTGCACGTCGGCGTCCTCGAGCATCGCGAGCAGCTTGGCCCGCGCGGTGTCCATCGCCTTCTCCTCGAGCCAGCTCGCCGAGCTCTCCGGGTTCACGACCACGACGTCGGGCCCATCGGGCTCGGCCAGCCGCTGGGCGATGGCCTCGGCGATCCGGCGGTTGGCGAAGAACTGGCTCTCGATGTAGACGCCGCGCCGCGCGGCAGCGATGGCGGCCAGCCACAGCAGCTCGATCTCGTGCACCAGCTCCGTACCGCCGTGCTCCGGCCGGGTGCGGGAGATGGCCACGTCGACGTCGGTGAGCAGCGGCTCGACGTCCTCCGGCCAGCACACCTCCAGGCCCTCGACCGGCTCCAGCCGGTCCCCGGTGGCGCTCTCCCACCGCTCCCGCGCCAGGTCGCCGATGGCCCGGGCGGCGTCCCCGGAGACGACGCTGGTCACGTCGTGCCAGGGCCCCGAGCGGCGGCCCGAGCCCGGCCGGCGGCGCAGCGGGTGGCCGTCGCGGTGCTCGTCGGTGTCCCACCGGTCGGTGGTGACGTCGATGCCGCCGGCGAAGGCCAGGCAGTCGTCGACCACCACGATCTTCTGGTGGTGCGCGCCGCCGATCGGGTGGTGCTGGTCCACGGTGAAGGTGAGCCGGTCGGGCGTCCGCCGGTTGAGCAGCACGATCGGCGCCAGGCCGCGGACCAGCGCGATCAGCATGCCGACGTCCCAGTGCAGGACCCCGATCTCCAGCTCCGGGTTCCTCCGGACGGCGGTCTCGAGGACCCGGCCCAGCCGGTCGGTGCGTGCGGAGCCGTTCCGGCGGGGGTCGAGCTGGATGCGCGGGTCGAAGTCCCAGCCGATGAACAGCACCCGGCGGCGCGCGCGCAGCACCGACTCCTTCAGCGCCGCGAAGTAGTCGGCGGCGTCCACGAAGACGGCGAACCGGTCGGCCCGCTCGATCCGCCAGCACGTCTCCCCCGGGACCAGCAGGTCCTCGGTGGCGACCGGCCCGGCACCCCCGTCGGCCACCCCGGTCAGCCGTTGCGGCGCACGTAGGAGCTGACGAAGTCCCGCAGGCTGCGGGTGGGCCGCAGCCAGGCGCCGTCCGGCGGCAGTGCGTCGAGGCGCACCCGGTCCAGGGGGACGGCGAAGGCGCCGGGCACGTCCTCGATGTCGATGAACTCCAGCAGGTCCGAGCCGATGGCGTAGCCGGCGACCTCGCTGAACGCGACGACGGTGACCTGGGTGCCGGCGCGGGCCAGCTCCTCCAGCGGCTCGGCGAAGTTGCGGCCGTCGCCGGAGAAGACGACCAGCCGGCGGAGCCGGTGGCTGTGCTGGCGGACCTCGATGTGGTCGAGCATCGCCTGGTCGATGTCGTCGTCGGGCTGCTGCTTGGGCCGGGCGAAGACGGCGAAGCCGAAGCTGCGCAGCGCCTCGACCCAGCGCTGCAGGCTGCCCACCACCGGCGGGATGTTGGCGAAGACGCACGCCTCGACCTCGGGGGCGTCGATCGCGCCTGGGTCGCCGGCGCCCTCGACGAACCACGCGGCGATCGCGTCGAACCGAGGGCGCGAGGCCGCGGTGGGGCGGGCCCCGATCACCGTCGAGAGGGTCATGTCGATGTTCGGCGCGTCCCAGATGAGCAGGTCCAGCGCCGGGCGCGTCCGCCCGTCGAACGCGTCGGTGTCGAGGGCGGTCCCCGCGGCGGCGTCCAGGTCGGTCACGTGTCCTCCTCGCTGACGCTCGTCGTGCCACGTGCCCGACGGCGGTGCTGTGTCCTCGGGGGACCTCGCACGCTCGGTCCCCGGGGCAGTCTGCCCGGCCGGGGGCGGATCGGAGGACGGCGCACCCGTCGTGCGTGGCGGACCGCCCGGTGACGTGGCCCGTCGCGGCATGCGGCGGCGCAGCCGGCGGGCCCGCACCGGGCCGCTCAGCAGACGCGGGTCCGCAGCGCGAAGGCGCACGAGTCACCACCCGCTGCCCGGACCCGGGACGCCCACCGCAGGACGTCGGAGGCCGGCATCGGCTGGGCGAGGAGGTAACCCTGGGCCAGGTCGCAGCCGGCGTCGCGGACCATCTGCAGGTGCGCAGGCGTCTCCACGCCCTCGGCGACCGACCGGATGCCGAGGGTGCGGGCCAGCGAGACGATGGCGGCCAGGACCGGTCCGGTGCCGTGGGACGCCAGCCGGGCGGCGGCGGTCAGCAGCGAGCGGTCGATCTTGAGCGTGCCGATGGGCAGCGCGAGCAGCTGGGCGAGGGAGGACCAGCCGGTCCCGAAGTCGTCGATCGCCACCGTCACACCCGAGCTCTGGAGCACGGCGAGCTGGTCCTCGGCGCGGGTGGGGTCCTCGGCGACGCTGGTCTCGGTCAGCTCCAGCACCAGGCTCTCCGGGGCGAGCCCGGAGTCGTGCAGCGCCACCCGCACGTCGTGGACCAGCGTCTCGGCGGAGAAGTGCCGGGCGCTGATGTTGACCGACATGCGCAGCGGCAGCCCCTGCTCGGCCCACGCCGCGGCCTGCCGGGTGGTCTCGCCGAGCAGCCAGCGGGTGATCGGGATCAGCTGGCCGGTCTCCTCGGCCACGGAGAGGAAGGCATCGGGGGTGAGCAGCCCCCGCTCGGGGTGCTGCCAGCGCAGCAGCGCCTCCACGCCCTCGATCTCGCCGGTGTCCACCCGGACCACCGGCTGGTAGTGGACGACGAACTCGTCGACGGCGCCGTCCCGCAGCCGGTTGGCCACCTCCAGCCGCCACCGCGCCGCCTCGCGCAACCCTGGCGAGAAGACGTGCACGCGGTCGCGGCCGGCGCCCTTCGCGGCGAAGGCGGCGGTGTCGGCGTCGCTGAGCAGCTGGTGGGCCCGGTCGGCGCCGGGCGCGGCGGCGGCGACGCCGATGCTGGCCGACAGCGGCACCGAGATGCCCGCGGCGTGGAAGGGGCGGGAGAAGGAGTTCTGCAGCCGGAAGGCCAGGGCCGCGGCCTCGGCGGTGTCGCAATCGCGGGCGAGGACGAGGAACTGGTCGGCGCCCAGCCGCCCCACGGCGTCCTCCGGGCGGACCTGCTCGGCGAGCCGGCCACCGACCTGGCGCAGCAGCTCGTCCCCGACCTCGTGGCCGAGGGAGTCGTTGACGGTCTTGAACCCGTCGAGGTCGAGGAAGAGCAGCGCCGCCCGGCCGGCGCCGTCCTGCAGTGCCTCGCCGATGAGCTGCAGCAGCCGGGCGCGGTTGGGCAGGCCGGTGAGGTCGTCGTGGCTGGCCCGCCAGGCCAGCGCCTGCTGGTCGCGGACCCGCTCGGTGATGTCGGTGTGGGTGACGATGACCCGGTCGGAGGCGTCCACCCGCGCGGCCTGCAGGCGGAACCACGCGGTGTCCGCGCCGACCTGGTGCGGGTAGTCGCAGGTGAACGTGGACGCCGGGTCCCTGGTGTCGGTGATCCTCCGCATCCCCGCGGCGATCCGGGCGTGGTGCTCGGCGTCGACGTACCGCGCCATCGCGTCCAGGTAGCGCTCACCGACCCGGGCGGACCGGTCGCCGCTGCGTTCGAGCACCTCGCCGTTCGCCGTCCACGCCCGGTTGACCATCTCGATCCGGCCGTCGCCCGCCAGCACCACCGTGGCCGGGGGGAGCGCCTCGAGGACGGCGCCCAGCTGCCGCAGCTCGGCGACGCGCTGCTGGGCGGCGCGGTGCTGGTCGTCGACGTCGCGGAGGAAGGCGGTGAGGCCGTCGGCGTCGGCGAAGGCGCGGATCTCGAACCAGCGGTCCAGCGGCGGGTAGAAGTAGTGGAACTCGCGGTCGCGCCGGTCGGCGAGCACCGCCCGGTAGACGTCCTCGATGACCGTGCCGAGCGTCTCCGGGAAGCAGTCGAAGGCGTAGCGGCCGATCATCTCGTCGGCCCGGCGGCCGAGGAGCCGCTCGGCGGCGGCGTTCACGTAGGTGAACCGCCACCTGCGGTCGATCCGGTAGACGGCGTCGGTGATCGAGGAGAAGGGGTCGGCTGGCGCGACGTGCCCACTCGGAACGTGTCCGTGCACCCTTCCCGCTCTCTCTCCCCCTGCGGAAGACGTCAGGTCACCGTCCCGCGGACCGCACCCCTCCGCCGCCCGCTCACGACGGCGCCGGGCGCCCGACGTACGACCGAGGGTAACCACACGGATGCAATTCAGACAGGGGAGACCCGTGCCCGCCCGAGGATCGAGCCGACCGGCGCACCCCCGGGCAGGGTGCCGAGGACCGCGCCCCAGTCGCCGCCGAGCCGGGTCGCGCAGAAGGTGTCGGCGACCTCCGCGGGGGCGTGCCGCAGGAGCAGCGAGGCCTGCAGGCACAGGGCGAGCAGGCCGGCGATGCGGCGGGCGCGCACGGGGAGCTGCTCGGGGTCGGCCAGCTCGGCGGCCAGCCGGCCGACCCCGGCGTCGAGCCGGGCGTCGGCGCCGCGGGCGAGGTCGATCTCAGCGCGGACGGCGGCGAGGGACGCCGAGGAGCGGCCCATCGCCCGGAGGACGTCGAGGGCGATGACGTTGCCCGACCCCTCCCAGATGCTGTTCAGCGGTGCCTGGCGGTAGAGCCGGGGCATGCCGGACTCCTCGACGTAGCCGTTGCCGCCGAGCACCTCGAGCGCCTCGGCGACGGCCGTCGGGGTGCGCTTGCAGACCCAGAACTTCGCGGCGGCCCCGGCGAGGCGGAGGAAGTCGGACTCGCCGGCGTCGACGGCGGCGGCCAGCCGGACGGCGAGCGCTGTGGCGGCCTCGCTCTCCACGGCCAGGTCGGCGAGGACGTTCTGCATCAGCGGCTGGTCGGCCAGCAGCGCGCCGAAGGCCCGCCGGTGCCGGGCGTGGTGGATCGCCTGGGTGAGGGCGGCCCGGACGGTGGCGGCCGAGCCGAGCACGCAGTCCAGCCGCGTGGTGTTGACCATCTCGATGATCGTCGGGACGCCGCGGCCGGGCTCGCCGACCAGCCAGGCCGTCGTCCCCTCGAACTCGACCTCGCTCGAGGCGTTGGCGCGGTCGCCGAGCTTGTCCTTGAGCCGCTGCAGCCGGAACACGTTGCGGGTGCCGTCGGGCAGCACCCGCGGGACGAGGAAGCAGGAGACACCCTCGGGCAGCTGGGCGAGGACGAGGAACAGGTCGCTCATCGGGGCGCTGGTGAACCACTTGTGCCCGGTCAGCGCGTACGTGCCGTCGGTGTTCGGGACGGCGCGGGTGGTGTTGGCGCGGACGTCGGAGCCGCCCTGCTTCTCGGTCATGCCCATGCCGGCGACCAGGCCGCGCTTGCCGGTCGGCTCGACGAGGCCGAACTCGTAGGCGGGAGCGGTGAGGCCCGGCTCGTACCGCTCGGCGAGCTCGGGGGCGGCGCGCAGCGCGGGGACGGCGGCGTAGGTCATGGTCACCGGGCAGCCGTGCCCCATCTCGACCTGCGTCCAGCCGAGGTAGCCGACGGCGCGGCGGACGTGCGCGTGCGGCTCGGGTGACCTCCACGGGACCCCGGCCAGGCCGTGCTCGAAGGCGGTGCGCACGAGGTCGTGCCAGGCGGGGTGGAACTCGACCTCGTCGACCCGGTGGCCGTACCGGTCGTGCGTCCTCAGCCGCGGCGGGTTCTCGTTGGCCAGCCGGCCCCACTCCTGCGCCTGCTCGCTGCCGGCCAGCGCGCCGAGCGCCTTCAGCGAGTCGAGGGTGGCGACGTCGGCGTACCGGGCGCAGGCCTCGGCCAGGGCGGCGTCGCCGGCGATGGGGTCGTGACCGACCAGCGGCGGGACCTGGTTGGTGACCTCGTGCGTGACGCCCATGACCGCACCGTACGACGACACCGTGGTCCCCCGGACCACACCGCGATCAGGTGCCGTTCCCCTGCCACGCCGAGCCCCTCGTCGTTCCTCGAGGGACCTCCGGGCCCCACTCGCTCACGACACCGAGGCGGTGGACGCCTCCTCGCCGGCGTGGGCGACGTGGGCGAGCTGCCGCCAGATGAGGGCGAGGATGACCGCCGAGCCGACGAAGCCGAACCAGAACGGCCCGGTGACGCCCCAGGCCCGGGCGAGCAGCCCGCCCACGAGCTGGCCGAGCAGGATGCCGCCGCGGGCCAGGGCCACGCCGATGAGCAGCCGCCGGCGGTCGACGCGGTCGGCGAGGACGCCCGCCTGCAGGCCGAGGAGCAGCCACGGCAGCCGTTGCGCCAGGGCGCCCAGGGCGACGAGGAGCGGGTCCTGGGTCTGGCCGGCGACCAGCAGCGGCCCGGCGGCGAGGGCGATGCCGTCGCCGAGGTTGCCCACCCAGGACGACCCGACCAGCCAGCGGAACGGCGTGCCCATCCGGGCGGGCAGCACCGCCTCCACCAGCCCCCGCACGGGACGCACTGTAGGTCCCGCCCTCGACGCCCGTCCGCCGCATCTCCGGCTTCTCGGCCACCACATCGCCCGGCGCGCGACCCGGTTGCGCACGCACGGCAGCCGCGCGTTCCACGTGGAACGCGCGGCTGTCGTGCGTCGTCGGTCGGTCAGGCTGCGGTGGCCAGCGGTGGACCGGTGCGGCCGGGGCCGATGAGGATCTCGGTGCCGTCGGGTCGCCAGGTGCGCCATCGCCCGTCGGGTCGGCGTTCGACCCGGAAGCCGTGGTGGACCTTCGTGTGGTGCCGCTCGCACAACAGCGCGGAGTTCTCCAGGTCGGTCTCGCCGCCGTCGATCCAGGCCAGCAGGTGGTGGACGTCGCACCAGAACGTCGGGGCCCCGCAGCCGGCGAACACGCACCCTCCGTCGCGGACCTCGGCGGCGCGGCGGACGTGGGGTGGCACCAAGCGGAGGCTGCGCCCGTAGTCCAGCGGCATCCCGTCCGGGCCCATGACGATCCGGGTGACCTGCCCGTCGCAGGCCAGCCAGCGGGCACGGGCGGCGGAGATCGTCGCGCCGAACCCGGTCTCGGCTGCACCCGGCCCGGTGGCCGGGCCGGCCAGGTCCTCGACGCCGATCGTGACGATGACCTGCGGCTTGTGGCCGCGCAAGGTCGGCAGGGAGCCGGCGGCCAGCTGGTTGTCGCACAGCTGCACCAGCGCGTCGGCCTGCTGCTGGTGACGGGTGCGTTCGTCCCCGGCGCACCGGCCGGCCTGCACCACCGACTCCAGCGCGGTCTGCAGCCTCTCCCCGCCGACGGCGTCCAGGTCGAACCGGCCGGTGATGCTGCCGTCGGCGTGCTTGGTGATGGCCAGCCGCCGCCCCTCGGTCGGGTCGGGCTCGGGGCCGTCCTGATCGAGCATCGCCAGATAGCGATTCACCGCCTGCCCGAGCACCTGGTGCGGCTGCGAGGTGGCGATCGCCGTCAGCGCGGCGTCGATCTCGGCCAGGTCCACATCCTGTTCCGCGGCGGCGACCCGGTGCTCGTCACGCGCGATGGGGGCCACTGCGGCGACCTGGTCGGCGGTCACGTCCCCGGCCGCGAACGCGGCCCCCAGCGCCGGCAGGTGCTCGAGTGCACGCCCGGACCGGACCAGCTCAGCGGCTGCCGCAGCCGAGAGTCGGGTGTGGTTCCGCAGCCACGCTGGCATCGTCTTCAGCCCGTCGTGCTCGCACGCCTGCCGCGCATCCGCGACGCGGATCGTGCGGACCAGCTCGGCGTCGATCCGGTTCCGCTCGCGGATCAATCCAGCGGTGCGGTCGAGCAGGGCGCCGTCGTCCAGAGCGTGCAGGTCGTCGTCCGCCCGCACCGCCAACCTGGCCACGACACCTCCCACCGGATCGATCACCTGTTCGAAGTCTAGCCGATCGGGGGAGAGTGAGCCACGCGGATCCCCAGGTCAGCGGCTCGTCCACAGATGTGCTCATGGTCTTGACGCGAGTCGTCGACGTCCGCCCCAACCACCGTGCGCCCGTGCACCTCGAGACCGAGCGGCTGCTCATGCCGCCCCTCTCCGGTCAGCACAGCGAGGCACTGGCCGAGGTGTACGCCGACCCGGACGTCGCTCGGTACACCGGCGGAGCGACCCTCGCCGCCTCACCGCGGTCGTCCACCCCGACAACGCACCGAGCCGGGCGCTGGCCACCCGGCTCGGCTTCCGCGTCCACCGCGAGGACGTGACGCCGTCCGGCGTCCGGGTGCTCGTCCACGAGCAGCTCGCGCCGTGACCGGTCACTCCTCCCCGAGCAACCGGCACAGCGCCGCTGCGGCGAGCGCGTCACCGCCGGCAGCGCCCAACCGGTGGTGGAACCAGGCGCCGTCGAGGTCCCGCGGCCGACGAGGCGTCCACGAGGGCGTGTCCGGGCGGTGCACCCCGGCGGGCCGGCTCGCTCCAACCCCGATGAGGGGAGGCGTCAGCGCACCGCGCGGACCAGCCGGCCGATCGCCAGGTGGGCCAGCGGCGCGTAGCCGACCACGAGCGGCGCCGGCCCGGAGACCCGCAGCCCCGTCGTGCTGCCGCCGTCCGGACCCTCGGTGACCCAGTGCAGCAGGTGCAGCCGCACGGGGCCGAGGGACACCGTCCACGACCAGCGCCGGGCCGCCTCGTCCACCGCGTCGACGACGAAGGGCAGCGTCACCCCCACCGGCCCGCGCACCCGCCCCGCACGCCTGCCACCAACCGCGGCACCGGCACCTCGACGCCGGTGATCTGCGGAGCCCACTGCGACCAGCGCGCGGGGACGGCGTAGCGCTCCCAGACCTCGTCCGGCCCGATGGGCCCCGTCGCGTGCAGGGTCAGGGTCGTCACGGGACCCCCTCGCCGGCCAGCGGACGGACATGGCACTGCACCACGACGGCGGTCAGCCCCTCGTCGGACCCCGACGTGTGGTCCTCCCCCGGCGACCACAGCGCCGCCTCGCCGGCCCGCAGCGGCCGGCGGTCACCCGACGCCCCGGACACCCAGCCGCGGCCGGAGACGACCAGGAACAGCAGCCACAGCCGGGTCGGGTGCCGTCCGATCGACCCGCCCGGCGCGAGCTGGACGACGTCCACCGCGAACCCGTCCTGCGGCTCCCGCACGAGCGCCGCGCGCAGCAGCTCCACACCCGAGCTGCCGTAGGACGACAGCTGCCGGGGGGGCGGCGTGAGCAGCTCCATCAGGCCGGCGGCCCGCCGAGCAGGAGCTGGCGCAGCATGTGCATCGCCAGGGCCACCGACCGGTGCCGCACCGCCGACCGCGAGCCGGGCAGCACCACCGAGCGCGGCTGGCGCCCGTCGGGCCCGACGGCGCACAGGTGCACGGTGCCGACCGGCTTCTCCGGGGAGCCCCCGCCCGGTCCGGCGATCCCGGTGATGCCGACCCCCACGTCGGCGCCGAAGCGGGACCGCGCACCCTCGGCCAGCGCCGCCGCCACCTGGGTGCTCACCGCGCCGTACGACTCCAGCACCTCCGACGGGACGCCGACCAGCGCCTCCTTCGCGGAGTTCGCGTACGACGCCACCCCGCCGAGCACCCACGCCGAGGACCCGGCCCGCTCGGTGAGCCGCGCCACCAGCAGCCCGCTGGTGCACGACTCCGCCGTCGCGACGGTGAGCCCGCGGTCGGCGAACGCCGACGCCACCAGGTCGTCGACCGTGGGGCCGGTCGAGAACAGCTGCGGCCCGTGCGCCGCGCGCACCGCCTCGACCAGCCGGTCGTACTCCGGCTGCGCCTCCGGGCCGTAGCGGGTGACGATCTCCAGCTCGCCGTCCCGCAAGCAGGTGGTGACCTCCAGGTCGGGGAACTCGTGCTGCCGCAGCGTCGCCGCCAGCTGCGACTCGAGCGTCCCCCACAGCCGCAGCGTCTCCTGACGCAGCTCGCTGCGGTCGGCCAGCGCCCGCTGCACCGGCTCCGCGGCCAGCGCCGCCGGCCACATCCCCTGCAGCTCCGACGGCGGCCCGGGGAGGACGACGACCACCGGTCCGTCCCGCTCCTCCGCCGGGGGGACGACGAGACCCGGCGCCGTCCCGACCGGCGGGAGCACGATCGCCCCCTCGGGAACGAGCGCCTGCTTGCGGACGCCGGCCGCCGTGGCCTCGGGGTCGGCGCGCCACCCGCGGCCGTCCATGAGGCCCTCGACGATCCCGGCGATCTGCCGCTCCAGCTCCGGGTCGACCGACGACGGCCGGCCCTGCACCTCGCCGACGACCTGCGCGGTCAGGTCGTCGGCGGTCGGGCCGAGCCCGCCGGTGGTGAGGACGAGGTCCTCGTCGGCGAGGAAGCGCAGCGCGTTGCGCAGGTCCTCGGGCCGGTCGCCGACGACCAGCACCGCGCCGACGTCCACACCGAGCCGGCGCAGCTCCTCGGCCAACCACGGGCCGTTGCGGTCGCTCACCCGGCCGGTGAGCACCTCGGTGCCGGTGACGACGATCCCTGCACGCACGGTCACCCGGCCGACCCTAGTGAGACCTCGGCCCGCCCGCGTTTCCTGCCGGGCCGCCGGCCACTCCGCCGCTAGCGTGCGGTGACGAACCGGTCCGGCGCGTGCCCGCGCTCGAGCGAGGAGGAACCGTGACGCACTCGAGTCCCACCCCCGAGCCACCGGCACCGCGCCATCCGACCGAGTCGGGCACGCAGGGGATCGCGTTCACATCCGCCGGCGCGACCGCCGCCGGCACGCACCAGATGCCCCGGGTGGACGCCGACCCGCTGTCCGGCGGCGTCCAGCCCACCGGCCCGGTGGGCACGCGGCCCGGACCGCCCGGCGCCGGCACCGCGGCCACCGACCCGCCCCTCGGCCTGCCGCTGACCGCCCAGGAGGGCATCCGCCGGGCCCGGACGTCGCGCCCGCCCCGCACCCCACGGCCTCCGCGGACCCCTCGCACCACGCGCCCGCCGCAGGGACGGGCCGCCCGCATCGGCACCGGCCTCACCGCGCTCTCCCTGCTGCTGCTCCAGCTGGGCCTCGGCCTGGGCTTCGGCGAGGCGCCGCTGTGGTCGGCCGTGACGCTGTGGTCGGTCTTCGCGACCCTCGCCACCCTCGTCGGCGCACTGCCGTTCGCCGGCCGCGTCGTCCCGGCAGCCCGGCAACACCCCGACGCGGCGTGGAAGGTCGCGGCCGCCGGGCTGACCGGCGTGGCCGTGTTCTGGGTGCTGGTCGTGCTGCCCCACGTCAACAGCGACCGCGGCTTCGTCCTCACCGCCGCGCTGGCCGCCCTCGGCGCCGCGCTCTGGATCGCCCCCGGCCGCAGCCGGGGCTGACCGGGGCACCAGCGGCGGGTCAGCCCGGCCGTTCCGCCGGCCCGCAGCCATCCCCCGCGACCCCGCAGCGTGCCACCCGGGGCCCGCGCCGACAGCGCGGCGCGAGGACGTCCACCCGTCCGGGGGACGCTCAGCGGTCGTCGCGGTCCCGGGCGCCGTCCCAGCTGCCGTCGCGCTCGCCGTCCCCGGCCCACGTCTCGTCGTCCGACGACGTCGACGGCCCGGCCGTGCTCGACGGGTCGGCGGCCTCCTCCGACTCCGTCGGGGTGGCGCTCGCCGACGGGGTCGACGTCGGGGTCGGCGTGCTGGCCGGCAGCTCCTCCTCCGGCGTGGCGGTCGGCGTGGGGGCCGCCTCGGTCGACTCGGGCGCGGGCTCCGGCTCGGGCGTCCGCCGCGGCCGCTGCGCCTGGTCGTCGGTGCCCTCGGAGACGCGGGTGGCCGGTGCGGAGTCGCGCTGCCGCGGAGCGGGCGCCGGCGCCACCGCGACGAGGACCCGCACCGTGTCGCCGGGCCGCAGCTCGGTGCCGGCCGGGTCGACGGCGGTCACGGTGCCGGCCGCGGCGTCCCCGGTGACCTGCTCCTCGCGCTGCACCAGCAGGCCCAGCGCGGACAGCGCGAGCGCCGCCTCGTCGGCCTGCCGCCCGACGTAGTCATCGGCGGCCAGCACGATCCGGGCGTCCTCGGTCTGCGCGGCGACCACGGTCGGCCCGGCGTCCTCGTCGCTGGACACGGCCACGAAGACCCCGGCGGCCGCGCCGGCACCGAGCAGCAGCGTCACCACCGGCACCAGGACGGCGGCCGGCCAGCGGCGGCGCGCCGCCGGCGGTCCGACGGTCCGGGTGCCGGCTGCGGCGGGGACGCCGGCGGTCGCGGGCGGGACGGCGAGGCTGCGGGTGGGGGCGGGCTCGGGCAGGGGCCGGCCGGCGCGGACGTCCTCGACCGCGGCGACGAACGCCGCGCCGTCCGGCATGCGGGAGGCCGGGTCCTTGGCCAGCGCGCGGCGGATCAGCCTCCGCACGTCGCGGGGCAGGTCGTCGGGCAGCGGCTCCGGGTCGTCGCGCACCTGCTTGAGCGCGATCGTCACGGCGTTGTCCCCGTCGAAGGCGGGGTGGCCGGTCAGGCACTCGTAGCCGACCAGGCCGAGGGCGTAGACGTCGCTGGCCGGCAACGCGTGGGAGCCCTCGGCGACCTCCGGGGCGAGGTACTGCGGGGTGCCGATCACCTGGCCGGTGCGGGTGAGCGGCACGCTGTCCGCCGACCACGCGATGCCGAAGTCGGTGATCTTCACGCTGCCGTCGTCGCGGACCAGGATGTTGCCGGGCTTGACGTCGCGGTGCACGAGCCCGACCCGGTGGGCCTCGGCCAGCGCGGAGGCGGTCTGCTCGAGCAGCGACAGCGTGACGGCGGCCGACAGCCGGCCCTCGCGCTGCAGCACCGCCGACAGCGGCTCGCCCTCGACCAGCTCCATCACCAGGTAGGCCAGCGTCTCGCCGCTGCCGTCGGTGGCCTCGGTCTCGCCGTAGTCGAAGACGGCGGCGATGTTCGGGTGGGAGAGCCCGGCGGCGTGCTGGGCCTCGGCGCGGAAGCGGGCGCGGAACGTGGGGTCGCCGGTGTACTCGCTGCGCAGGACCTTCACCGCGACCGGACGACCGAGGAGGACGTCGGTGCCACGCCAGACCTGCCCCATGCCGCCGGCGGCGATCAACTCGGCGAGCTCGTACCGCTCACCCAGGTTGCGCCGACCCGGCTCCACCACCGTGGCTCACTCCTCGCCTGCGACCCGGCCGTCGTCCGCGGCCCCGAGGGCGCCGGCGCCCCTGGGTCTGGATGTCCCGCACCCCTGGTGGCTACACATCCGCGCAGGATGCCGGGCGTGTCGCCGACCTGGGGGGACGGCGCCGCGCGCTCCGGCCCGCGCCGCGTCCGTCCGCCCTCCATCCTCCCAGCCGATCGGCTCCGGGAGGGGACCGTCCCGTCACGTTCCGGCCACGATCCGGGGGTCAGCCGGTGAACAGCGCCCGGCCCCACCAGTCGTCGTCGCCCCGGACGCCCGGCGGGCAGGCGAACACCGCCGAGGAGGTGTGCCGGACGTACTCGTTCATCGCGTCCGTGCGCAGGTTGCGCTGGACCTGCACGAACCCCGTCTCCGGGTCGCGCTGGAAGGCGATGAAGAACAGCCCGGCGTCCAGGCGGCCGAGCCCGTCGGAGCCGTCGACGAAGCTGTACCCGCGCCGCAGGATCGCCGTCCCCGAATTGGTCGGGTGGGCGAGGAAGACGTGGCTGGTCTCCGGGACGGCGAACTCGCCGTCGACCTGCGTGGTGAGGTCGACCGGGTCGAACTCCGCGCGCTGGCCGAGCGGGGCACCGGAGCCCTTGGCGCGGCCGATCGTCTGCTCCTGCTCGACCAGCGAGGCGGTGTCCCACGGCTCGACGAGCATCCGGATCCGCCGGGTGACCAGGTAGGTGCCGCCGGCCAGCCAGTCCGCCCCCGGGTCGCCGTCGCCGACCCACACGAACCGGTCCAGCGCCGCGGTGTTCTCCGCCTTGAGGTTGTTGGTGCCGTCCTTGAACCCGAACAGGTTGCGCGGGGTGGCCTGGCCGGTGCTGGTGGACGACGTCCGGCCGAAGCCCAGCTGCGACCAGCGGACGCTAACCACCCCGGCGCCGAGCCGCACCAGGTTCCGGATCGCGTGGACGGCCACCTGCGGGTCGTTGGCGCAGGCCTGGACGCACAGTTCGCCGCCGCTGATCGCCGGGTCGAGCTGGTCGCCGGCGAAGGCGGGCAGCTCGGCCAGCGGCGCCGGGCGGCGGGCGGCCAGGCCGAAGCGGTCGGCGCCGTCGGCGGTGGTGAACAGCGTGGGGCCGAAGCCGACGGTGAGCGTCAGCCCGGACGGCGGCAGGCCGAGCGCCTCGCCGGTGTCGTCCGGGGGTGCGTACGGGGAGCCGGCCACGGCACCCACCGGGCCGGCGTCCTGTCCGGCGGTCATCCGGCGCGCGGCCGCCGTCCAGGCCTGCAGCACCTCCACCAGGTCCTCGCGCCGGTCGGTGGTGACGTCGAAGGCGACGAAGTGCAGCCGGTCCTGCGCCGGGGTGACGATGCCGGCCTGGTGCGCGCCGGTGAACTCCACCGCGTCGGTCGGGTGCGGCCCAGCGGCCGCGTCCTCGCCCGGCCCACCCACGTCGACCGTGGCCCGGCCGATGGCGCCGCCGGCCGCGCCGGCGGCGACCACGCCCGCCGTCCCGGCGCCGAGCAGGCCGAACAGCCGGCGCCGGCTCAGCCCCCGGCCGGGGGTCGTCGGCTCGCTCATCGGGGCCTCACCGGTCGGCGACGACGGCCGCGACCCGGCTGACGGACTCGGTCAGCGCGGTGATGCTGTCGCTGAGGCCGCGCAGCTGCTCCTGGGTGAGCTGGTCGTAGAGCACCCAGCCGTCGCCGGTCCGGTACTGCTCCAGCTCGGCCTCGGCGGCGGCGAACCGCTCGTCGATCTCGGCCACCAGGTCGGGGTCGGCCTCCTCGAGGTAGGGGCGCAGCGCCTGGACGGCGGCCTCAGAGCCCTCGAGGTTGGCGGCGAAGTCCCACAGGTCGGTGTGCGAGTAGCGGTCCTCCTCGCCGGTGATCTTGCCGGTGGCGATCTCGTCGAGCAGCGCCTTGGCGCCGTTGGCCAGCTGCAGCGGGTCCAGCGTGGTGTCGTCGGCCAGGCCGGCGACCTCCTGGACGTCGGCCTGCAGCTGGTCGGCGTACGGGGCCATGCCCTCGGTGCTGCCGTCGACCCACAGCGCCTGCTCGATGCGGTGGTAGCCGGTGAAGTCCTCGCCCTCCGCCTGGTCGCCCTCGCGGCCGTCGATCCGCGGGTCGAGGTCACCGAAGACCTCCGCGACCGGCTCGATGCGCTCCCAGTAGGTGCGGGCCACGGGGAACAGCGCCTTGGCACCCTCGACGTCCCCGGCCCGGACGGCGTCCGCGAAGGCCGTCGTCTGCTCGACGAGCGCGCCGGTCTGGCTGCGCACGTACCGCTGGTAGTCGGCGCCGGCCTGGGCGAGGGTCTCGTCCTCCGACAGCTGCGCCGCCTCGCCGGTGACGGTGAGGGCGCTGCGGATGCCGTCGCCGACCATGCCCGGCTTGCAGGCGGTCTCGTAGTCGCCGGCCGGCAGCTCGACGAGCAGCTCGCGGGTCAGCCCGGGGGCGATGTTCTCCACCTCGCCCATCACCCGGTCGCCCGCGGCGTAGACGTAGAACTCGGTGACCTGGTCGCCGCTGTTGGTCACCTGGAACCGGTGGGTGCCCGCGGCGAGCTCGCCGGTGGCGACGTCGCAGGCGTCGTCGGTGGCCGCGACGGTGATCGTGTCGGCGGCCTCCTCGTCGGTGCCGGCGGCGGTGCCGGTGCCGGAGTCGCCGCCGCAGGCGGCGGTGGTCAGCGCGGCGAGCAGGCCGGCGGTGAGGAGGGGCAGGCGGCGGTCACGCACGGACATGCTCGGGAGCCTCCGGGGACGAGGTGGTCGGGACGGGCGGGGACGACTCGGCGCGGTCGGCCGCGGTGGCGGTGGGCCGGTGGGCCGGCCGGAGGAAGGCGGTGAGCACCGGGACCAGCGACAGCGTAGGGCAGCCTCACCTTACTCACGCCCGATCGGGACCTCGGCCGCCCGGGGCGGGACGGCTGGTCTCGTACGCTCCCGGTCCCGGAGCCGGGCGAGATCGCCGATCTCGCCGTGCGGAGGGCCGCCGACGACGAGGAGGGGCGACGATGCCCGAGACCGTGACCCGCGAGGACGCCGGCGGGGTCGCCACCGTCACCATGCTGCGGCCGGGGCTGACCTCCCGGTCGCGGCGCGAGCTGCTCGACGTCGTCCGCGGGGTCGCGGCCGACGAGGCGGTGCGGGCCGTGGTGCTCACCGGCACCGGCCGGGCCTTCTGCGTCGGCCAGGACCTCGGCCAGCACGTCGAGGCGCTCCGCGGGGACGCCGCGACGTCGCTGTCGGTGGTCGAGGAGGAGTACAACCCGCTGGTGCTGGCGCTGGCCGCGCTGCGGGTGCCGGTGGTCGTGGCGGTCAACGGCGCCGCCGCCGGTGCCGGGCTGGGCATCGCGCTCGCCGGGGACCTGCGGGTGGCCGCTGCGGGCGCCAAGTTCACCACCGCGTTCGCCGGCATCGGGCTGTCCAGCGACTCGGGGCTGGCCTCCCGCCTGGTGCACTGCGTCGGCGGCTCGCGCGCCGCCGAGCTGCTGCTGCTCCCCGAGCCGTTCCTCGCCGAGAGCGCCGCCGAGTGGGGGCTGGTGCACCGGGTCGTGCCGGCCGAGCAGGTGCTGGCCGAGGCGCAGGCGCTGGCCGCGCGGCTGGCCGCCGGCCCGACCGCCGCCTACCGGGCGATCAAGACCGTGCTGGCCACGGCGGCCACCGACCGCCTCGAGGAGACCCTGGCGCTCGAGGCCCGGCTGCAGACCGAGCTGGGCCGCACCGCCGACCACCGGGAGGCCGTCGAGGCCTTCCTGGAGAAGCGCACCCCGCGGTTCACCGGTCGCTGAGGGCGCCCGGCAACCGGCTGGTTGTGGGGTCGCGCATGCGGTGACAGGCTGCGACGGTCCGGCGGTCAGGCCCACGGGGGGAGCGACACGTGGCGGGGTCCACCAGGTCCGAGCAGGGACCGACGACAGCACACCGCCCCCTGCCCCGGCGGGTCGTGCTCACCGGCAACGTCGCCGCACCGCCGCCCCCGGCGCGGCCCGCGGTGACCAGCGACATCGCCCCGCCGCTCCCCCGCAGCCGGCCGCCCCGGCCCGCGACCGTGCGGGCGGCCGTGGCGCTGTGGTGGGCCGGCTGCCTGGCCGCGGTCACCGGCATCTCGGCGGCGCTGCTGGACCTCGGCGCGCTCCGCGACCGGCTCGCCGTGCTCGCGACGGCCGAGGACCCCGCCGCGCCCGCCGACCTGGTCACCGACGGGGTGCGGGCCACCATCGCGCTGGTCCTCGGCGGGGTGGGGGCGCTCGTCGCCGTCTCCCTGGTGTGGACGGCGCTGGTGCTGCCGGGTTCCGGGTGGGCGCGGTGGGCGCTGGTCCTCACCGTGGTGCCCACGGTGCTGGTCCTCGACGTCGCGCAGACCGTGGTCACGGGCGGCGCCGACCTCGACCGGTGGGCGCTGGTCGCCGCCGCCGTGCTGTGCGTGCTCGCCGTCGTCCCGCTGGTCAGCCGGTCAGCGCGGGCGGCCGGCCGCCGCTGAGCGGTCCAGGGCGGCGAGCAGCGCCTCGCAGGCCCGGACGACGACCTCCGCGGCGTCCGCGGTCGCCCGGCCGGCGAGCGGGTCGTCGGCGGCGGTCCGCCAGCGGGCCAGGGCCTCGAGCGCCGCCTGCCGCAGCGCGTCGTCCGGCGTCCCGGCCGGCAGCCCGAGCCGCGCGGCCGGGCCGGTGCCCTCGGCGCCGAGCAGCCGCTCCCCCTCGGCCCGCAGCTCGGGCGGCAGCGGGCCGTGCGCGGCACGGGACCGGGCCAGCAGGTCGAGCTCGCCGAGGTCCGGGGTGGCCAGGCGCAGCCGCTCCAGCTCCGCCCGCAGCTCGTCGTCCCCCTGGACGGGGTGCTCGGCGAGCACCTCCTCCACCAGTCGCAGCGCCGTCCCGGCCCGCAGCTGCGCGCCGCGCTCGGTGAAGTGCACCCGCAGCAGCCGCTGCAGCTCCCCGAGGCCGCTGCGCCGCAGCAGCTCCTCGGCCAGCGCGGTGGCGTCCGGGACACCGGCCCGCACCAGCGCGATGGACAGCCGGATGCCGAACAGGCCCAGCCGGTCCAGCAGCGCGGTCCGCACCTCCGCCGGGAGCGGCACCGGCGCCTCCGGGCGGGTGAAGCGGTCCGCGGTCAGCAGCATCCGCGACACCTGCTGCTGGTCGGCGTCGGCCAGGGCCCGCAGCGCGACGTAGTCGCCGTGCCGCAGCGTCCGGCCGGCCAGCGCGAGCAGCCCGGCGACGGGGACCACCGCGGAGCTCACCGCCGCGACCTGCGGGTCGGCCGACATCCGGCGGGCCACGGCGTCGGCGGCGTGCAGCGCGTCGAGCCGCCCGGCCCCGACCTCGTCGGCGCGGGAGAGGACGGTGATCGTCGTCGTCAGCGCCCCCTCCCCGCCGGTGCCGGCCTGGAAGGCGGCCAGGACGGCGACGTCCTCGGGCTGCGGCTGGCGGGTGAGGAAGACGATCGCGTCCGCGCCGGCGACGCCGTCGTCGGCGCCGAGGAAGCCGTGCGTGCGCGCGCTCGTGCCGGTGGACAGCGACGCGATCCCCGGGGTGTCGACGACGGTCGCCCGCAGCAGGTCGTCGGTCGGCCAGTCCACGACCAGCTGCGCGATCTCCTCCGGCGGGGTGCCGCCGAGCTCCAGGCGCAGTCCGCCGTCCGCGCGGCGCACCGGGAGGGTCCGCCGTCCGCCGTCGGTGCCGTGCAGCTCCACGCGCGGGGTGGCGCCGTGCCGGTAGAGGGTGACCACCCGGGTGCACTCGCCGGCGTCGGTGGGCGCGACCCGGGCGCCGACCAGGGCGTTGAGCAGCGTCGACTTGCCCGACTTCACCCGGCCGACCAGGGCCAGGCGCAGCGGCTCGTCCAGCCGCCGCCGCTGGGCCCCGAGCCGGGCGGCGGCCGAGGGGACGTCGGCGTAGTGCGCCACCGCGTCGTCGAGCAGCGCGCGGACGTCGTCCAGCACGGTGCTGCCCGCGTCCCCGCTGGACCTCGCCGGTGCGGTCACGAGGCCTCCTCGCCGGCGCTCGTGGGCGTCGTGACCGACGGTGCTCTGCCCACGCGTGACCTCGCGAGCTCGGTCACGGGGCCGCCACCGCGGCCCGCTCCAGGGCGCGGACGTCGGCGGCCAGCCGGTCGAGCTGGTCGCGTCGCTGGCGCAGCGAGCGGATGCGGGCGTCGCGCTCGGCGGTGGCCTCCCGGGTGGCGCGCTGGGCGGCGGCGACCGCGTCGGCCAGCGACCGGGCCATCTCCTCGGCGGTGTCGGTGATCAGGTCGCGCAGGGTGCGGGAGACGGTGCGCAGCCGGTCCTTGAGGTGCTTGGCGACCTGGAACACCACCTCGTCGAGGTGCCGCCGGACCACGGCCTTGGCCTCCGACCGGCGTCGCTGCAGGCGCTGCTGCTGGTCGTCGCGGTAGGCCTTGCGCCCGAGCAGGGCGCCCGCGGCCAGCGAGACGGGGTTGATGATCGCCATCCCGGCCAGGCTGGTGACCAGCCCGGTCATGAGGACGCCGGTGTAGGAGCCGCGCAGCCCGATGAGGGTCCGCTCGCGCAGCGTCATCGCGCCGTCGTCGACCGTCGGCAGCTCCACCAGGCCAGCCAGCGCGTCACCGGCGGCGCCGACGGTCAGCACGGGGACCGCACCGCCGCCGTCCCGGGCGAACTGCTCGATGACCCGCTCGGCGAGCCACTCCGAACGCTGCTCGGCCCAGACGTAGCTGTCGGCGACCGCGGCGGCGATGCGCCGGTCCAGCCACTCGGACAGCTCGGGCCACATCGGGCCGGGGTCCTGGGCGTCGATCGCCTCCTCGGCCTCGCGGACCACCACCCGGGAGCGGTCGCGCAGGTCGAAGTCGATGTCGGCCACCAGGTCGGTGACGCCGTCGGTGAGCACCTGCTGCCAGCGCGACGAGCGGCGGCGCAGGTCGTCGGCGGCGGCCCGGGCCTCCTCGAGCCCGCGCACCAGCTCCTCGCGCGCGGACGGGTCCTCCAGGCCGGCCAGCTCGGTGCGCACCGCCAGGGAGAGGTGCTCGGTGACCGCGCGCAGGTCGTGCACCAGCGCGCGGCGGGTGAGCACCTCAGCGCGGTCGACGACCTCGCGGCGCAGGTGGGTGACCAGGGCGCCGATCCCGGACTCCTCGTGCAGCTCCCGGTCGCGGTGCTGCACCGCCAGCTGGGCGAGGGCGGCGGACACGGCGAACAGCGGCGCCTCGATGCCCCGGCGGGCGAGGTGGCCCCGGTCGAGCTCGGCCACCTCGCGCCAGTGCGGGCAGGCGTCGGTCTTGGTCAGCACGCAGACGACCGTCGGGCACAGGGCGGCGGCCTGCTCGAGGAAGGCCATCTCCGGGGCCGTGAACTCCTGGCTGGCGTCGGACACCACCAGGACGGCGTCCGCGGTGGGCAGCAGGTCGACGGTGCGCAGCGCCCGCTGCGCGCCCACGCCGCCCACGCCGGCGGTGTCGACCAGCTCCAGCCCGTCGAGCAGCCGGCGCGGCAGCTCCACCTCGGCCTGCACCAGCCGGTCGGTCCCCTCGCCGGTGACGCGGGCGGCCACCTGCTCGACCGGGACCGGCACCCGCTCGGTCGGCCCGTCGTCGTCCGGCGAGCCACCACCGACCCCACCCGGCCCCGTGGCCAGGACCAGGCTGGCGCGCGGCGCCTCCCCGGCCCGCACCACGGTGGGGACGACGGTGGCCACGTCGTCGGCCACCGGGCAGACCGGCGCGCCGACCAGGCCGTTGACCAGCGAGCTCTTGCCCTGCTTGGGCTCGCCGACGACGAGGACGCGGACCCGCGGGTCGGCGCTGCGGGCCCGGGCCTGGAGCAGCCGGCGCTGCAGGTCCGGCCGCCCGCAGACCTCCGCGAGCGCTCCCGCCCGGTCGAGCAGCTGCGCTGACGTTGCCACGGGCACACACCTCCTGACGTCCCGGTCCTACCACCCGGGGATCCTGCGGGGACAGCCGCGGACAGCCGGGTCCCGGTCGCCCCCCGTGCAGCGACCGGGACCCGGTGTACCGCGGGGGTCAGCCGACCGTGACGTCCCCCGTGTCCTGCGCGTCGACGTGGTAGTCCTCGTCGACGTCGACCGAGTTCTCGGTGTAGCTGTTGCCGCTGTCCTCGAGGCTGTTGTCGGTCTCGGAGTTGTCCGACAGGTCGTTGCCGTTGAACGAGCTGTCCACCCCGTCGTCGTCGGACAGGTCGTTGCCGTTCAGCGACCCGTTGAACGAGTCGTCCACGCCGTCGTCGTCGGACAGGTCGTTGCCGTTGAACGAGTCGTTGACGCTGTTGTCGGTCTCGGAGTTGTCCGAGTGGTCGTTCCCGATGTCCTCGTTGCCGTTGAAGGAGTCGTCGACCCCGTCGTTGTCCTGCGAGAGGTCGTTGCCGTTGAACGAGTCGTCGATCCGCACCGAGGTGTCGTTGCCGACGTTCTCCGAGTCCTCGACCACGGTCACGTCGTCCACCCGCACGGAGGTGTTGTCGCCGACCTGGCCGCCGCGGTCGGCGACGACGTCGTTGTCCTCGTTGCCGGTGAAGCTGTCCACGGCCTGGTCGCCACCGATGTTGACGGGGCTGTCGTCGATGTCGACGTCCACGTCGACGTCGACGTCGACGTCGGTGTCGGTGTCGGTGTTGTGGGAGTCGCGCACCGAGTGGTCGCTGTTGTCGACCGAGGAGTCCTCGACGTCGTCGCCGGCGACGATGCCGCCCTCGTTGTCGATCTGGGTGACGTCGCCCCGGACGTCGCCGAAGATGGCCTGGGCGTCGCCGCTGACCCAGATGCTGTGCGAGGCGTCGATCTCGACGGTCGTCTCGGTGTGCGAGTAGTGCACCTCCTGCAGGTGGGTGATGACCACCGCCTCGGTGCCCCCGGCCGGCGCGGGGGCGTGGGAGTGGCCGCCACCGGCCTGGCCCTCGTCCTCGTCGTCGTCGCACTCGTCGCGGTCCACCGGCGCGACGCCGCCGCCGGAGGAGTGCTCGTCCTCGTCGTCGTCCACGGGCCTCGGGTGGTGGTGTCCGCCCCGGTCCTCGTCGGCGTCGCAGGAGTCCCCGCGGCCGCCCGCACCGGAGTCGTGGTCGCCCCGACCGCCCCCGTGGGAGCCGCCCCCGTGGGAGCCGCCGCCGTGGGAGGCACCGCCGCTCCAGCCGCCGACGGTGGCGTAGTCCGACACCATCGGCGCGAGGTCGGCCACGTCCGCCGGCGTGCTGTCGGACAGGCCGGCGGCGTCCAGCGCGGCCTGCGGGTCGGCCTCGTAGGCCGCGGCCTTCTCCGGGTCGCGGAACAGGTCGAGGATGAAGTCGAGCAGCGTGCTCGCGACGGTCGACATGGCTGCACTCCTGGGTCTCGAGCCGCCCACCGTCGGCCGGCTGTTGGGGCGCAGTCCACGCCCGGCCGCCGTCCCCCGGCATCGGGGAAGCGCCCCCCATCGCCGGACCGGTATGGGGGATGACCGCTGACTCTCCGTTAGGGGCTGCGGGGTGTCGCCCCCTCCTCACCGTGCGCTGCGGATCGGTCCCCGTGACACGCGGGACAGAGCGGACGGCAGGGACATACGTTGCGATGCGACCCCGACCGGTCCGCAGTCGGACCCGGGGACTCGTGTGGTCAGGGGGGGCCTGTGCGCAACGGCGAGTACGGGTTGGGGATCGACGTCGGGGGCGGTGCCGTCTCGGCGGCGGTCTGCGGGCCGGACGGCGCGGCGGTGCCGCTGCCGCTCGGCGAGGGGCCGGTCACGACGGCGGTCCGGGACGACGGGCGGGTCGCCCTCGTCCCGGCCGACGGGACGGCGGGTCGCGCAACCCTGGTGGCGCGGGTGGGCGACCCGGTGCCGGTGTACGCCGGAGGTCGCGCGGTACCGGCCGCCGAGCTGGTCGCCCACGCCGTCCAGCACGTGCGGGGCCTCGCCGCCGAGCGGGAGGGCCGCCCTGACGCGTGGACGGTGGTGACCGTGCCGCCGTCCTGGGCCGGGCACCGCTGCGCCACCCTGGCCGCCGCGCTCACCGCCGCCGGCGTCCCGCGCTTCTCCCTGGTGTCCTCCGCCGTCGCGGCCGTCGCCGCGCACGTCGCGGCCGGGGACCTCGCGCCCGAGCCGACGGTCGCCGTCTACGACCTGGGCGCCGGGTCGCTGGACACCGCCGTGGTGGGCCCCGGCCCGGACCGGCCGCTGGTGCACCTCGCCGTCCCGCCGGCGCCGCTGCCCTGGGGCGGGCGGGACGTCGACGACGAGGTCCTCGCCCACGTCCTCGACTGCCTGGACGCACCTCCCGAGGACGCCCGGGCGCTGCGGGGAGCCTGCCGGGCGGCCAAGGAGGCGCTGTCGACGGCCACCGTGGTCCGGATCGGGACCGGGGGGCCGGACGGACCGGTCCGGCTCACCCGCGAGGAGCTCGACGAGGTGCTGGCCGGGCCGGTGCGGGAGTCGGCCGAGGCGGTCGCCGCCACGGTGGCGGCCGCGGGACTGGACCCCACCGACCTGGACGCCGTGGTGCTGGCCGGCGGCGGCGTGCGGGTGCCGCTGGTCGCCGAGGTCCTCTCCGACGAGCTGGGCCGGCCGCTGGTCGTGGGCGGGGACCCCGCACTGACCCCCGCCCTCGGTGCGGCTGCGCTGGCGGCGGAGGCGCTGGCGGCGGAGGCGCTGGCGGGGGAGGCGCTGGCAGCCGAGGCCCTCCCGCGAGCGGCAGCTGCTGCCGCGCCGCCCACCGAGCGGGCGGACGTGCCGTCCGACGCCGTGGACCCGCAGCCGGTGCTCCCGCGGCCGCGCACGCCTCGGGGGCGGCACCGTCCGGGGTCCCCTCCCCGCGCGGCCACCGGGCCGGCAGCGCGGCGGAGCGGGCGGGTGCGCCGCGGCGCGGTCGTGGCCGGCCTCGCGCTCGGGCTGCTCCTGCTGGGGCCCGCGGCGGCCGGGCTGTTCGACGCCGTCCTCCCGCCCGGGCCCACGGGGCGGGCCGCCGCCGAGGCCGACGACGGGGGCGTCATCGCCCGCGGGACGGCCGTCGTGGGCGGCGGCTCCACCGCACGTGCCGCGGAGAGCGCCGGGGGCGGCGCGTCGCGGACGGCGGCCGACTCCACGAGCTCCCCCCGGACCAGCCTCGCCGCCGCCATCGCGACCGCGGCCCGCAGCAGCACGCCGTCCGCCCCCGGCAGCGCGGCGTCGACGAGGGACCGCACCGCACCGGGGACCACGGCGTCCGCCTCCAGCCCCTCCCGGACTGCCGGCGGGACCCCGTCCGGTACCGCGTCGCCGGGTGCCCCGGCGCCCGGGACGGCGGGGCGACCGTCGCCGTCCGGCCAGGCCCCCGTCACCGAGGAGCCGACCGGAGGCGGGCAGCCGACCACCTCGCCGCCCCCGGTCTCCGGACCGCCGGCCTCCCAGGCGCCGGTCACCCGACCTCCCGCGTCCCGGCCACCGGTCCCCGATCCCTTCAAGCCGGACCCGCCGGCCCAGCAGCCGTCGGCCTCCCAGGCCCCCGTGGAGCAGACGCCGGCGCCGGAGCCCGATCCCGAGCCCGCACCCGAGCCCACCGACGCCCCTGCGACCGACGCCCCGGCGACCGGACCGGCTGCCCCGGTGGAGGGGCCGGCGTGAGCGCGGCGACCGGGTGGGGTCCGGAGCTGGTGCGCGAGCTGACCGCCTCCACCGGCCGGGTGCCCCCCGTCGTGACCGTGGTGGGCCCCGGGGGGACCGGGAAGTCGCTGCTGCTGGCCGAGCTGGCGACGGCGCACGAGCGGGCCGGGCTGGCGGTGCTGGACGCCGTCCCGGAGGACCCGGCCGCGCTGCCCGGCCCCGTGGCGGTCCTCGTCGACGACGCGCACCACCTGTCCGACGCCGACGTGGCCCGCCTGGGCGTGCTGCTGCGCTCGCCGGCCGCCCGCGTGGTGCTGGCGCAGCGCCCCTGGCCGCGGCCGGCCGCGCTGGGCGCGCTGCTGGCCCAGGTCGGTCCCGCCCGGCGCACCGTCGTCCTCGGGCACGCCGACCGGGGCCGGCTGCGCGAGTGGGCGCGGGAGCTGCTGGGTGAGGCCCTGGCACCCCCGCTCGCCGACGCCGTCCTGACCCAGACCGGCGGGCTGCCGGCGTTCGCCGTCCCCCTGCTGCGTGCGCTGGGCCGGCGCGGCGGCGTTCCCGGGCAACCGGGGCGCCTCGTGGTGCCCGACGAGGTCACCGACCGGGTCCGGGCCGACCTGGCGGCCGTGGCGGAGGAGACCCGCGCGCTGCTGCACGCCCTCACGGCCGGGGCACCGCTGGACGAGGACGTGCTGGGCGAGCTGCTCGGGGTGTCGCCGGACCGGGCGGTCGACCTGCTGGACGCCGGCCGGGCCACCGGGCTGCTGCTGGGCACCGGCGAGGTGGTGCCGCTGGCGGCCCGTGCGCTGCTGGCGGTCACCCCGCCCGACGTGACGCGGCGGGTCCGCCGCCAGCTGCTGGCGCTGCTGGTCGAGCGCGGTGACGAACCGGTCGAGCTGGCCCGGCGGCTGGCCGCCGAGCGGGTGCGGGACCGGCACGCCGCCCGGCTGCTCGAGCGGCACGGCGAGGCGGCGCTGACCGACGACCCGGCGCTGGCCGCGCAGCTGCTCGGCGAGGCGGCCCACAGCGGTGCGCCGGTGGCGTCGCTGGCCGGTCGGCGCGCGCAGGCCGCCGCGCTGGCCGGGGACCTCGACGGCGCGCTGCAGTGGGCCGACACCGCGCTGGCCGACGAGACCGCGCCGGACCGGGCGCGAGCGGCCGGCGTGACCGCGGCCGTCCTGGCCCAGCGGGGACTGCTGTCCCGTGCCGCGGGGCTGTGCCGGCTGGCCGGGGCCGAGCGCGCGGGATCGGCCGCGCTGGCGCTGCTGGCGACCGGCGAGCCCGACGCGGCGGCCGCCGCCCTCGAGGCGGCGCGCACCGCCTGCGAGGTGCCCACGGTGCTGTCGGTGAGCGAGGAGCTGACCGCCCAGGGGGTGCTCCAGTCGCTGCGGACGGGGGACGGCGCCGCCGCGGACATCGCCGCCGCGCTGTCCACGCTGACCCGCGCCGCCGCGCTGCTCGAGCCGGTGGGCCGCACCGCGCTGCTCGTCGACTCCCCCGCCGCCCTCGCCGCGCTGGTCGCGCTGCACAGCGGGGAGCTGGGGGTGGCCGAGTCGGTGCTGCAGCGGGCGGTCGACGCCGACCTCGGTGGCCCGCCGTGCCGGCGCCGGCACCGGCTGCTGCTGGCCTGGATCGCGATGCTGGCCGGCCGGTCCACCCAGGCGCGGGAGCAGATGGCGCGCGCCCAGGAGGGCGGCGGCCCGCTCGAGCCGCGCGACGACGTCGTCCTGCAGGCCCTGGAGGTGGGGCTGGCGCGGCGCAGCAGCGACCTGCCGGCCCTGGTGCGCGCGTGGGTGCGGGCGCGCGAGGCGGTGGTCCGCCACCCGGTGGACCTGTTCACCCTGCTGCCGCTGGGCGAGCTGGTGGTGGCCGCGGCACGGCTGCGGGACGGCGAGCGGCTGCGCCCGCACCTGACCGAGGCCCAGGCGCTGCTGGCACGGCTGGGCGACCCGGAGCTGTGGGCGACCTCGCTGCACTGGAGCGGCGCGCAGGCCGCGATCCTGGCCGACGACCCCGAGGGGCTGCGGCCGCACGCGGCGGCGCTGGTCGCGGCCGCACGGACCAGCCCCTACGCGGCCACGGTGGCGCGGGCCGGGCGGACCTGGCTGCAGGTGCTGTCGGGAGAGGTCGACCCCGACGAGGTGGTCGCCGCGGCCGAGCAGCTCACCGCGGTGGGACTGGGCTGGGACGGGTCGCGGCTGGCCGGCCAGGCGGCGGCGCGGGCGACCGAGCAGCGGGCCCGCTCGGTGCTGCTGGCCTGCGCCCGGTCACTGGCCGACAGCGCCGGCTGCGAGACCGCGCCGCCGGTGCCGGTGCCGGTGGGGGGGGGGGGGGGGCGCGGGGCCCGCCCCCCGCCCGCCCCCCCCGGGGGGCCCCCGCCGCCCACCGCCACCCCCGCCGTGCGGGGCCG
>NZ_JBJGZQ010000013.1:0-158767 GCF_054050595.1 Geodermatophilus sp. SYSU D00779
TACGGCGGCCATGGCGAGAGGGAAACGCCCGGTACCATTCCGAACCCGGAAGCTAAGCCTCTCAGCGCCGATGGTACTGCTCCGGGAACGGAGTGGGAGAGTAGGACGCCGCCGGACAACTCCTCCATGAAGGGCCCTCACCGCCACGGTGAGGGCCCTTCATGCACTCCCGGCGCGGATCGGAGCGAGGCGCTCAACTGCGACGCGGTCCTCTTCCGTCGCTTCGTCCAACGGGTCAGCGCGGCCTGGTCTGCCTGCCCCCTACCGCGCGGGCTCCGGCCGCGGACAGAGACGATGTCGCCGCGGACCACCTGGACCGCGGGCACGTCGACCATGCCGTCGGTGGCCTCGAGCTCCGCGAGGTGGCACGGGTCCCCGACGAGTCGTCCACCCAGCGCCGGCGAATGGCGCGTCCCCGTCGCCGGATCGGTCCAGCCCCGATGCCCGGAGCACACGACCTCCAGCGCCCCTCCGGGCGCCGTGGGCGAAGGCGACCGTTCGGTCGACCCGGCAAGCGCAGCGGGAACGAGCTGCGGCACCCGAGGAGTCTGACGGGCTGGATCAGAAGGCCCACTCCCACCCGCTGGAGCCGAAGTAGTCACTCATGATCAGCGTGCCCGTGGGCGCCGGTACGTCGAGGAGGATGGAGCCCGCGAACTGCTGACCCGGGCCCAACTGAGAGGGCAATCTCCTCTCGTCAGGCAGGCACCCGAAGGCGGCGTAGGTGCCCAGCGACCGTTGAAGGTCACCCCGTCGGGGCCGATGAAGGAGAAGTTGGAGTCGCTGATCGTGGGGTCGGACACTCGCGTGGGCGGGCCGGTCACCGGCGCGGTGGCCGCGCGGATGTCGAGCCGGAGGAAGCGGCCGTTCTCCGGAGTCTCGACCGTGCCGTATGCCGGGTCGCAGGGAGCGTCGACCTCGATCCCGTCGATGGTCATGGTGGCGGTGGCCGTGTCGCCCTCCGCTGCGATCGGCACCTCCTCACCCACCTCGACCACGACGTTGCCGCGCGGGGACAGCTCGACCTCGTCCTGCTCCTCGGCGTCCTCGGGTGTGAGCTCGGCCGGGGGTCTGACTGATCTCGGGCAGGGCCGGGGGGTCGCTGGCGCCGGCCACCTCGTCGGCCTCGGTGCCGCCGCAGGCGCTCAGCATGGCGATCGCGGCCATGCCGGTGAGGGTGCGTGCGAACTTCACGGGATGTGTCCTCTCCCCGGGGTGTCCCTACTGACGGGTAGGTAGAGGTACACCCGCGCCTCGCGATCATCGGAACGGGCGGGCGAGAACACCGAGCTGGCCTCGGGTGCGGTCCTCACCGGCGGGTGCGCGGTTCCCTCGTCGTCGCCCCGACGTTGTCGGCCAGCCACGCGTTGAGCGCGGTCAGGTCCCGCCAGGAGGTCCGCACCTCCTCGAGCGCCCGGCGCTCGTGCAGCCAGTCGGCGGGCTCCCAGTGCCTGGTCGCGTACAGCGACTTGTGACGGAGCAGGTCGGCGCGGTCGCCGTCCCGGTCGAAGCCGGAGGGCACCCGCACCAGGCGCTCGCCGTCGATGGACCACCCGGCCCCGGCGAGCCGGTCCACCTCGGCCTGGAGCCGCGGGCCCTGCACCTCGTCGGCCACGGCCCGGCGGTACCGGGCCACCTGGTCGGTCTCCAGCCGCCAGCACCCTCCGGCGACCATCAGCCCGTCGGCCGACACCTGCACGTACCAGGCGCCCGCGCCACGGCCGGCCGGGTTCACGACCGCACCCTGGTGGGTCTTGTACGGCGCCTTGTCGTTGCTGAAGCGCACGTCCCGGTAGGGCCGGAAGAGCTTGGGGCTGCCGAACTCCCCCGCCAGCTCGTCGAGCAGCGCCTGCATCGGCGCCCGCACGCAGTCCTCGTACACCGGGCGGTGGCGGGTCCAGTAGGTCTTGCTGTTGTCGGCCTCGAGGCCCTCGTAGAAGACCAGCCCCTCGTCGGGGAAGCCCTGGAACGTCATCGGTCCTCGTCCGCCTCCTCGAGCAGCGTGTGCCAGCGGACCTCGCGCAGCGGCGTCCCCCCGGTGTCCAGCGTGCGCACCCAGCCGTCCCGCGCCCAGCCCGCCGACTCGAGGAAGCCCGCGGACACGCGGTCCTGTTCGGGCAGCCAGACCTGCAGCCGCGCCGTCCCGCCGGCCCGGGCGAGGTCGGTGAGGGCGGCCAGCAGCCGGCTGCCGTGCCCCCGCCGTCCCCACCGTGGTTCCACCAGCAGGGTGGCGACCTCGCCGCTGGGCCCCGCCGGGTGGGGGCGCTCGTCCCCGGTGAGCTCCGCCGGGCCGTACGCGGCGAAGCCGACCACCAGGTCCCGCTCGACGGCGACGAGGACGCCGTGGCCTGGGGTGGGCGGTGCGGCGATCGCGGCCCGCCACGTGTCCGCGGCACCCGCCTCGTCCCACCCGTCGAGCACCTCGGCCGGGAGGACGGCGCGGTAGGCGGTCCGCCAGGTCACCGCCTGCACGCGGGCGATGTCCGGGGCGTCGGCGGGCCGGGCCGGGCGGACCGACACCTCCGCGGTCCCCGACCGGCGGGGGAACGGCGAGGTCGGGTGCACGCCAGGCAGCGTAGGCCGCGGCGGGGTGGACCTCTCGGGTGTCAGGGGCCCCAGGCAGGATCGGCGGCCGTGGGAGCACCCGTCGTCGACCGGCTGCCGGCCGCGCTGGCCCGTCGCATCGCCCTCGCCGCGCAGGGCTTCGCCGACCTCCGACCTGTCGCGGCCGTCGACGGCCGGCAGCTGCGCCGGATGACGGCCCGGCTGGCGGTACTCCAGATCGACTCGGTGAACGTGCTGTCCCGCGCGCACTACCTGCCCGCCTTCAGCCGGTTGGGCCCCTATCCGCGCCAGGCGCTCGACGACCTCGCCGGCTGCCGACGGGAGCTCTTCGAGTACTGGGCGCACGAGGCCTCGCTGCTGCCGGTCCGGCTGCACCCCCACCTGCGGTGGCGCATGGCGGCGGCGGAGGAGCACGCCTGGGGCTCGATGGTCCGGATCCAGCGGGAGCGGCCGGGGTACGTCAGCGAGGTCCTCGAGCGGGTACGGGAGGCCGGCCCGCTCAAGGCCAGCGACCTGGCCGAGCCGCGACCGGATCGGCCCGGCAGCATGTGGAACTGGCACGCCGGCAAGGTCGCCCTCGAGTGGCTCTTCTACACCGGCGTGATCACCACCCGGGGCCGGACGGCGGGTTTCGAGCGCGTCTACGACCTCACCGAGCGGGTGCTGCCGGCCGCCGTCCTGCAGAGCCCCACGCCCGAACCGGCCGACGCCGTCCGCGAGCTGGTGCGCACCGCCTCGCGCGCCCTGGGGGTCGCCACCGAGCGGGACCTGCGCGACTACTTCCGGCTCCGTCCGCAGGCAGCGCGAGCGGCGATCGCCGAACTGGCCGACGCCGGTGAGCTCCTGCCCGTCGACGTGGCCGGCTGGGGAGCCCCCGCGTGGCTGCACCCGCAGGCGCGTCGTCCCCGCTGGGTGCGGGCGCGGGCGCTGGTGAGCCCCTTCGACTCCCTGGTGTGGGAGCGGCCGCGGGTGGCACGCGTCTTCGGCTTCCGCTACCGGCTGGAGATCTACACGCCGGCCGCCCAGCGCGTGCACGGCTACTACGTGCTGCCGTTCCTGCTCGGCGACCGGCTGGTCGCCCGCGTCGACCTCAAGGCCGACCGGCAGGCCGGCGTGCTGCGGGTGCAGGCGGCGTTCGGCGAGGACGGCGTGGACCGGACCGAGGTGGCCGCCGCCCTCGCCGAGGAGCTGGCGCTCATGGCCGGCTGGATGCAGCTGGACGCCGTCATCGCGGGGGAGCGCGGCGACCTGGCCGCCGAGCTCGCGGCCGCCGTGGGCCGGCTCGTCCCCTAGTCGCGCAGGCCGGCCAGCCGGGAGACGACGGTGAGACCGGCGGACCCGCCGGGCCACGCCCGCCGCACCGCCGGAGCCCCCGACGCCCGCACCACCGAGCGCAGCGCCAGGGCCACGACGACGACGTCGTCGGCGTACCCGAGGACCGGGACGACGTCGGGGACCAGGTCCACCGGCGAGATCAGGTAGGCCAGCAGCAGCCACAGCCGCACCCGGACGCCCCGCGGCAGGGACCGGTCCGCGGCGAGCCGGCGCACCAGCCGCACCAGGTCCGGCAGCAGCCGCAGTGCCTCGCGGACGGTGAGGTCCGGTGGACGTGCCCGCCACAGCAGCAGGAGCAGCACGCCCCAGAGCAGGAGCAGACCCGCTCCCACCGACAGCACCAGCTCCAGCCACCTCACGCGCTCCAGTGTGGTCGGTGGCTCCGCCTACCCTGGGCCGGGCAGTCGACGACGAGGGGAACGGGTCTGGTGGGCACGAACGCTCCGGGGATGGACACAGTGCGGGTCGACACCCAGTACGAGGACCTGCTGCGCCGGGTGCTCGAGCAGGGCACGCCGAAGTCCGACCGGACGGGCACCGGCACGGTGAGCCTGTTCGGCGAGCGGCTGCGCTACGACCTCTCCGAGCGGTTCCCGCTGGTCACGACCAAGTCCGTGCACTTCCGGTCGATCGCCTACGAGCTGCTGTGGTTCCTCCGCGGTGACAGCAACGTGCGCTGGCTGCAGGAGAACCGGGTCAGCATCTGGGACGAGTGGGCCTCGCCGGAGGGCGAGCTGGGCCCGGTCTACGGCGTGCAGTGGCGGTCCTGGCCCACGCCCGGTGGCGAGCACGTCGACCAGATCGCCGGCGTCCTCGAGACGCTGCGCACCGACCCGGACTCCCGGCGCATGGTCGTCTCGGCCTGGAACGTGGGCGCGCTGCCGGAGATGGCGCTCGCCCCGTGCCACGCGCTGTTCCAGTTCCACGTCGCCGACGGGCGGCTGTCCTGCCAGCTCTACCAGCGCAGCGCCGACATGTTCCTCGGCGTGCCGTTCAACATCGCCAGCTACGCCCTGCTCACCCGGATGGTCGCCGACCAGGTGGGCCTGGCCCCCGGCGACCTCATCTGGGTCGGCGGCGACTGCCACGTCTACAGCAACCACGTCGACCAGGTCCGCGAGCAGCTCTCCCGCGAGGTGCTGCCCTTCCCGACGCTCGACCTGGCCCCGGCGCCGTCGCTGTTCGACTACACCTACGAGCACTTCGCCCTGCGCGACTACCGGCACCACCCGGCGATCCGCGCCGCGGTGGCGGTCTGAGGCGCGGGTGGTCGGCAGCGGGGTGATCGGTCTGGTCTGGGCGCAGGCCCGCGGCGGGGTGATCGGCGCCGACGGCCGGCTGCCGTGGCACCTGCCCGAGGACCTGCGCCTGTTCCGCGAGCTCACCACCGGCTCCACCGTGGTCATGGGCCGGCGCACCTGGGAGTCCCTGCCCGAGCGGTTCCGCCCGCTGCCCGGACGCCGCAACGTCGTCCTCACCACCGACCCCTCCTGGGCCGCCGACGGCGCCGAGCGGGCCGGCGACGTGGCACAGGTGCTGGCGCGCGAGGACGCCGGCGACCTCTGGGTGATCGGCGGCGGCCGGGTCTACGCCGCGTTCCTCCCGCACGCCGACCGGGTGGTCGTCACCGACGTCGACACCGAGGTCGAGGGCGACACCTGGGCGCCGGCACTCGGCCCGGGGTGGGCGCGGGTGTCGCGCACCCCGGGGACCGGATGGGCGACGTCCACCACCGGCCTGCGGTACGCGGTGTCGGAGTACGCGCGCGCATCGACCGACGCCGACGTGTCGGCCGGGACGGGTCGGTAGATTCTCCGGTATGACCAGTGACCCCACTCGGCCCTTCGGGCGCGTGCTCACGGCGATGGTGACCCCCTTCGCCGAGGACGGCTCGATCGACCTGGCGGGGGCGCAGGAACTGGCTGCCCACCTGGTCGACCGGCAGTCCCACGACGGCCTGGTCGTGCTCGGCACCACCGGGGAGGCGCCCACCCTGAGCGACGGCGAGCAGCACGCCGTCCTCGAGGCGGTGCTCGATGCCGTGGGCGACCGCGCCACCGTGGTGGCCGGCGTCGGCACCAACGACACCGCACACACCATCGAGAACGCGCGCCGGGCCGAGCGGCTCGGCGCCCACGGCCTGCTCGTCGTGACGCCGTACTACAACAAGCCCCCGCAGGCCGGGCTGCTGCACCACTTCACCGCCGTCGCCGACGCCACGGACCTGCCGGTGATGCTGTACGACATCCCGCCGCGCTCGGTCGTCCCCATCGAGGTGGACACGCTCGCCCGGCTGGCCGAGCACCCGCGCATCGTCGCGGTGAAGGACGCCAAGGGCGACCTCGGTGCGGTGATGCACACCCTCGCCCGCACCGACCTCGCGTACTACAGCGGCGAGGACCTGCTCAACCTGCCGCTGCTGGCGGTCGGCGCCGTGGGCGTCGTGAGCGTCGTCGGGCACCTCGTCGGACCGCGGCTGGCCGAGCTGATCGGCGCCGTGGAGTCCGGTGACCTGGTCAAGGCCCGGGCGGTCAACGAGAGCCTGCTGCCGGTCTACACCGGCGTCTTCCGCACCCAGGGCGTCATCCTGGCCAAGGCGGCGCTGCGCGAGCTCGGCCTGCCGGCCGGCCCGGTGCGCCCGCCGTTGGTCGACGCCACCCCCGAACAAGTCGCGCAGCTGCGCGCCGACCTCGCCGACGGAGGCATCCACCTGTGAGCGCGACCCCGTGACCACCTCGACCACCCAGCCCCACCTCGACCTGCAGGCACCCCCTGCGCTGCCGGCCGGCGGCCTGCGCGTCATGGCCCTCGGCGGGCTGGGCGAGATCGGCCGCAACATGGCCGTCCTGGAGTTCGACGGCAAGCTGCTGGTCATCGACTGCGGCGTGCTCTTCCCCGAGGCCGAGCAGCCCGGCGTCGACCTGATCCTGCCGGACTTCGGGGTGATCGAGCACCGGCTCGACGACGTCGCCGCCGTCGTCCTCACCCACGGGCACGAGGACCACATCGGCGCGATCCCCTACCTGTTGCGCATGCGCGGCGACATCCCGCTGGTCGGCTCGCGGTTCACCCTCGCGCTGGTCAAGGCCAAGCTGCGCGAGCACCGCCTGGACCCCGTCCTGGTCGAGGTGGCGGCCGGCGACGACCACCTCGCGGGGCCGTTCCACTGCGAGTTCATCTCGGTCAACCACTCGATCCCCGACGCGCTGGCCGTCGCCGTCCACACGCCGGCGGGCGTCCTGGTGCACACCGGCGACTTCAAGATGGACCAGCTGCCGCTGGACGGCGTCCTCACCGACCTGGGCGCCTTCGCCCGGCTGGGCCTCGAGGGCATCGACCTGCTGCTCGCCGACTCCACCAACGCCGAGATCCCCGGGTTCGTCACGCCGGAGCGGTCGATCGGCCCGGTGCTCGAGGACGTGTTCCGGCGGGCCACGCAGCGGCTGATCGTCTCCAGCTTCGCCAGCCACGTGCACCGCATCCAGCAGGTGCTCGACGCCGCCGAGATGCACGGCCGCAAGGTCGCCTTCGTCGGCCGCTCGATGGTCCGCAACATGGGGGTGGCCCGCGACCTCGGACTGCTGCGCGTCGCGCCCGGCCTCATGGTGAGCCTCGACGAGGCGACCAGCATGCCGCCGGAGCAGGTCGTGCTGGTGAGCACCGGGTCGCAGGGCGAGCCGCTGTCGGCGCTGGGGCGGATGGCCCGCGGTGAGCACCACCAGGTGACCATCGAGGCCGGCGACACGATCGTGCTGGCGTCCTCGCTGGTGCCGGGCAACGAGACCGCGGTCTACAAGGTCATCAACGGGCTGGCCCGGCTCGGCGCGACCGTGGTGCACAAGGAGACCGCGCGGGTGCACGTCTCCGGGCACGCCCCGGCCGGCGAGCTGCGCACGCTGCTCAACGTGGCCAAGCCGCGGCACCTGATGCCGGTGCACGGCGAGTGGCGGCACCTGCGGGCGCACGCGGCGCTGGCCGAGCAGACCGGCCTGGCCGGCGACCGGGTGCTGCTCGCCGAGAACGGCGTCGTCGTCGACCTGGTCGACGGCAAGGCGACGATCGTCGGGTCGGTGCCGGTCGGCGACGTCTACGTCGACGGCCTCAACGTCGGCGACGTGGGGGAGGAGTCGCTCCAGGAGCGGCGCATCCTCGGCGACGAGGGCTTCGTCGCGCTCACCGTCGTCATCGAGCCCTCGACGCGCACCATCGTGCGGCCGGTGCACCTCTCCGCCCGCGGCTTCGCCGACGACCCCGCCGTCTTCGACCCGGCGCTGCAGCTGGTCGAGGAGAACCTGCGCCGCACGCTGGCCGACGGCGAGACCGACCCGCACCGGCTCTCGCAGGTGATCCGCCGGACGATCGGCAAGTGGGTGTCCGACACCTACCGCCGCCGCCCGATGATCATCCCGACGGTCCTCGAGGTCTGACGGCCTCGCTGCAGGGGCCCGCGCCGAGCGTGCGAGGCGCGGGGGCAGTGGGGTCCTCCAGCCGACGAGTGGGGCCCGGAGGGTCCCGAGGGGGCCGGATCCGGCTCAGCCCGGCAGGGGGACGGCACGTGGCCGCGGTGTCGTCCGGTGGGGCGACGACGTCATCGCACCTCGATCGGCGCGATGCCCTCCTCCTCGGGCAGGTCGAAGCCCCACACCTGGGCGTAGAAGGACAGCTCGCCGTCCAGCGCCGCGCGGATGTTCTCCGCCCGCCGGAAGCCGTGCTGCTCCCCGGGGAACAGCAGGTACGCGTGCGGCACGCCCTTCTCCCGCAGCGCCGCGACGATCGCCTCGGCCTGCTCGGGCGGCACCACCCGGTCCTCGGCGCCCTGGAACACCGCCAGCGGGGTGTCGAACGCGTCCACGTGCGAGATGGGTGAGCGCTCGGCGTAGACGTCGGCGCCCTCGGGCCAGGGGGCGACGAGCGAGTCCAGGTAGCGGGACTCGAACTTGTGCGTGTCGGCGGCCAGCGCGGCCAGGTCGGCCACGCCGTAGTGGCTGGCCCCCGCGGAGAAGACCCCGGCGCGCAGACACAGCGCCGCCAGCGTCGTGTACCCGCCCGCCGACCCGCCGCGGATCGCCATCCGGGCGCGGTCGACGCGGCCGGCGTCGGCGAGGTGCTCGGCGCAGGCGACGACGTCGTCGAGGTCGACCACGCCCCAGGCGCCCCGCAGCGCCTCCCGGTAGCGCCGGCCGTAGCCGGTGGACCCGCGGTAGTCGACGTCGGCGACGCAGAACCCGCGGGAGGTCCAGTACTGCAGCTCCAGGTTCAGGACCGAGGTGGTCGCGGCGGTCGGTCCGCCGTGCACGACGACCAGCAGGGGCGGGAGCGTGCCCTCCGGGGCGGCCGCCTCGGGGTTGGTCGGCGGGTAGACCAGCGCGTGGGCCTGTCCGATGCCGGTGCCGCGCTCCGGGGTCGGAAACGAGACGTGCTCCGGCCGGGAGAACCACGCGGGGTCCAGGCCCAGGTCGCGCGCCGGCCGCAGCACCGTCGCGGCGCCGTCGTCCGCCGCGACCCGCAGGACGACCGGCTCGCTCGTCGGGCTGCCGGCGACGCACACCACCGACCGGCCGTCCGCCGTCACCTGACGAAAGGCGGTGTACGGCAGGTCCAGCTCGCGGAGCGCGCCGTCGGTCTCCCGCACGGTCAGCCGGTCGGCTCCGGCGCGGGGGGAGGCGAGCACGACGCGCCCGTCGCCGAGCAGCGCGAAGCGGCGGCCTGCGAAGCGCCACTGCGGACCGGCGATGTCGGCGCCCACGTCGACGACCGCCTCGACTTCGCCTCCCGGACTCCACCGGTACAGCGCCCAGACGTCGGTGCGGTCGGCGCAGAACCACAGCGTGCCGTCGGCGTCCCACGTCGGCTGCACCACGGACTCGGCCCGGCCGTCCGGGGAGCGACCGCCGGCGACCACCGTCTCGCCGCCGTCGGGACCTCGGACGACGAGCGCGGCGGCGTCCCACGGCATGTCGGGGTGGTCCCACTGCAGCCAGGCGAGGCGCCGGCCATCGGGGGAGGGGCGCGGGTCGGAGACGAAGTCCGGCCCGCTGACCAGGACCTCGACCGCGCCGTCGGCGCCGATGCGCACGAGCTCGTCGACCACGTCGGCGGCCGCGCCGCTGGCCGCGTGGGTCTCCCGGACGGCGAGCAGCCCGCCGTCCCGCGTCGGCGTGAGGTCGGCGTACCGGACACCGGCCGGCAGCTGCGGCTCCGGCGTCACCGCGACCGGCCCGCCGTCGCCCGGGCCGAGCCGGTACAGCCGCTGGTCCGGGAAGTGGGCGAACCACAGGACGCCGCCGGACACGGCCCAGGCGCCGCCGCCGTACTCGTGCACACGCGTCCGTGCGTTCCACGGCGGGGACAGGACGTCGGTGGTCGTGCCGTCGTCCGTCCGCCGCACCAGCGCGGACCGCCCGCCCTCGCCGGGGCGTGCCTCCGACCACCAGACGGCGGGGTGGTCGGGCGAGCCGTCGACGGCCAACTCCTCGAGCCGGGCGGCGGCCCGGACGACCAGTGCGGAGGTGATCGGGGTCGGCCAGCTCCCGTGGGGCAGGGTGTTCCGTGCGGGCATGGCCCGACCGTAGGTCGCGGACACGATGCCGCGCCTGCCGTCGCCGCGGACCGCGGGCGATTACCGTCGACACATGCCTGCTCGCACGACGACGACCCGACCCTCGGGCCGGTCGTCCGCGCGCGGCCGCTCGGGCTCCGGGTCGACCGCGTCCCGGAAGCGCCCGCCCGCGAAGCGCCCCGCCGCCGGCGGCCGCAAGCCCGCCGCCCGCAAGGCCGCGCCCACGAAGTCCGGCCCCGGCCTCTGGGGCGTCGTCAGCGGCGGCTGGTCGCTGCTGGCCCGTGGCGCCGGCGGGCTGGCCCGCTCGGTCGCCCGCCCGGAGGAGGCCGAGCCGCTCGCCCCCGAGCACCGCCGCGACGGCGTGGGTCTGGCCGTGCTGGGCCTGGCCGTCGTCCTCGGTGCGGCCGCCTGGAGCAACGGCATCGGCCCGGTCGGCGCCGCCTTCGCCGGCGCGGTGCGCTGGGTCGTCGGCTCCCTGGTCATGGTGCTGCCGGTCGTGCTCTTCCTGGCCGCGCTGCGGCTGCTGCGCCGGGGGCCGCGCCCCGAGGCGCGCGGGCGATTGGCGATCGGCTGGCTGTGCCTGGTGGCGTCGGTGCTGGGCATCGCCCAGATCGTCGGCGAGGGCGCCGTCCCGTCGCAGGACCGGCCCGGCTCCGGTGGCCTGGTCGGCTGGGCCGCGGCCACGCCGCTGGTTGCCGGCGTGGGCACCGTCGTCGCCGTGGTCCTGCTGGTCCTGCTGGCCTTCTTCGGCCTGCTGGTGCTGACCGCGACGCCGGTGCACCAGATCCCCGAGCGGCTGCGCGAGCTCACCGACCGCCTGCTGGGCCAGGCCGACGACGAGGACGCCTACGACGACGAGGACTGGGAGGACGACGACGAGGAGCCGGCCGAGCCGCCGGCGCCCCGCAGTGCTCGCCGCCGGTCGCTGTCGGACGACCTGATGGACACCGGCCCGGTGGAGACCGTGCCGGCCATCGACCACGCCGCGCTCGACGAGGCGCCCGAGGCCGTGCGCCACGAGCCCCCGCCCCCGCCGGTGCCGGCCCGCTGTCCCGCGGTCGTCGACCGGACCGCGCCGCCGGAGGACCTCCCGCCGATCGAGGAGCCCGAGCAGCTGCGGATCGAGCCGGTGGAGGGGCAGTACACGCTGCCCTCGGTCGGGGTGCTGCGCGCCGGCGACCCGCCGAAGAAGGGCTCGAAGGCCAACGACGCGGCGATCGAGGCCATCACCGGCGTGCTCGAGCAGTTCAACATCGACGCCGCCGTCACGAGCTTCACCCGCGGCCCGACGGTGACCCGCTACGAGATCGAGCTCGGCCCGGCGGTCAAGGTCGAGAAGATCACCGCGCTGACCAAGAACATGGCCTACGCGGTGGCCAACGACAACATCCGGATCCTCGCGCCGATCCCGGGCAAGTCCGCCGTCGGCGTCGAGGTGCCCAACGTCGACCGCGAGATGGTCAGCCTGGGCGACGTGCTGCGCTCGCAGGTGGCCAAGCAGGACCCGCACCCGATGTTGGTCGGGCTGGGCAAGGACATCGAGGGCGGGTTCGTCTGCGCGAACCTGGCCAAGATGCCGCACCTGCTGGTCGCCGGTGCCACGGGTGCCGGTAAGTCCAGCTGCGTCAACTCGCTGCTGACCTCGCTGCTGCTGCGGGCCACGCCCGACCAGCTGCGCATGATCCTGGTCGACCCGAAGATGGTCGAGCTCACGCCCTACGACGGCATCCCGCACCTGATCACGCCGATCATCACCGACCCGAAGAAGGCCGCCACCGCGCTGGCCTGGCTGGTCGAGGAGATGGAGCAGCGCTACCAGGACATGCGGGCCACCGGCGTCCGGCACATCGACGACTTCAACCGCAAGGTGGAGCGCGGTGAGATCGTGGCGCCCCCGGGCAGCGAGCGGGTGTACCGGCCCTACCCGTACATCCTCGCCATCGTCGACGAGCTCGCCGACCTGATGATGGTCGCCCCGCGCGACGTCGAGGAGTCGATCGTCCGGATCACCCAGAAGGCGCGTGCCGCCGGCATCCACCTGGTGCTGGCCACCCAGCGCCCGTCGGTCGACGTCGTCACCGGCCTGATCAAGGCCAACGTGCCCTCGCGGCTGGCGTTCTCCACCTCCAGCCTCACCGACAGCCGGGTCATCCTCGACCAGCCCGGCGCGGAGAAGCTGATCGGCATGGGCGACGCCTTGTTCCTGCCGATCGGCGCGGGCAAGCCGATGCGCGTGCAGGGCGCCTACGTCTCCGACGCCGAGATCGAGGCGGTCGTCGAGTTCACCAAGCGCCAGGCCGAGCCGGAGTACCGCGAGGAGGTCTTCAGCGCCGCGGAGGGCGAGAAGAAGGAGATCGACGAGGACATCGGCGGTGACCTGGAGCTGCTCGTCCAGGCCGTGGAGCTCGTCGTCACCAGCCAGTTCGGCTCGACGTCGATGCTGCAGCGCAAGCTGCGGGTCGGTTTCGCCAAGGCCGGCCGGCTCATGGACCTCATGGAGAGCCGCGGCATCGTCGGCCCGTCCGAGGGGTCCAAGGCCCGCGACGTGCTGGTCAAGCCCGACGAGCTCGAGTCGGTCATGTTCACGCTCCGCGGCACGGAGGAGGGGTAGGCGAGGGACGGGTCACCCTCGCCGTTCCTGGAGATGAGCGGAGTGCGCCCTACGATGGACCGGTGACACCTCCGACCGACCCTGCGCGCACCGTGGCGCTGGTGACCCTCGGGTGCGCCCGCAACGAGGTCGACTCGGAGGAGCTGGCCGGCCGGCTGGCCGCCGGCGGGTACCGCCTGGTCGAGGACGCCGAGGGTGCCGACGCCGTCCTGGTGAACACCTGCGGCTTCATCGAGTCGGCCAAGAAGGACAGCGTCGACGCGATCCTGGCCGCCACCGACTCCGGCGCCCGGGTGGTCGCGGTCGGCTGCATGGCCGAGCGGTACGGCTCCGAGCTCGCCGGCGCGCTTCCCGAGGCGACGGTGCTCGGCTTCGACGACTACGCCGCGATCGGCGACCGGCTCGACGACGTGCTCACCGGCCGCCCGCTGGTCCCGCACGACCCCCGCGACCGGCGCACCCTGCTGCCGATCAGCCCGGTCGAGCGCACGGCGGCGGTCGCCACGGTCGACGCCCCGGTCATCCCCGGCCACGGCTGGGTGCAGCGGCGGCGGCTGGCCTCCGGCCCGTCGGCCGCGCTGAAGATCGCCTCCGGCTGCGACCGGCGGTGCGCCTTCTGCGCCATCCCGGCCTTCCGCGGCTCCTTCGTCTCCCGGCCGCCGGCCGAGGTGCTCGGCGAGGCGCAGTGGCTGGCCTCCCAGGGCGTCACCGAACTGGTGCTGGTCAGCGAGAACTCCACGTCCTACGGCAAGGACCTCGGCGACCTGCGGCTGCTGGAGCGGCTGCTGCCGCAGCTGGCCGCCGTCGAGGGGATCGCCCGGGTGCGGGTGGCCTACCTGCAGCCGGCCGAGTTGCGGCCGGGCCTGCTCGAGGTCATCGCCGGTACGGACGGCGTCGCGCCGTACTTCGACCTGTCCTTCCAGCACTCCTCGCCGACCCTGCTGCGCCGGATGCGCCGGTTCGGCGGCACCGAGGACTTCCTCGCGCTGATCGAGCGGGCCCGCGCGCTGGCCCCGACCGCCGGGTTCCGCACCAACGTCATCCTCGGCTTCCCCGGGGAGACCGAGGACGACGTCGCCGAGCTGGAGCGCTTCCTCGTCGAGGGCCGCCTCGACGCCGTCGGGGTGTTCGGTTACTCCGACGAGGAGGGCACCGAGGCGATGGGCCTGCCCGGCAAGCTCGACCAGGGCGAGATCGACGCCCGTGTCCGGCGGATCACCGACCTGGTGGAGGAGCTCACCGCGCAGCGTGCCGAGGACCGGCTGGGGGAGCGGGTCGAGGTGCTGCTCACCGAGGACCTCTCAGCCGACGAGGGGCCCGGGACGTGGGCCGGGCACGCGGCCCACCAGGACCCCGAGGCCGACGGGACGACGACGGTCACCGGGGTTCCCGACGGCGCGGTCGCCGGCCAGGTGGTGGCCGCGGAGGTCGTCGCGACGGAGGGCGTGGACCTGGTGGCCACGGCACTGGTGCCCGCGGTGCGCCCATGAACGATGCGGTGGACCCGGCCGCCACGCCGCCCCAGTCGGCGCGGGTGGTCAACCTGCCCAACGCGCTGACCGTGCTGCGGCTGGCGATGGTGCCGGTGTTCGCGGCCCTGCTGTTCACCGACGGCGGGATGGACGACGAGCGACGCTACTGGGCCACCCTGGTCTTCGCGCTGGCGATCATCACCGACCGCTACGACGGGATGATCGCCCGGCGCACCGGTCAGGTGACCGAGTTCGGCAAGCTCGCCGACCCGATCGCCGACAAGGCGCTGACCGGCACCGCCCTCATCGGCCTCTCGGTGCTGGCGCTGCTGCCGTGGTGGGTGACGTCGACGATCCTCGTCCGCGAGGTCGGCGTGACCCTGCTGCGCTTCTGGGTGCTCCGCCACGGCGTGATCGCCGCCAGCCGCGGCGGCAAGGCCAAGACCGTCCTCCAGGCGCTGGCCATCGGCCTCTACACCCTCCCGTTCGACGGCCTGTTCGGCACGCTGCGGTGGTGGGTGATGGCCGCCGCCGTGGTGCTCACCGTGGCGACCGGCCTGGACTACGTCCACCGCGCCCTGGCGCTGCGCCGCACCAGCGCCCGTGCCATGCGCGCCGCGGCCGCCCGCCGCTCCACCGGGCCGGCCGGCCCGCGGACCGACGCCGCCGCCTGAGGCAGGACGCGTCCCCCGCACTCGTGGAAGGACCCGGTCCCGGGTCCCACCCTTCGCCGGCTCGGGGCGGGATCCGGGACGGGGCCAGCGGGACCATGCAGGAGGCCCATCCGTCCTCCATCCCTCCCCGGGAGCACGGACGGGCCACGGAAGAGGCGACCGGCTCTCGGTGTTACGCCCAGAGCGGACGCGCCTGGCTCGGGACGGTGGGCGTCGGTGGCGCCGCGTACCGTGAGCGCACGGCTCCCTCCCCGGGTGCCGCCGCTTCCGCACAGGTAGGACAGGAGACGGCGATGACGCTGCTGCGCACCCAGCTCGGGACCACCTTGCGCGGCCACCGACTGCGCCAGCGGCGGACGCTGCGCGACGTCTCCGGTGCCGCCCGGGTGAGCCTGGGCTACCTCTCGGAGGTCGAGCGGGGGCAGAAGGAGGCCTCCTCCGAGCTGCTCGCCTCGATCTGCGACGCCCTCGACGTCGAGCTCGCCGACCTGCTGGCCGAGGTCAGCCTGGGGCTGCGCGGCGACGACGGTCGCGTCCGCCCGCTGGTCCCCGCGGCCGAGGCCGCCGGCGTCCCCGCCGAGGAGGAGGAGACCGTGGCGGCCGCGTCCGACGAGCAGCCGGTCCCCGAGCCGGCGTTGGCGCTGGTCGGTGCGCCCGCCCGCGCCTCCGGTCGCCCGGCCGGCGCGGTGTCGCTGGCCGCCTGAGCAAGGACCCCCTGCCCCCGCCACTCACCGGCTCCGTCGGGACCCTGCAGGGGGCCGCCGTCCTCACCACCCGCCGCACGCTCACGGCGGTGCCCGGCCGGTTCCTCCACGTCACCGACGGCATCCCCGGTGCACGACAGGGGGCACGGCGCCGGCCGGACCGCTCCCGCTCGACCCCGCCCCGCCGGGCTGGGCACCCCACCCGCTCGCGCACGGTCCCCGGGGGCGCACCTCGCAGCGGCCACGCCGTGGGCCGCACCCGCGCCGGCCTGCTGCCGTCCTGACCGGCTCCTCCGGTCGGCTCCGTGCCGCCCGCGCGGCGGACCGGTGCGGCGTGGGATGGTGACGGTCCGGCACCGCCCCGTCGGGGGCGTCGGCTGTCCCCGCAGACCTCCGGAGGTCGCCGTGCGGTACCTCTTCCGGCCACCGGCCACCGACGGGGCGGGCCTGCTCAGCCTGCCCTTCCACCTGCCGCTCGAGGAGTGGGCCCCCGAGCTGCTGCTCGAGGTCCCGCAGCGGGGCATCTCGCGGCACGTCGTCCGCTTCACCGCGCAGGGCGGGCACGTCTACGCGCTCAAGGAGATCCCCGAGCCGCTGGCCCGCCACGAGTACGCGCTGCTCGGTCAGTTCGAGGAGGAGGGTCTGCCCTCGGTCTCGGTCCTCGGCATCTGCGTCGACCGTCCGGAGGAGCAGGACGCCGTCCTGGTGACCCGCTACCTCGAGTACTCGATGTCCTACCGGTACCTGTTCTCCCGGTCGTCCGCCGAGCACTCCGCCGAGCAGCTGCTGGACACGATGGTGGTGCTGCTGGTCCGGCTGCACCTGGCCGGCGTCTTCTGGGGCGACTGCTCGCTGTCCAACACGCTGTTCCGGCTCGACGCCGGTGCGTTCACCGCCTACCTGGTGGACGCCGAGACCTCCGAGCGGCACCCGCAGCTGAGCCCCGGACAGCGGCGCTACGACGTCGACCTCGCCCGGGAGCGGGTGGGTGCCGAGCTGCTCGACCTGCAGTGCGGCGACCTGCTGCCCTCGCACGTGGACCCGATCGAGGTCGCCGACAGCCTGCCGGTGCGCTACGAGGCGCTCTGGGAGGAGGTCACCCGTGAGGAGGTCTTCGCCCTCGCCGAGCAGCGCCAGCGGGTCGCCGAGCGCCTGCAGCGGCTCAACGACCTCGGCTTCGACGTCGGCGAGATCGAACTGGTCACCGACCCGGACGGCGGTGCGCGGCTGCGCGTGGAGACCCGCGTGTCCGAGCCCGGGCAGAACCGCCGGGAACTGTTCCGGCTGACCGGCCTGGAGGTGCAGGAGCGCCAGGCCCGCCGGCTGCTCAACGACCTGCGCGCCTACCGGGCCACCCTGGAGCAGAAGCTGGGCACACCCGTGCCCGAGACCGTCGCCGGCTACCGCTGGCTGGCCGAGGCCTACCAGCCCGTCGTCGACGCCATCCCGCCCGACCTCGCCGGCCGGCTGGCGCCGGCCGAGGTCTTCCACGAGATCCTCGAGCACCGCTGGTTCCTGTCGGAGAAGGCCGGCCACGACGTCGGGACGACGCGCGCGGCACGCTCCTACTTCGACACCGTGCTGCCCCGCACCCCCAAGGAACTGACCACGCCCTCGGCCATCGTCGGGGCCCGCGATTGAGCCGGTCAACGGCCCGTCCGCGGGTGGTCACGAGCTGATTTCGTTCGAGTTGACACCTCCTGTGGCCTGGGCCACGGTACGAAAACCGCGGTGATCTCAAGCTCGCTGCTCCCACGGAGGCGGATGACGGTGTCGAGGAACGGCAAGGGCAGATCGTCCGGCGGAGCCGCGACGCGGGGGCGCAGACGTCAGCTGGGCGGCGCGGCGGCGGCCGCGGTCCTGGCCTCGACGCTCGCCGCCTGTGGCGGCGGCGATGGTGGGGGCTCCGTCCCCGTCCTCAACTGGTACATCAACCCGGACTCCGGCGGTCAGGCGGAGATCGCGCAACGGTGCAGCGACGCCTCGAACGGCGCGTACACCATCGAGACCTCACAGCTGCCCCGGGAGTCCTCCGCCCAGCGCGAGCAGCTCGTCCGGCGGCTGGCGGCCAACGACACCTCGATCGACCTGATGAGCCTCGACCCTCCGTACATCCCCGAGTTCGCGCAGGCCGGCTTCCTCGCCCCCGTCCCCGGGGACCTCGCCGAGCGGGTCACGGAGGGTGTCGTGCAGAGCTCGATCGACTCCGCGACGTGGGACGGTGAACTGGTCGCCATCCCGTTCTGGGCCAACACCCAGCTGCTCTGGTACCGCAAGTCGGTGGCGGAGGCGGCCGGGCTCGACATGACCCAGCCGGTCACCTGGGACCAGCTGGTCACGGCCGCCCAGGAGCAGCAGAAGCTCCTCAGCGCCCAGGGCCGGCGCGCCGAGTCCCTGACGGTGTGGCTCAACGCGCTCGTCGAGTCCGCCGGGGGCTCCATCATCGAGGAGAACTCCACGAACCCGGAGGACATCCAGCTGGGGCTGACCACCCCGGAGGCCGCCCGGGCCGCCGAGGTGATGAACACCGTGGCGAACTCCGGCGTCGTCGGTCCTGCCTTCTCGACGTCGAGTGAGGACACCAGCGCCACCGAGTTCGAGGGCCCGGACGCCGGCTTCATGGTCAACTGGCCGTTCGTCTACTCGCGGGCGCTCTCCGCCGTCGAGGCGGGCACCCTGGACGCGTCCGTGCCGGAGGACTACGGCTGGGCGCTGTACCCGGCTGTCGACGCCGGCCAGTCGAGCGCACCTCCGTTCGGCGGGATCGACCTGGGCGTCAGCGCCGTGAGCCGGAACGTCGAGCTCGCCTACCAGGCGACGGAGTGCATCACCAGCGACGAGAACCAGACGTACTACATGACCACCAACGGCAACCCCGCCTCCTCGGCCGCGGTCTACGACGACCCCGAGGTGCTGGAGGTCTTCCCGATGGCCCCGACGATCCTGGACTCCCTGGAGGCGGCGGCCAACCGTCCGCAGACGCCGTACTACAGCGAGGTCTCCGGAGCCATCCAGCGGGAGTACCACCCGCCGTCGTCGGTGACGCCCGAGACCGGTGAGCGGGCCCAGGCCCTGATCGAGGCCGTCCTGTCAGGAGACCAGCTGCTATGAGCACCACCACGCTGCCACCCACCGAGAAGACCCAACCGGTCGCGGCTCCGCGCGGGACCATCAGCGACCGCTCGCGCGCCGAACGCAAACTCGGGTGGCTGCTGGCCGGCCCGGCGTTCGTGGTCATGCTGCTGGTCACCGCCTACCCGATCCTGCAGGCGGTCTGGTACTCGCTGTTCAACTACCGCCTGACCGACCCGGAGAACCGGTCGTTCCGGGGGCTGGGCAACTACGCGGTGATCCTGTCCGACGGCCTCTGGTGGCAGGCGCTGCTCGTCACGCTGTTCATCACGGTGGTGACCGTCGTCGTCGAGCTGGTCCTGGGCTTCGCGCTGGCGCTGGTGATGGCCAAGGCGCTCAGCTCCATCCGACCCGTCGTCCGGGCGGCGATCCTCATCCCGTACGCGGTCATCACGGTCGTCTCGGCCTTCGCGTGGGCGTTCGCGTTCCGGATCGAGACCGGCTTCGTCAACAGCTGGTTCGGCTGGCTCCCCGGGGTCGCGGCGGACACCGACTGGTTCGGCGGCCAGTGGACCTCGCTCCTGGTGATCTGCCTGGCCGAGATCTGGAAGACCACGCCGTTCATCTCCCTGCTGATCCTGGCCGGCCTCGCGCAGGTCCCGGACGTGCTGCAGGAGGCGGCCAAGGTCGACGGCGCCACCTGGTGGCAGCGGATGTGGCGGGTGACCATCCCGAACATGAAGGCGGCGATCATGGTCGCCCTGCTGTTCCGCACGCTCGACGCGTTCCGCATCTTCGACTCGATCTTCATCATGACGGCCGGGGCCAACGGCACGGAGTCGGTCTCGTTCCTGGCCTACCGGCAGACGATCGCGCGGGTGGAGATCGGCCTCGGCTCCGCGGTCTCCGTCCTGCTGTTCCTCTGCGTCGTGATCATCGCGTTCGGCTTCATCAAGGGATTCAAGATCGACCTGGCGCAGGCGAGAGGGGAACGCTGATGTCCCGGCGGGAGAAGACCTGGTGGATCATCGGGGGGATCCTGATCGTCCTGTACTGCCTGTTCCCCATCGCGTGGATCGTGGCGCTGTCGTTGAAGGCGCCGGAGGACATCGCGAACGGCCAGTTCCTCCCGACCGACGCGTCGTGGGAGAACTACTCGACCATCCTCACGGGTTCGGCGAGCGAGTTGTTCCTGCCGGCGCTGCGCAACTCGTTCGGCATCTGCCTGATCGCGACGTTCATCTCCTGCGTCCTGTCGATGTTCGCCGCGTACGCGATCGCCCGGCTGGACTTCCCGGGGAAGAAGCTCATCCTCTCCACGGCTCTCGGGGTGGCGATCTTCCCGGTCATCTCGATCGTGACGCCGCTGTTCAACCTCTGGCGGCAGATCGGGCTCTACGACACCTGGCCCGGACTGATCATCCCGTACCTGTCGCTGACCCTGCCGATCTCCATCTGGACGATGTCGGCGTTCTTCCGGGAGATCCCCTGGGAGATGGAGCAGGCGGCGCAGGTGGACGGCGCCACCACCTGGCAGGCGTTCCGCAAGGTGATCGTCCCGCTCGCCGCTCCCGGTGTGTTCACCACGGCGATCATCGCCTTCTTCATCGCCTGGAACGACTTCGCCTACGGCATCTCCCTGACCTCGACGAGCGCCTCCCGGCCGGTGCCGGCCGCGCTCGGGCTGTTCTCGGGGGCGTCGCAGTTCGAGGACCCGACCGGTGCGATCGCGGCAGCTGCGGTGATCGTCACGATCCCGGTCGTCGTCCTGGTGCTGCTCTTCCAGCGGCGCATCGTCGCCGGCCTCACCAACGGCGCGGTCAAGGGCTGACCCCCGAACCCACCCACCCATCGAGGGGACGAGATCTCATGGCATCGATCGAGATGCGCAACATCGTCAAGCAGTACGGCGACGGCTACCCGGCCGTCAACGACGTCAGCCTGGACATCGCCGACGGTGAGTTCATGATCCTGGTCGGCCCGTCCGGCTGCGGGAAGTCGACGCTCCTGCGGATGATCGTCGGGCTGGAGGACATCACCAGCGGGGACATGATCATCGGCGGCAAGCGGGTCAACGACCTCGCGCCGCGCGACCGCAACCTGTCGATGGTGTTCCAGAACTACGCGCTGTACCCGCACATGACGGTGTACGAGAACATCGCCTTCCCGCTGCGGCTGGCGAAGATGCCCGACGACGAGGTGCGCCGACGGGTGACCGAGGCCGCTGAGGTGCTCGAGCTGCGCGACCACCTCGAGCGCAAGCCGGCCAACCTCTCCGGTGGCCAGCGGCAGCGGGTGGCGATGGGCCGGGCGATCGTCCGCCAGGCCGAGGCGTTCCTCTTCGACGAGCCGCTGTCCAACCTCGACGCCAAGCTGCGCGGCCAGATGCGTACCGAGATCGCCCGCCTCCAGCGCAGGCTGGGCATCACCACCGTCTACGTCACCCACGACCAGACCGAGGCGATGACGCTCGGCGACCGGGTCTGCGTGCTGCGCAAGGGGCGCATCCAGCAGGTCGCCTCGCCGCGCGAGCTCTACGAGCAGCCGGTCAACCTCTTCGTCGCCGGCTTCATCGGCTCGCCGCCGATGAACTTCCTGCCCGCCACCGTGCAGGGTGACCAGTTGCAGACGCCGTTCGGCCCGATCGCGCTGGACGAGCGGCGGGCCACCGCCGTCCGCGGCCGCGACCTCCTGCTCGTCGGCATCCGGCCGGAGTACTTCGAGGACGCGTCGCTGGTCGACGAGGCGAAGCGGCCGCTGGGCTCGCTGTTCCGGGCGCGCGTCGACGTCACCGAGTGGCTGGGTGACTCGCAGTACGCCTACATCCCCTACGAGGCGCCGGAGGCGATCCGCACCCAGTTGCGCGACCTGTCGCGGGAGCTGGACGCCGAGGAGCTGCGCACGCAGGCGATCGTCTCCATCGACGCCACGAGCCGGATCCGGGAGGGACGCGAGGCGGAGTTCTGGCTCGACGCCCGCAAGGTGCACGTGTTCGACCCGCAGACCGGCGAGAACCTCACCCGCGACGCCGAGGCCGGAGCGCGGCTGACCCAGATGGCCACCGAGGACCGTGTCGAGCAGGTGCAGGAGGCGCAGGCACAGGGGACGACGGTCGGCGGCGGGGCCTCCAGGGCCGGAGCCGCCTGACCCATCGGCACCGGGCGCCGGCGGCCGCACCGGCCGCCGGCGCCGCTGCCTGCCCGAGGCCTGCCGACCGCGTCAGGAGCGAGATGCACCCTCCCGACCTGGAGGGCCGCCGCCCGTGGTGGCGGACGGCCGTCGTGTACGAGGTGTACGTCCGCAGCTTCGCCGACTCCGACGGGGACGGCGTCGGCGACGTCGACGGCCTGCGCAGCCGGCTGCCGTACCTGACGGACCTCGGCGTGGACGCCCTGTGGGTCACGCCCTGGTACCCGTCGCCGATGGCCGACGGCGGCTACGACGTCACCGACCACCGGGACATCGACCCGCGGCTGGGGACCCTGGCCGACGTGGACGCCCTGCTGGCCGAGGCCCACGCCGTCGGGCTCCGCGTGATCGTCGACCTGGTCGCCAACCACACCTCGGCCGAGCACCCCTGGTTCCGGGCGGCGCTCGCCGGCGGCCCGGGTGCCCCCGAGCGCGCGCGGTACTTCTTCCGGGACGGCCGGGACGGCGGCACCGCGCCGCCCAACGACTGGATCAGCGCCTTCGGCGGTCCGGCCTGGACCCGGGTGCGTGAGCCGGACGGGTCGATGGGGCAGTGGTACCTGCACCTGTTCGCCCCGGAGCAACCGGACCTCGACTGGGACGACGAGGTCGTGCGGGAGGAGTTCGACGGGACGGTGCGGTTCTGGCTCGACCGCGGCGTCGACGGCATCCGGGTGGACGCCGCACCGGCCCTGGCGAAGGTGCCCGGCCTGCCCGACGCCGGCCACGCACCCGGCGCGCTGTTCGAGTCGAGCGCCTGGGTGGACAACCCGCACTGGGACCGCGACGAGGTGCACGACGTCTTCCGGCGCTGGCGGGCGATCAGTGACGGCTACGACGGCGACCGGGTGTTCGTCTCCGAGGCGGTGGTCGCCGGCCCCGAGCGGCTGGCCCGGTACGTCCGACCCGACGAGCTGCACACCAGCTTCAACTTCGACTACCTGCGCGCCGCCTGGGACGCGGACGGCCTGCGGGCGGCGATCGACGGGACGCTGTCCGCGCTGGCGCCGGTCGGAGCACCGCCCACCTGGGTGCTGTCCAGCCACGACGAGACACGGCACGTCACCCGCTTCGGCCGGGAGGCCAGCGGAGCGGGGACCATGGGTTTCGACGCGGCGTCCCCGACGGACCTCGTCCTGGGCCTCCGGCGGGCGCGCGCCGCCGCCCTGCTCACCCTCGCCCTGCCCGGCAGCGCCTACCTGTACCAGGGGGAGGAACTGGGCCTGCCCGAGGTGGAGGACCTGCCGGAGGACGTCCTGCAGGACCCGACCTGGGAGCGATCCGGGCACACCGCCCGCGGCCGCGACGGCTGCCGGGTGCCGCTCCCGTGGTCGGGGGACCGGCCGCCGTTCGGGTTCACCGCCGAGGGCGTCCGCCCGTGGCTGCCGCAGCCCGAGTCGTGGCGGGAGCTGACGGTGGCGGCGCAGCGCGACGACCCGGCGTCCACCCTGTCGCTGTACCGCAGCGCCCTCCGGCTCCGGCGCGCCCTCCCCGGCCTCGCCGAGGACGGACCGCTGACCTGGCGCGACCTCGGGGACGGCGTGCTCGCGTTCGACCGTGGCAGCCGCTTCCGCTGCATCGTGAACCTGTCGGACCGGCCGGTGCCGCTGGCCGGGCAGGGCGAACCGGTGCTCACCAGTTCCCCCGGGACCGCCGACCTGCCGACGGACACGGCCGCCTGGCTGCGGACGGACCAGCGGCCAGCGACCGGGTGAGGACGAGGCGGTCCTCACCCGGTCCGGCGCGGTCCGGGGCCAGGTGCGCGCTGGCGCCGAGCGCGGTGTGGAAGGCGACCGCGGCGGTGTTCTCCGGCCGGGTGACCGCCTGGACCACGCGCGCCCCGGTGGCCAGCGCCAGGTCGTCGAACCAGCGCACCAGCCGACGGCCCAGCCCGGTGCGGCGCCGGTCGTCCCGCACGGCCAGCAGGTGCAGGTAGGCCAGCCGGTCGGCGGTGACCACGCCGAGCACGTAGCCGACGTCCTCCCCGGCGGCGCTGCGGGCGAGCGCGCCGAAGCCGCCGAACTGGTCGAACCAGACCGGGTGGTGCAGCGACCGGGTGTCGACGTCCCAGAACCGGTCGTGCGCCGCCAGCAGGCGGGCGCGGACGACGGGAGCCGACAGCTCGGCGAAGCCGACCAGCGCGACGTCGTCGGGGTCGGTCACCGGCGGGCCGCCGCCAGCTCGTCGCGGGTCGGCGGATCGGCGCCCTCGCGGGTGCAGTTCAGCGCGGCGACGAGCAAGGCGTCGTCGACGATCGGCAGCAGCTGCTCGTCGGGCAGCTCCTCGAGTGCCGCGCGCGTGGTGACCCCCGCCTCCAGCAGGCCGACGAACAGCCCCGCGGCCAGCGAGTCGCCGGCCCCGACGGTGTCGGCCACGGTCACCCGCGGGGGCTCGCGGTGCAGCAGCTCGCGGCCCGGCCGGGCGATCCGCAGCGGCGCGCCGCCGTCGGTGAGCACGACCAGGGCGATGCCGCGGTCGGCCCAGCGCAGCGCCGTCGCGTCGAGGTCGTGGACGGCGTCCGGCTCGAGCCAGGCGAGGTCCTCGGCGCTGACCTTGACGATGTCGGCGCGGGACAGCAGCCGTTCGAGGCGGGCGCGCACCGACTCCGGGGAGTTGCCCAGCGCCGCCCCGACCGGGCCGTCGGCCAGCATGGGGCGGATGTTGGGGTCGACGCTGACCAGCGCCCGGCCGTCGGCGGCCACCTGCTCCACCAGCCGGGCGATCGCCTCGCAGCCCGGCGGGGTCCAGCTGGAGATGGAGCCGACGTGCAGGATCGCCGTCCCGGCGGGCAGGACGGCGACGAGCTCCTCGTCGGTCCACTGCCAGTCGGCGGCGCCCTGCACGTGGAAGCCGTAGTCCGCATGGCCTTCGGGGCTCAGTCCCACCACGGCGAGGCTGACCGGCTCGGTGGCCGGCACGAACCCGCCGAGGTCGACGCCGGACAGCTCGACGTGCCGCCGCAGGCCCGCGGCCAGCGGCCCGCTGCCCAGCCGGGCGAGCAGCCGCACCGGGACGCCGAGCCGACCGGCGGCGACCGCGACGTTGAGGGCGTTGCCGCCGGGACGGGCGACGTAGTGCGGGGTCGTGCCGTGCGGCCCCGCGCCGGCTGCCGCGTCGGGCAGCATGTCGACGACGAGCTCACCCAGGACGCTCAGCACCGCGCGGTCGCTGCTCACGCCCGCGACCCTAGCGAGCGGAACGCCTCCGCACCTCGCCGCTGGCTCACGCGCAGGCGGACCTGGGACGATGACGGGGACGACGATCGCTGCGGCGTGCCGGACGGGTAGGCCTGGCACACGACCGCACGAGCAGGAGGACCGATGCCCAACCCGTTCGTGAAGCTCTGGAGGTACCTCACCGCCTCCGCCAACGCCAAGATCGACGAGAAGGCCGACCCGAAGATCCAGATCCAGCAGGCGATCGAGGCCGAGCAGCAGCGGCACCAGGCCCTGGCCAACCAGGCCGCGGCGGTGCTGGGCAACCAGCGTCAGCTCGAGATGCGGCTCAACCGGCAGCTCGGTGAGGTCGAGAAGCTGCAGGCCTCCGCGCGGCAGGCGCTGGTGCTGGCCGACCAGACCCGCGCCGGTGGGGACGCGGCCAAGGCGGCCGAGTACGAGAACGCCGCGCAGGCCTTCGCCACCCAGCTGGTCGCCGCCGAGCAGGCGATGGAGGACCTCAAGCGCAGCCACGACGAGGCGCTGCAGGCCGCCGAGCAGGCGCGCGGCGCGGTCGAGCAGAGCCGGATGCGGCTGCAGACGACCCTGGCCGAGCGCACCAAGCTGATGAGCCAGCTCGAGCAGGCCAAGATGCAGGAGCACGTGGCGGCCTCGCTCAAGCAGGTCAACGAGCTCTCCGCGCCGGGCAACACGCCGAGCCTGGGCGAGGTGCGGGACAAGATCGAGGCCCGCTACGCCAACGCCCTGGGCCAGGCCGAGCTGGCGCAGACGTCGGTCGAGGGCCGGATGCTCGAGGTGCAGAAGGCGACCCTCGACGTCGCCGGCGCCTCCCGGCTGGACCAGATCCGCGCCTCGATGGGGCAGCCGGCGATCACCGGCCAGAACTCGGCCCCGGCGCTGGAGGAGGGCACACCGTCGGTGCCGACGTCCACCGCGCAGCCGGCGGCCCAGCCCGCCGAGCGCCCCGACCAGCAGTAGTGGGAGGACTCCCTGCAGGGCCCCACCACTCGCGAGCTCGCGGCGGGGCCCTGCAGGGAGGCGCGTCCTCCCCACCCTCCGCGAGGTCAGGGCGGGACCCGGGACGGGGCCGACCGCGCGCCCGCTCACCCCTCGGTGACCGGGCCGCGGCGTCTCAGGAGGCGCTCGTGAGGGGCGGCGGGTGGTCGGGCTCGCCGGTGCGCGCCGCCGGGTCGACGGGGGCGTCGGTGGCCTGGCAGGTCGGGCACCAGTAGGTGATCCGCTCCTGCAGGTCCGGCCCCTGGTCGCCGCGCAGGATCGGGGTGCCGCAGCGGTAGCAGGGGCGGTTCTTGCGGCCGTAGACCCAGTGGTCGCGGCCGCGGCGCAGGTCGCCGGTGGTGCTCTGCTCCGGGCGGTCGCGGTTGGCCAGCATCAGCGAACGGGTCCGCTCGACCAGGCCGGGCAGGTCCTCGACGTCGGCCACCCGCATCCACGGGTGCACGCCGCAGACGAACAGGCCCTCGACCTTGTAGAGGTTGCCGGGCCCGCACAGGTTGCGCTGGTCGAGGATGGCGACGCCGATCTGCTCGTCGGGGTGCGCCCGCAGTCGGCGCAGTGCCTCGTCGAGGTCCCAGTCCGGCCCGAGCACGTCGGGGCCGAGGTGGCCGACGACCTGGTCCTCGTGCGCGGTGCGCACAATGGCGACGTCGTGCAGCCGGTAGCCCACGCAGTCCCACCGGTCGGTGGCGAGGATGGCGCGGATCGCGAAGGCCGGACCGCCGCGCCACCGCGAGCCGTGCCGGTAGATGTGCCAGCTGCCGTCCATCCGGTAGTGGGTGCGCAGCGTCCATCCGTCGGTGAAGCGGGTGAGCATGTGCTTGCCGCGCGGGACGACCTCGGAGACGGTGCGGCCGGCGAGGTCGGTGGCGGCCAGCTGCGGCACGCGCAGCTCGCCGCGGCGCAGGGTGGCGCCGGCGAGTGCGGTGTGCATCCGTTTCGCCGCCAGCCAGACGGTGTCTCCCTCGGGCACGCGCTCCAGTGTCCCCCGGCCCCGTCCAGGGCACCGCCCTGAGCGTGCGAAGGGTGGGCAGGACGGGGTCCTTCTGCTGCTCGGACGCGGCGCAGGTCACCCGCGCGGCGGGAAGGCGCAGGTCCGCCGCGGTGCTGAGCCTCCCGTGCAGCGACGCGACCGATCGACGAACGCCCCGCTCACCGCACCCGAGGCGGTGGTCGCCGCCGCCGAGCCGGTCACGGTGACCGTCGCTCGCGACGTACGCGCCGACCAGCGGGAGGCCTTCGAGGGATGGGCGGCCGACGTGCTCGACCTGGCCGCGCGGTTCCCGGGCAACCTGGGCACCAGCCTGCTGCGTCCCGGTCCGGGCTCGACCCGCTACCACCTGGTCTACCGGTTCGCCGACGGCGAGTCGCTGGCGCGCTGGGAGCGCTCGAGCGAGCGGCAGGCCGCGCTGCAGCGTGTCGAGCACCTCACCGACCGGGTCGACTACGCCCACGTGGCCGGGCTGGACAGCTTCTTCACGGCCCTGACCCCCTCCCGGCCGGGGCCCCGGTGGCGGCTGACGGTCCTCACCGTGGTCGCCGTCTTCGCCATCACGCTGGCCTTCCAGCTGCTGGTCGCCCCGCACGTGTCGGGGTGGCCGCTGCCGGCGCGACTGCTGCTGTCGGCCGTCGTCGTGGTGGTGCTGCTCGGCTACGTCGTCATGCCGGCGCTGTCGCGGCTGTTCCGCCGCTGGCTGCACCCCTCCCGCGACTGACGAGGGCCTCCCTGCCCCCGGTCAGCCGCAGGCTCACGGCGGGGACCCTGCCGGGAGGCGGCCCCTCGTGCCAGCACCCCGTCCGCCACCCTGCGCAGGCTCAGGGCGGGGCCCGGGACGTGGTCGGCGGTGCCCCGGAGGGGCTCGCCCGGCCTGGTCAGGCGCGGACGCGCAGGCCGCGGGGGGTGGCGGCGAAGCCCGCCGCCTGCAGCGCGGCCGACAGCGGGGTCGACTCGTGCACCGAGGCCCCGTCGGCCTTCTGCACCACCATCCGGCCGAGCGCGCCCGCCGCGACCGCGCCGGACAGGGCCGTCGCGGCCTCCTTGAGCGCGGTCTCGTCCTCGGTCCAGGACAGCAGCGTCTTGCCGCCCCGCTCGACGTAGAGCACGAGCTCCCCGTCGACGAGCACGACCAGCGCACCGGCCTTGCGCCCGGCCCGGTGCCCGGGACTGCGCCGTCCGCCGCCGATGCCCTCGCCGACGTCGACGGCTCCACCTGGGGCGCCACCGTCCTCTCCCGTCTCGCCGGGGCGTTCGGGCCAGGGCAGGGCCGCGCCGTAGACGTTGGCCGGGTCGGTCGCGGCCAGGACCACCGCGCCGCCGGGCACCCGGTCCGGCGACGCGAAGCTGCGCAGCCGGTCGACCGAGCCCGGCGTGCCGAACTGCGCGGCGCCGAGGGTCTCCACGAAGTACCCGCGTCGAGCGCGGCCGTTCTCCTCGAAGGCCCGCAGCACCGGGTACACCGCGGAGAACCCGCCGGCGACCTGCTCAGCCACCACCGCGCCGCGGGTCAGCACGCCGTGCCGCTCCAGCAACGCCTCGGCGCGGGCCGTCGTCCGCTTGGTGGGATTGGCCTCCCGGTCGGGCAGCCGCGACCAGCGGCCGGCCATCGTGGGCGGCCCGCTGCGGGTCGGCATCGCCGGCCGGCCCAGCCGGGTGCGGCCGTAGCGGCTGCGGTCCAGCCGGGCCCGGGGCGGGGCCGGCTGGCGCTTGTGCGTCCCGCCACCGGACAGCCGGGTGCGCAGCGGCGCGAAGGTGTCGTTGGTGAGCGCACCGGCCCAGACGAGGTCCCACACCAGGTCGGCGAATGCGGCGTCGTCGGTGGAGCCGGCGAGGTCCGACAGCCCGCGGAAGAACAGCGCCTGTCCACCGGCCAGGTGCTCGAGCACCGCCGGGCCCGCCTCGGGCAGCTCCAACGGCTCGGGCAGCAGCAGCGGCGCGAGGTCGGCCGGCACGAGGCTGACCCAGCCGTCACCGCCGGGCAGCCCGCCGGCGCCTGCCCACAGCACCTCGCCGGCGCTGGTCAGCTCGTCGAGCATCGCGGGGGAGTAGTCACGGACCCGGGCCGGCAGCACCAGCGACTCCAGCGCGCTGGCCGGGACCAGCGCCCCGGCCAGCTGCTCGACGACCGCCAGCACGCCGTCCGGCCCGCGCATCCGGCTGCCCACCGACTGCCAGGACGGCGTGAACCGCGCCAGCGTGTCCACCGGCACCGGCTCGACCTCCTGGCGCAGCCGGGCCAGGCTGCGCCGGCGCACCGACCGCAGCACGTCCGCGTCGCACCACTCCTGGCCGGTGCCGCCCGGGCGGAACTCCCCGGTGACCAGCCGGCCGGTGCCGACGAGCCGCTGAACCGTGGCGGTCACCACCGCGACGCCCAGCCCCAGCCGCTGGGCGACCTCGCCGGGCTGGAAGGGGCCGTGGGTGCGGGCGTAGCGGCCGACCAGGTCACCCAGCGGGTCGGGCACCGGCTCGGTGAACACCTCCGGCACCCCGACCGGCAGCGCGGTGCCGAGGGCGTCGCGCAGCCGGCCGGCGTCCTCGATCGCGACGTACCGCTCCTCGCCGGCGATCCGCACCACCAGCGCACGGCGGGCGGCCACCAGCTCGTCGAGCCACTCCCGGCCCGCGCCGCGGGCGGCGGCCTCGGTGGCGGTGAGGTCACCGACGATGCGCAGCAGGTCCGCGGCGCCGTCGGGGTCGCGGGGGTGGCGGTCGGCCGGCAGCCGCTGCAGCTCGGCCTCGACCTCGGTGAGCGCCTCGGCGTCGAGCAGCTCGCGCAGCTCGGAGCGGCCGAGCAGCTCGGCGAGCAGCCCCGTGTCGAGGGCCAGTGCCTGCGCCCGGCGTTCGGCCAGGGGGGCGTCGCCCTCGTAGAGGAACTGACCGACGTAGCCGAACAGCAGCGACTGGGCGAAGGGGGAGGCTGCCTGGGTCTGCACGTCGACCACCCGCACCCGCCGGGAGCGGACGTCGCGCATCAGCTCGACCAGGCCGGGCACGTCGTAGACGTCCTGCAGCACCTCCCGGGCGGCCTCGAGCGTGATGGGGAAGCTGGAGAACTCGCTGGCCACCGACAGCAGCTGGGCGGCCCGCTGCCGCTGCTGCCACAGCGGGGTGCGCCGGCGCGGGTCGCGGCGGGGGAGCAGCAGCGCCCGCGCCGCGCACTCGCGGAACCGGCTGGCGAACAGCGCCGAGCTGCCGACCTCGGCGGTCACCTCCCGCTCGACGTCGTCCGGGTCCAGGACGGCGAGGTCGGCCTCCGGCGGCTCCCCGGTGGTGTCGGGCAAGCGCAGCACGATGCCGTCGTCGGAGTGCATCGAGGCGACGTCGACGCCGTAGCGCTCCCGCAGCCGGGCGGCCAGCACCAGCGCCCACGGGGCGTTGACCTGCGCACCGAAGGGCGAGTGCACGACCAGCCGCCAGTCGCCGAGCTCGTCGCGGAACCGCTCGACCAGGAGCGTGCGGTCGTCGGGGAGGTGGCCGGTGGCCGCCTTCTGCTCGGCGAGGTAGGCCAGCAGGTTGGCCGCGCCCCACTCGTCGAGGCCGGCGGCGCGGGAGCGGTCGAGCCCGGCCTCGGGGGTGGCGGTGCCGACCTCGCGGAGGAAGGCGCCCAGCGCGCGGCCGAGCTCCAGCGGGCGACCGGGGGCGTCGCCGTGCCAGAACGGCATCTTGCCGGGCTGGCCGGGGGCCGGGCTGACCAGCACGCGGTCGTGGGTGATCTCCTCGATCCGCCAGGAGGAGGAGCCGAGCAGGAAGACGTCGCCCACCCGGGACTCGTAGACCATCTCCTCGTCGAGCTCGCCCACGCGCCGCCCACCGCGGCTGTCCTCGCCACCGACGAGGAAGACGCCGAACAGGCCGCGGTCGGGGATGGTGCCGCCGCTGGTGACGGCCAGCCGCTGTGCGCCGCCCCGGGCGGTCAGGGTGTCGGTCACCCGGTCCCAGGTCAGCCGCGGCCGCAGCTCGGCGAAGGCGTCGGAGGGGTAGCGGCCGGCCAGCATGTCGAGCACCGCGTGCAGCGCGGAGTCCGGCAGCGAGGCGAACGGCGCCGACCGGCGGACCAGCGCGCCCACCTCGTCGACGGTGCGCGGCCGCTCGGAGACGATCGCGACCACCTGCTGGGCCAGCACGTCGAGCGGGTTGCGCAGGTAGCGGATCGACTCGATCGCGCCGGACCTCATCCGCTCGGCCACCAGCGCGCACTGCACCAGGTCGCCGCGGTACTTCGGGAACAGGACGCCCCGGCTGACCGCCCCCACCTGGTGCCCGGCGCGGCCGACCCGCTGCAGGCCGGAGGCGACCGTGGGTGGCGCCTCGACCTGCACCACCAGGTCGACCGACCCCATGTCGATGCCCAGCTCCAGACTCGAGGTGGCCACCACGGCAGGTAGCCGGCCCGACTTCAGCGCCTCCTCGACGATCGCGCGCTGCTCGCGGGAGACCGAGCCGTGGTGGGCGGCCGCGACCGGCTGCACGCCCTCGGGCACCCCACCGCCGGACCCGGCCTGCGCCATGAGCGCCGCGGCGTTGGTGCCGGGTGGGACGGACTCCCCGGTCGCCCGTTCGTACGCCAGCTCGTTGAGCCGGCTGGTCAGCCGCTCGGCCAGCCGGCGGGAGTTGGCGAAGACGATCGTGCTGCGGTGGGCCTCGACGAGGTCGAGCACCCGCTCCTCGACCGCCGGCCAGATCGACGTCCGCGGCTGGTCGCCGGCCGCCGAGCCCTCGAGCTCACCGGTGGGCTGGCCCAGAGCGCTCATGTCCTCCACCGGGACGACGACCGAGAGGTCCCACTCCTTGGGCGACCCGGGCGCGACCACCTCCACCGGGCGGCCGCCGGCGAGGAAGGCGGCCACCTCCTCGACGGGGCGCACCGTCGCCGACAGGCCGATCCGCTGCGCCGGGCGCTCCAGCAGCTCGTCGAGCCGGTCGAGGGTGACGGCCAGGTGCGCGCCGCGCTTGGTGTCGGCGACCGCGTGCACCTCGTCGACGATCACCGTCTCGACGCCGCGCAGCGCCTCGCGGGCGGCGCTGGTGAGCAGGAGGAACAGCGACTCCGGCGTGGTGATGAGGATGTCGGTGGGCCGCCGGGCGAAGGCCCGCCGCTCCTCGGCCGGGGTGTCACCCGAGCGGGTGCCCACCTGGATCTCCGGGCGCGGCAGGCCCAGCCGGGCCGCGGCCTGCCCGATGCCGGCGAGCGGCGCGCGCAGGTTGCGCTCGACGTCGACGGCCAGGGCCTTCAGCGGTGAGACGTAGAGGACGCGGCAGCGGGCCCGCTCGTCGGCCGGCGGCGGGGTGTTGGCCAGCCGGTCGAGCGACCAGAGGAAGGCGGCCAGGGTCTTGCCCGAGCCGGTCGGGGCCACGACGAGGGCGTGACCGCCGCTGCTGATGGCCTGCCAGGCCCCCTCCTGCGCGGCGGTGGGCTCGGCGAAGGCGCCGGTGAACCACGCCCGGGTGGGCTCGGAGAACCGGTCGAGGGCGGGCACGGCTCCCAGTGTCCACAGGGGTACGACACTCCGCTGGCCTGCGCGGAGCCGCTCGGGTGCGACGTGGGGTGCGGCACACTGACCGCCATGCGCCGATCCCTGTACGAGGCCGAGCACGAGGACTTCCGGGAGACGGTCCGGGCGTGGGCCGAGAAGAACGTCGCCCCCTTCCACGACCAGTGGGAGCGCGACGGCATCGTGCCGCGCGAGGTCTGGACCTCGGCCGGTGCGCAGGGCTTCCTCGGCACCGACATGGACGAGCGGTTCGGCGGCGGGGGCGTGCGCGACTTCCGCTACCAGGCGGTCCTCGACGAGGAGCTCATGCGGATCGGCGCCACCGGCCTGGGCTTCGGTCTGCACAACGACGTCGCCGGGCCCTACCTGCGCGACCTGGGCACCGAGGAGCAGAAGCAGCGCTGGCTGCCCGGCTTCTGCCGCGGTGAGCTGATCACCGCCATCGCGATGACCGAGCCGGCGGCCGGCAGCGACCTGCAGGGCATCCGGACGACGGCCCGGCGGGACGGCGACGGGTGGGTGCTGAGCGGCTCGAAGACGTTCATCACCAACGGCATCAACGCCGACCTGGTCATCGTCGTGGCCCGGACCGACCCCGACGCCCCGGGCTCCCGCGGCCTGAGCCTCCTGGTGGTCGAGCGCGACATGCCCGGCTTCACCCGTGGCCGGAACCTGGCCAAGATCGGGCTCAAGGCGCAGGACACCGCCGAGCTGTTCTTCGACGGGGTGCGGGTGCCGGCCGAGAACCTGCTCGGCACCGAGAACCGCGGTTTCGCGCACCTTATGGAGAACCTGCCGCAGGAGCGGCTGTCGATCGCCGTCGGCGCGGTGGCCGCGGCCGAGACGGTGCTGGCGCAGACCGTCGAGTACGTCACCGCGCGCACCGCCTTCGGCCGGCCGGTCGGCAGCTTCCAGAACAGCCGCTTCCTCCTGGCCGAGCTCCGGACCGAGGTCACCATCGCGCGCACCTTCGTCGACGAGTGCGTGCGCCAGCTGGACACCGGTGAGCTCACGGCGGTCGACGCGGCGATGGCGAAGTACTGGACGACGGAGCTGCAGAACAAGGTGGCCGACCGCTGCCTGCAGCTGCACGGCGGCTACGGGTACATGGACGAGTACCCGGTGTCCAAGGCCTGGCGCGACGCCCGCATCCAGCCCATCTACGGCGGCACCAACGAGATCATGCGCGAGATCGTCGGCCGCTCCATGGGCCTCTAGGCCGGGCCTGCCGTGCCCGCGGAGACCCGCGCCGTCGACCCGGTCGCCGTCCAGCGCCGGACCCTCGGCGTGCTCAGCGGGGGAGTCGCCCTGAGCGGGCTCGGCATCACGGTGGGCATCACCGTCGGCGGCCTCCTCGCCCGGGACGTGGCCGGCACCGAGACCGCCGCCGGTCTGGGCCAGACGGCCGGCGTGCTCGGGGCCGCGGTCCTCGCCGTGCCACTGGCGCGGATCAGCGACCGCGCCGGCCGGCGGGCGGGCCTGGCCGCGGGGTACGCGGTCGCCGTCCTCGGCTCCCTCGTGACGGTCGTCGCCGCGGTCGTCTCCTCCCTCACGCTGCTGCTCGTGGGCCTGTTCGCCTTCGGCGCCGCCACCGCCTGCGGGCTGCAGGCCCGCTACGCCGCGGCCGACCTCGCCGTCCCGGAGCGCCGGGGGCGGGCGTTGTCCCTGGTGGTGTGGGCGACCACGGTCGGCTCGGTGGTCGGCCCCAACCTGGCCGGCCCCGGTGAGGCGCTCGGCGACCTCCTCGGGCTGCCGCCCCTGACCGGGGCCTTCGCCGTCTCGGTCGCCGTCTTCGCCGTGGTGGCGCTGGGGCTGCTCGTCCTGCTGCGGCCCGACCCGCTGCTGCTGGCACGGCGGCTGCGGGGCGCGGGGGCGGACACCGGCCGGCCACGACGGGCGACCACGGACGCGGTCCGGGCCGTGTGGGCCGACCCCCGCGGCCGGCTCGGGCTCACCGCGGTCGTGGTCTCCCACTCGGTGATGGTCGGCGTGATGGTGATGACGCCGGTGCACATGGGCCACGCCGGCGGGACGACGCTGCGCGTCATCGGCCTGGTGATCAGCGTGCACGTCGCCGGCATGTACCTGTTCTCCCCGCTGGTGGGGGTGCTCGCCGACCGGGCCGGCCGCCGGACGACGGTCGCCGTGGGTGCGGGCCTGCTGCTGACGGCAGCCGCGCTGGCCGGGACGGCGCCGTCCGGAGCGGCGCTGCAGCTGGGCGCGGGGCTGCTGCTGCTCGGGCTGGGCTGGTCCTGCGGGCTCATCGCCGGCTCCACCCTGGTCACCGAGGCGGTCGACGAGGGACGGCGGCCCGCCGCGCAGGGCGGCACCGACCTGCTGATGGGCCTGGGCGCCGCGCTGGCCGGCGTCGTCGGGGGCCCGCTGCTCGCCCTCGGCGGCTACGGGCTGGTCGCGACGGTCTCGGCCGCGCTCGTCGTCCCGCTGCTGGCGGTGTGGGCGCGCACCCGTGAGGGCGGAGCAGCGGTGTCGGCTCAGCGGCCCCGGTAGTTGCGCCAGAGCAGGACCAGGGACGCCAGCAGGGCGAGCGCGATCCCGATCTCGAGGACGAGGTCGAGGCTGGCCGAGCCGGTGCCGGGGATCACGTACCCAGCGTAGGACTCCGCAGGGCCCGGCCGACCGCCCCGCGTGCGCGCTAGCGTCGGGGTCGTGCGACTGCAGGACTTCTGGGCCCGTCTCCGCGAGCAGTTCGGCCCCATGCGGGCCGAGAGCGTCGCCCGCGACCACGTCTTCTCGTCGCTGGGCGGGCGCAGCGCCGTCGAGGCGATCGAGGCCGGCCTGCCCGTGCGACGCGTGTGGCTGGCGATCTGCGAGGAGTTCGACGTGCCGCGCAAGGAGCGCTGAGTCGCGGGAGCGGCGTGTCACGCTGGCAGTCGAACACGTGTTCGGTCTAGATTGGGTGGCACAGTCCACAGGCCGGGCGTTCCTCCACAGGTCGACCGGATCCCCCGGAAGTGTCAGACCCCCGCTCTAGCGTCGACACCGACCGCTCGAACACACGGCATCGCGACTTCTCGAAGGTGAGCACCATGGCAACGCTCGACCGCGACAAGGCCCTCGACATGGCCCTCGCCCAGATCGACAAGCAGTTCGGCAAGGGCTCGGTCATGCGGCTGGGCGACAACGCCGCACAGGCGATCAAGGTCATCCCGACCGGCTCGATCGCCCTCGACATCGCCCTCGGCATCGGTGGCCTGCCGCGCGGCCGCGTCATCGAGGTGTACGGCCCCGAGGCCTCCGGCAAGACCACGGTCGCGCTGCACGCGGTGGCCAACGCGCAGGCCGCCGGCGGCATCGCGGCCTTCATCGACGCCGAGCACGCGCTCGACCCCGAGTACGCCCGGGCGATCGGCGTCGACACCGACGCGCTCCTGGTCAGCCAGCCCGACACCGGTGAGCAGGCGCTCGAGATCGCCGACATGCTCATCCGCTCCGGCGCGCTCGACATCATCGTCATCGACTCGGTCGCCGCGCTCGTGCCCCGTGCCGAGATCGAGGGCGAGATGGGTGACAGCCACGTCGGTCTGCAGGCCCGGCTGATGAGCCAGGCGCTCCGCAAGATCACCGGTGCGCTCAACAACTCCGGCACCACCGCGATCTTCATCAACCAGCTGCGCGAGAAGGTCGGCGTCGTCTACGGCTCGCCGGAGGTCACCACCGGTGGCCGCGCGCTGAAGTTCTACTCGTCGGTCCGGCTCGACGTCCGACGCATCGAGACCCTCAAGCAGGGCACCGAGGCGGTCGGCAGCCGGGTACGCGTGAAGATCGTCAAGAACAAGGTCGCCGCGCCGTTCAAGCAGGCCGAGCTCGACCTGCTGTGGGGTCAGGGCTTCAGCCGTGAGGGCGGTCTGATCGACGCCGGTGTCGAGCAGGGCTTCATCCGCAAGTCCGGCGCCTGGTACACGTACGAGGGCGACCAGCTCGGTCAGGGCAAGGAGAACGTCCGCACGTTCCTGCGCGACAACCCCGACCTCGCCGACGAGATCGAGAAGAAGGTCAAGGAGAAGCTGGGCATCGGCCCGAAGCTGGATGAGCCGGCGACGGCCGACCAGGCCGACTTCTGACGGTGGGCGGCTGGCCCGAGGCCCGGGAGCGCTCGGCTCCCGGACGTCGACGCGGGCGGCGCTCCGTTCCGTCCCCTGCCCCGGACGGCTCGGACGCCGCCCCACCGGCCGGCGGCCCGCACCCCGAGGACGACCCGGGCGACCCCGAGCAGGTCGCCCGGTCGATCTGCCTGCGGGCGCTGACCGGTGCACCCAAGACCCGTCAGCAACTGGCCGACCTGCTAACCAAGCGCGGAATCCCCGATGACGTCGCCGAGGCGGTCCTCGACCGGTTCGGCGAGGTCGGGCTCATCGACGACGCCGCCTTCGCCCGGGCCTGGGTGACCTCCCGACAGGCCGGACGCGGGCTGGCACGCCGGGCCCTCAAGGCGGAGCTGCGCGCCAAGGGCGTCGACGGCGAGGTCGCCGAGGAGGCGGTCGCGCTCGTCGACGACCAGGACGAGTGGGACGCGGCAAGGCGGCTGGTGCAGCGCCGGCTGCCGGGCCTGCGGAGGGTCGACCGGACGACCGCCGAGCGACGGCTCGTGGGGATGCTCGCCCGTAAGGGCTACGGCTCCAGACTGGCCGGGTGGGTGGTCCGCGAGGCCCTCGACGAGGACCGGTCCGGCGAGGCCGAGGAGCCCGGGGCGCACGAGGAACAGGGCCTGGACGCCTGGCTGCCCTGACGGAGCAGCGTCGGCTCCGGGCCCGCACTCCGGGCTGAGCAGACCGGACCACCCTGCTCCGGACCTGCTCCGCTCGCCGTCCTGGCGCGTGGCGCCGGCCCGACACATGGGTGACGACCGGCCGGCCCGGCCGGCCGGCCGGCCGTAGGGTCCGGGCCGGCCGCGGGCGCGGGCTGTCGACCATCCCGAGTGGGGACGGCCAGGGCTCGACTCAGGTCGGGTCGGGGTCCCGGCTGCCCTGCCGGCCACCCTCGCTGAGGCCGACGTCGCTGACGCCGGCGTAGGGCTCGTGCCGTCCGCCGACGTGCTTCTCCTGCTCCAGACGGTCCAGCAGGTGGGGGTAGTGCGCCTCGAACGCCGGCCGCTCGGAGCGGATCTTCGGGATCTCCACGAAGTTGTGCCGCGGCGGCGGCGACGACGTCGCCCACTCCAGCGAGTTCCCGTGGCCCCAGGGGTCGTCGCGCAGCGCCAGGGGCCCGTGGCGCCAGGACCGGATCACGTTGAACAGGAACGGGATGATGGAGGCGCCGAGGATGAACGAGAAGATCGTCGACACCGTGTTCAGCGTGGTGAACCCGTCGCTCGGCAGGTAGTTCACGTAGCGCCGGGGGAAGCCCTCGCCGCCGAGCCAGTGCTGCACCAGGAACGTGCCGTGGAAGCCGATGAACGTCATCCAGAACTGGAGCTTCCCGAGACGCTCGTCGAGCATCCGGCCGCACATCTTGGGGAACCAGAAGGCGATGCCGGCGTTGGCCGCGAACACCACGGTCCCGAAGACCACGTAGTGGAAGTGCGCCACCACGAAGTAGCTGTCGTTGACGTGCCAGTCCAGCGGCGGGGAGGCCAGCAGCACACCGGTCAGACCACCGAGCAGGAAGGTGACCATGAAGCCGATCGACCACAGCATCGGCGTCTCGAAGGTCAGCTGCCCGCGCCACATGGTGCCGATCCAGTTGAAGAACTTGATCCCGGTCGGCACGGCGATCAGGTAGGTCAGGAACGCGAAGAACGGCAGCAGCACCGCACCGGTGGCGTACATGTGGTGCGCCCACACCGTCACCGACAGGGCGCCGATGGCGATGGTCGCGAAGACCATGCCCTTGTAGCCGAACAGCGGCTTGCGGCTGAACACCGGGATGACCTCGGTGATGATGCCGAAGAACGGCAGCGCGATGATGTAGACCTCGGGGTGCCCGAAGAACCAGAACAGGTGCTGCCACAGCATCGGCCCACCGTTCTCCTCCGAGTACACCAACGCGCCGACCTGCCGGTCGGCGAGCAGCGCCATGAGGGCGGCGGTGAGGATCGGGAAGGCGAAGAGCACCAGCAGGCTGGTGACCAGCGTGTTCCAGCAGAAGATCGGCATCCGGAACAGCGTCATCCCCGGTGCCCGCAGGCAGACGATCGTGGTGGCGAAGTTGACCGCGCCGAGGATGGTGCCCAGACCGGACACCGCCAGGCCGGCGATCCACAGGTCCGGCCCGGCTCCGGGGCTGTGTGCGACGTCGGACAGCGGGGTGTAGGCGTACCAGCCGAAGTCGGCAGCCCCGCCCGGGGTGAAGAAGCCCGAGACCGCGATCGTGCTGCCGAAGAGGAACAGCCAGTAGGAGAACGAGTTCAGCCGCGGGAACGCCACGTCCGGCGCGCCGATCTGCAGCGGCATGATCAGGTTGCCGAACGCGAAGAACAGCGGCGTCGCGAAGAACAACAACATGATCGTGCCGTGCATGGTGACCAGCTGGTTGTACTGCTCCGGCGACAGGAACTGCAGGGCAGGCCGGGCCAGTTCCCCGCGCATCAGCATCGCCATCAGGCCGCCGATGACGAACCACACGAACGACGTGACCAGGTACATCAGGCCGATGGTCTTGTGGTCGGTGGTCCGCAGCAGGTTCGCCAGCCGCGAGCCCTTCTCCGGTGCAGGAGCGGTGCTCGAGCGCGTGACGATGGGGTGCGGGGCCAGAGCGGTCATGCGGCGACTCCCGGGGGCGACCGCGCTCCTCCGATTAGGAGCTGGCTCCCATGGTGTCCCAACAACGCAGGTCAGGGAAGCCGGGCCGGCCCGAGGGCGCCCGTGCCCGTGGGGAGTGGATCAGCCGGCGGAGCGCCTGGCTGCCGACCAGGCGGTCACGTCGACGGCGACGCCGTCCGGCGCCTCGTCGTCGGCCACCAGCCAGCTGCCCTCCCGGCCCAGCTCGGAGGACAGCCACGCCCGGATCTGCAGGTCGAAGGCGCGCTGGGGTGCGGCGGCCGCGGAGCTGACCGGCCCGAGGAAGGTCAGGTCGGTCTCCCCGCCCCCGGCGAAGCGCAGCACCACCCGGCAGCGCGAGCGCCGGTGACGTGCGGGGGGCACGACCTCCCGGACGACGGCGGTGTCGGCGCCTGCGGCGGCGGCCAGGGACGACGCGCACGCCCGCAGCCGGGTCACGAACTCCTGCGCGGCGTCCGGAGGTGCCGCCGGGCGGCGCACCGGCGCCGGGAGCGGGGGCACGGCGGGGCGGAGGGCGGTGTCCACGTCGGAGTTCTCGGCAGGTCCGCCGCCGGTCGGAACCGCCGGGCGCAACCCATCGACCGCGCCCGGCGGCCGCTGTCACCGTGCCGCCGGGACGGCGCCGCCGCCACCGCCCATCTGCACGTCGGCGGGCAGCTCGGTGGGGGTCGTGGCCGCCGCCTTCTGGCTGGTCCGCGTGCGCCGCTCCACGTACCGCGCCAGCCACGACAGCAGCAGGTTGATCACGATGTAGACGACTGCCGCGGCGACGTAGAGCTGGAACGTGTACTGGTTGCCGAACTGCAGGGTGAAGAACTCGACCAGGCTCCGCGCCCCGCGCAGCAGCTCCGGGAAGCTGATGATGAAGCCCAGCGAGGTGTCCTTGAGCAGCACGACCAGCTGGGCGATGAGCACCGGCAGCATGCGCCGGGTGGCCTGGGGGAGCAGCACCAGCGTCATGACCTGCGTCTTGCGCATGCCCAGCCCGTAGGCGGCCTCGCGCTGGCCGCGGTCCACCGACAGGATGCCGGCGCGGAAGATCTCGGCGAGCACCGCGGAGTTGTAGAGGACCAGGCCGCCGACGAGGGCCCAGAACGCGCTGAGCCGGATCCCGAACTTCGGGAGCAGGAAGTAGAGCGCGAAGATCAGGACCAGCAGGGGCACCGCGCGGAAGAACTCGATCAGCGTCGACACGAGCACGCGGACCCAGCGGTGCTCCGAGAGCCGGCCGACCGCGAGCAGCAGACCCAGCACGGTGGCGAGCACCATGCCGACGATCGCGACCTGCAGCGTGCGCAGCAGGGCCTGGCCGAGCGCCTGCGGCACCTGGCTGGCCGGGTCGAACAGGACGGCCCAGCGCTGTGCCTCCAGCTGACCGTTGCCGGCCAGGCGGGCGAGCACGAGGGCGACGATCGCCACGACGACGAGGACGCCGGCCGCGGTGCCGAAGCGGATGCGCTGACGCGCCTTCGGGCCGGGCAGGTCGAAGAGGACGGGTGTGGTCATCGCAGGATCGCCACCCGCCGCTCGATCCGGTTGACCGCCAGGGCGGAGGGGAGGGTGATCACCATGTAGCCCACCACCACGCCGACGAGCACGAGGGTCAGGTCACCGGCGTCGGCGTTGACCAACCGGGGCAGCAGCGAGCTCAGCTCGCTGACCGAGAAGCCCGCGGCGATGGAGGTGTTCTTCACCATCGCGATCAGCACGTTGCCCAGGGGCGGGACGACGGTCCGGAACGCCTGGGGGAGGACGACCTCGCGGAGGGACTGCCCGAAGGTCAGCCCGAGCGCCCGCGCGGCCTCGGCCTGGCCGGCCGACACCGCGTTGATCCCCGACCGCAGCGCCTCGCAGACGAACGCGGCGGTGTAGAGACCGACCGACAGGACGGCCCCGGGGAAGAAGCCGATGACGAAGTCGATCTGCGGCAGCCCGAAGATGATGAAGAAGAAGACCACCGTGAGCGGCGTGTTGCGGAAGGTCTCGACGTAGAAGGTGGCCAGCCCGCGCAGCGGGGGGATCGGGCTGACCCGCATCGCGGCGAGGAGGGTGCCGAGCACCAACGCCAGCAGACCGGCCAGCAGGGACAGTCCGAGGGTGGTCAGGAACGCATCGAGGAACAGGTCGGCGTTCTCGCGCACGAAGTCCACGGCGCCTCCTCTCCGGGTCGGGACGGCTGACGCCGCCGGGCGGGGAGGCCCCGCCCGGCGGCGTCAGGGGATCCGGTCGGTCAGTAGCGGTCGATCGTCGGGGGCTCGGGAGCCGGCTCGCCGGTGATGGCGCCCGCGGTGCGGTCCCACGCCGCGGCCCAGCTGCCGTCCTCGAAGGACTGCTCGAGGGTGTCGTTGATGTAGGTGCGGAACTCGTCGTCGCCCTTCGCCAGGCCGATGCCGTACGGCTCCTGGGTGAAGGGGTTGCCCACCAGCTCGAACGCACCCTGGCCGCCCTGGACCAGGCCGGTGAGGATGACGTTGTCGGTGGTCACCGCGTCGACCTGGCCGTTGCGCAGCGCGTCGGCGCACTTGGAGTACACGTCGAACAGCGTCAGCTGGGCCTCGGGGTAGTTGTCCCGGATGTTCTGCGCCGGGGTCGAGCCCTCCACCGAGCAGACCCGCTTGCCCGCGAGGTCGTCCGGGCCCTCGATGCCCAGCGGGTTGCCCGTGGCGACCATGATGTCCTGGCCGGCCACGTAGTAGGGCCCGGCGAAGTCGATGAGCTGCTTGCGGGCGTCGTTGATCGTGTAGGTCGCCACGACGATGTCGACGTCGCCGTTCTGGATGAACGACTCCCGGTTGGCCGACACCGTCTCCTTCCACTCGATGGCCTCGGGGGCGATGCCCAGCCCACCGGCGACGATCTTGGCGACCTCGACGTCGAAGCCCTCGGGCACACCCTGCGGGTTGGCCAGGCCGAATCCGGGCTGGTCGAACTTGGTGCCGACGGTGATCGTCCCGGCCTCGGCGAGCTCGGCCATCGTGCTCCCCGCCGGGAACTCGACGTCCTGTGCGACCTCGGGGGCGTTCTCGGTGGCCTCCTCGGCCTGCTGGCCGGCCTCGCTGGAGCAGCCGGCGAGCACGAGGCCGAGGGCCCCCAGGGTGGCGGCGTAGCGGGTGATGCGCATGTGCGTTCCTCTCTACCGGGCTCAGTGGGTGAGGATCTTCGCGAGGAAGTCCTTGGCCCGGTCCGACTGCGGGTTGGTGAAGAAGGTCTCGGGGTCGGCGGACTCGACGATCCGGCCGCCGTCCATGAACACGACCCGGTTGGCCGCCCGGCGGGCGAAGCCCATCTCGTGGGTGACGACGACCATCGTCATGCCGTCGCGGGCCAGCGAGGTCATGACGTCCAGGACCTCGTTGATCATCTCGGGGTCGAGGGCGGACGTCGGCTCGTCGAAGAGCATCACCTTGGGGTCCATCGCCAGGGCCCGCGCGATGGCGACCCGCTGCTGCTGACCGCCCGAGAGCTGTGCCGGGTACTTGTCGGCCTGCGCGGCCACCCCGACCCGGTCCAGCAGCTCGCGGGCGCGCCGCTCGGCCTCGCCCCTGCTCTGCTTGCGCACCTTGATCGGGCCGAGGGTGACGTTCTCGAGGATCGTCTTGTGGGCGAAGAGGTTGAAGCTCTGGAACACCATGCCGACGTCGGCCCGCAGCCGGGCCAGCTCCCTGCCCTCCTCGGGCAGTCGCTGGCCGTCGATGGTGATCTCGCCGGAGTCGATGGGCTCGAGCCGGTTGATCGTCCGGCACAGCGTCGACTTGCCCGAGCCGGACGGGCCGATGACGACGACCACCTCGCCGCGGTCGATCGACAGGTCGATGTCCTGCAGGACGTGCAGCTCACCGAACCACTTGTCGACCCCGGACAGGCGGACGAGAGGCTCTCCGGCGGTACGGCTGGTCACCCGGGGAACCCTAGAGGCGGCGGACGACGCCATCCGCCTCCGGCCATCACGAAGGCGTAACGAAGCCCGACCGTGTGAGGCGCGGGCCACCCGATCGGGTCGCCGTACCCTCGTTCCGTCATGACGACCGACCTGCAGGCTGCCGGGCGGACCTACCGGGTCCGGACCTACGGCTGCCAGATGAACGTGCACGACTCCGAGCGCCTCTCCGGGCTGCTGGAGGCCGCCGGCTACAGCGCCGCGCCCGAGGGGGCCGACGCCGACGTCGTCGTCCTCAACACCTGCGCGGTGCGGGAGAACGCCGACAACCGGCTCTACGGCAACCTCGGCCACCTCCGCCCGGTCAAGGACGCCCACCCCGGCATGCAGATCGCCGTGGGCGGCTGCCTGGCGCAGAAGGACCGCGGCGAGATCGTCCGGCGCGCGCCGTGGGTGGACGTCGTCTTCGGCACCCACAACGTCGGTTCGCTGCCGGCGCTGCTCGAGCGCGCGCGGCACAACGCCGAGGCGCAGGTCGAGATCGCCGAGGCGCTCGAGGTCTTCCCGTCGACGCTGCCGGCCAAGCGGGACTCCGCCTACTCCGGCTGGGTGTCGATCAGCGTCGGGTGCAACAACACCTGCACGTTCTGCATCGTCCCGGCGCTGCGCGGCAGGGAGAAGGACCGCCGTCCCGGCGAGATCCTGGCCGAGGTGCAGGCGCTGGTCGACCAGGGCGTGCTCGAGGTGACCCTGCTGGGCCAGAACGTCAACGCCTACGGCGTCGAGTTCCGCGACCGCGGCGCCTTCGCCGACCTGCTGCGCGCGACGGGGCGGATCGACGGCCTGGAGCGGATCCGCTTCACCAGCCCGCACCCGCGCGAGTTCACCGACGACGTCATCGAGGCGATGGCCGAGACACCGGCGGTGTGCCACCAGCTGCACATGCCGCTGCAGAGCGGGTCGGACGACGTGCTGCGCCGGATGCGCCGCGGCTACCGGCAGGACCGCTACCTCGGCATCATCGACCGGGTTCGGGCCGCCATGCCGGACGCGGCGATCACCACGGACGTCATCGTGGGCTTCCCCGGTGAGACCGAGGCCGACTTCGAGCAGACCCTCGAGGTGGTCCGGCAGGCGCGCTTCGCCAGCGCCTTCACCTTCCAGTACTCCAAGCGCCCGGGGACGCCGGCCGCCGAGATGGCCGAGCAGCTGCCCAAGGAGGTCGTGCAGGAGCGCTACCTGCGGTTGACCGCGCTGCAGGACGAGATCAGCCTCGCTGCGAACCGTGCCCAGGTCGGTCGGACCGTCGAGCTGCTGGTCGCCGCGGGCGAGGGCAGCAAGGACGCCCGCACCGGACGGATGAGCGGCCGTGCCCGCGACGGCCGGCTGGTGCACTTCACGGCGACGGACGGCGGTGCCGACGGGGACGTGCGCCCCGGTGACGTGGTCGACACCGTGGTGACCCAGGCGGCGCCGCACCACCTGGTCGCCGACGGTCCGCTGCTGTCGCACCGGCGCACCCGCGCCGGCGACGCGCACGAGGCCGGCACCCGCCCCACCACCCCCGGCGTGCTGCTCGGGATGCCGCAGGTCGGCGTCCCGGCCCCGCTGGCCCCTGCCGGCGGCTGCTGAGACAGGACCCCGTCCTCTACACGCCTCGCGAGCTCGGGGCGGGACCCGGACGGGTCGTCAGCGGCGGGAGGCCGACTTCTCCGCCTCGGCCAGCCACTCGCGGCGGGTGGCGAGGTTGGCCCGCGCCTCCTCGATCCGCCGCGCGTCGCCGGCGGCCTCGGCCTTGGCCAGCTGCTCCTCGGCCTTGGCGACGGCCTGCCGCATCGAGGTGACCATCGGGTTCTCCGGGGCCACCCGGGGGCGGGACGAGTCGACCGCGCCGCGGATGCGCTGCTCGACGGCCTGCATGCGGTCCTCCAGCTGGCGCATCGCGCCGCGCGGCACGTGGCCGATGGCGTCGTAGCGCTCCTGCAGCTTGCGCAGCACGTTCTGCGCGGTGCGCAGGTCGGTCGACGGGTCGAGCTTCTCGGCCTCGGCGAGGATCTCCTCCTTGGCCTGCTGGTTGGCCAGCTGCTCGGCGTTGCGGGCCTTGTCCGACTCGGCGCGGGCGGTGAAGAAGACGTCCTGCGCGGCGCGGAACTGCTTCCACAGGTCGTCGTCGCCGTCGCGGCCGGTGCGCGGGACGGCCTTCCAGCGGTCCATCAGGTTGCGCATCGCGGCACTGGTCGGGCCCCACTCGGTGGACGTCGAGAGCCGCTGCGCCTCGGCGATCAGCTCCTGCTTGGCGGCCCGGGCCTCACCGCGCTGGGCGTCGAGGGCGGCGAAGTGCGCGCCCCGGCGGCGGCCGAAGGCGTCACGGGCGGCGGCGAACCGGCTCCACAGCGCCTCGTCGGTCTTGCGGTCGATGCCGCGGATGGTCTTCCACTCCTCGACGATGGCCTTGAGCCGGTCGCCGGCGGCCTTCCACGAGGTGGACTCCGCGGCGATCTGCTCGGCCTCGGCGGCCAGCGCCTCCTTGCGGGCCACCTGCGCGGCCCGGGCGGCGGCCTTCTCCGCCCGGGACTCGGCGGCCGCGGAGTCAGCGGTCTCGACCATGGCGCGAGCGCGGGCGGCCAGCCCGTCCAGGTCGCCGACGGCGGCGGCGGTGGGGATCGACTCGGCCAGCGCCTGCGCCTTGGCCTTGATCTCGCCGGGGTTGCCGGTGTGCGCCCGCAGCCGCGCCTCGAGCAGCGACACCTCTGTCGCGAGGTCGTCGTAGCGGCGGGCGTAGTGGGCCAGCCCCGCCGCCGGGTCGCCGGCCTGCCACGAGCCGACGGCGCGCTCGCCCTCGGCGGTGCGGACGTAGACCGTCCCGTCGTCGTCCACGCGGCCCCACTGCGCGGGGTCGGACGCGGCGGCGGCGTCGGCGGGCGGCTGGGGGACCGCGGGGTGTGCTGCGGCGGCCTCGGGCGCGGGGGCCTCGGCAGCGGGGGTCTCCGGGACAGGGGTCCCCGGCGCGACGATCTCCGGCGCGGCCTGCTCGGCGGCCCCCGCGGTCGGGTCGGCGAGAGCGGCGTCGCCAGGGGTGGGCGCCGCCGCCGTCCCCGCCTCGGGGGCGACCGCCTCGGATCCGGCCGTCTCGGGCTGGGACAGCTGCTGCGAGGGGTTTCCGGCGTTCTCCGTGCTCGACACGTGTCGGAGTGTCCCACGCCGCATCCGGGACACTGCTGCGGTGAGCTCGGTCCCGGCCGCCGTCGCCTTCTGCCCGTGCCCGCCGCTGCTGGTGCCGGCCGTGGCCGGGCGGGCCGCGGCGGACACCGCCGTCCTGCGGGCGGCCTGCGCGGCCGCGGTGGACGCGGCGCTGGCCACTCGCCCGGAGGTCGTCGTGGTCGTCGGCGGCGAGGACGGCTGCGGGTGCTTCGGCGACGGCGACGGCGGGGACCTGCGCGGCTACGGCGTCGACCTCGACGTCCCCTTCGCCGGCCGGGTGCGCGCGGGCGGTCGCCGCACCCCGCTGGCGCACACGATCGGCGCCTGGCTGCTGCACGAGGCCGGGTACGCCGGCCCCCGCCTCGGCGTCGGTCCCGACGACCTCGCCGACACCCTGGGTGCCCTGCCCGGCCCGGTCGCCGTCCTGGCGGTGGGAGACGGCTCGGCGCGGCGCTCGCTCAAGGCGCCGGGCCACCTCGACCCGGCGGCGCAGCCGTTCGACGACGCCGTGGCCGCCGCGCTGGCCGCCGGGGACCCGGGCGCCCTGGCCGCACTCGACCCCGCGGAGGGCGCCCGGCTGCTCGCCGCCGGCGTGCCCGCCTGGCGGGCGGTCGGCGTCGCGCTGGCCGGCCGCGAGGTGCGCGGCCGGCTCCACGCGCACGAGGCGCCCTTCGGCGTCGGCTACCTGGTGGCCGACTGGAGCGTGCGGTGACCGCTCTCCCGCCGGTCGTGGCGCTGGTGGGTCCCACCGCCACCGGCAAGACCGCCCTCGGGGTCGCGCTGGCGCACCGGCTGGGCGGCGAGGTGGTCAACGCGGACTCGATGCAGCTCTACCGGGGCATGGACATCGGCACCGCCAAGCCCGACGCCGCCGAGCGCGACGGCGTGCCGCACCACCTGCTCGACCTCTGGCACGTGCGGCAGCCGGCGTCGGTGGCCGAGTACCGGCGGCTGGCGCGCGCCGAGGTCGACCGGCTGCGCGCGGCCGGGGTGGTGCCGCTGCTGGTCGGCGGCTCCGGGCTCTACGTGCGCGCCGTCCTCGACGAGCTGGACTTCCCCGGTACCGACCCCGCCGTCCGCGCCCGGCTCGAGGCCGAGCTCGCCGAGGTCGGCCCGGCCGCGCTGCACGCCCGCCTCGCCGCGGTGGACCCGGCCGCTGCCGCGGGGGTGCTGCCGAGCAACGGACGGCGGATCGTGCGGGCGCTCGAGGTTGTCGAGATCACCGGCGGGCCGTTCCGCGCGACGCTGCCCGAGCCGCGGCCGCACTACCCGGCGGTCGTCGTCGGGCTGGACCGCGAACCGGCCGAGCTCGACGAACGGATCGCGCTGCGGGTCGACCGCATGTGGGCGGCCGGTCTCGTCGCGGAGGTGGAGGCGCTGGCCGCCGACGGGCTGCGGGAGGGGCCCACGGCGTCCCGGGCCCTGGGCTACGCCCAGGTGCTGGCCCAGCTCGACGGCGCCCTCACCCCGGACGAGGCGCGCGAGCGCACGGTGTCGACCACCCGCCGCTTCGTGCGCCGCCAGCGCTCGTGGTTCCGCCGCGACCCGGCGACCACCTGGCTCGACGCCGCCCGGCCCGACCTGGTGGAGGCCGCCCTCGGGGTGATCACCGCTCGTACCCTGGGCCGGTGAGCGCGCACCGGGTGCTGATCGGCCACGGCACGGAGAACGACTTCGTCGTCCTGCCCGACCCCGACGGCACGGGCTGGCCGGAGGACCGGCTGGACGCGGCGATGGTCCGGCGGCTGTGCGAGCGCCGCGCCGGTGTCGGCGGGGACGGCGTGCTGCGCGTCGTCCGCAGCGTGCACGTGCCCGACGCCCCGGCCGTGCTCGGCGAGGCGCTGGGGCGGTGCGAGTGGTTCATGGACCACCGCAACGCCGACGGCTCCACCGCCGAGATGTGCGGCAACGGCATCCGGCTGTTCCTGCACGTGCTCGTCACCGAGGGCCTGGTCGAGCGGGACGCCTGCGCCGGCGGCATCTGGGTCGGCACCCGCGGCGGCCCGCGCCGGGTGGGGGCCGCCGCGGACGGCGGTTACTGGGTGGACATGGGGCCGGCCCGGCCGTTCGGCGCCGGCACCGCCGAGCTCGGGGGCGCGACGTTCCCCGGCCGCGCGGTCTCGATGGGCAACCCGCACCTGGCCTGCCTCACCGACGTCGACGTCGACGCCCTCGACCTCACGACGGCGCCGGCGGTCGACGCGCAGCTGTTCCCCGACGGGGTGAACGTCGAGTTCGTCAACGTCGTCGAGGCCGGCCGGCACGTGCGGCTGCGGGTGTCCGAGCGCGGGGTGGGGGAGACCCGCTCGTGCGGCACGGGCGCCTGCGCCGCGGCCTGGGCGGCCCTGGAGGCCGCCGGCGCGGCGGCGGGCACGGTCACCGTCGACGTCCCCGGCGGCCGGCTGGGCGTGACCGTCGACGAGCGGACGACGGTGCTGTCCGGTCCCGCGGTCGTGGTCGCGGCCGGCGAGCTCACCCCCGAGTGGCTCGAGGGCTGACCCGCCGGCCCGGCCCCGTCCAGGGGCTCGCCGCGAGCCGGCGAGCGGTGAGGGGACGGGGTCCTCTCTCAGGTCTTCGGTGTCTCGGTGTCCTCGGGTGCCTCCGGCATCAGCGACTCGCCGGCCGTCCCCGGGCTGCCGGAGGGCCGGCCACGGCCGCTGTCCTGGTCCGGCCCGCCGCCCAGCGGGTTGCGCGGCGGGTTGAGGCCCTTGGGGTCCCGGCCCGGGTCGTCGAGCTCCTCGTTCGCCCCGGCGGCGCTGCTGCCCGTCTCGCTCATGTCGAGCCTCCTCGTGGTGTCGGTCGCCGTCCTCCGCCCTACCCGGTCGCGACCCGGCCACGCGTGCCGGGATGGTCCGCCGCCGCCGCGGTGTTGGAAGAGGCGATGACAACTCAGATGCCCCAGGTGCTGGGGTCTGCGACGCTGGAGACGATGACGACAGCACAGAACCGCGCCGTGCTCGCCGACGCCGAGGAGCGGGCCCTGCGGGCCGCGCCGGCGCCCGCCGAGGAGGCGTCCCGTCCCGACGGGGGACGGGACGAGCCGGACGACACGACCGGCTCCTACGCGCTCGAGGCGCGCGGTGCGCTGCGCCGCGTCGCCGGCCTGTCCACCGAGCTCGCCGACGTCACCGAGGTCGAGTACCGCCAGCTGCGCCTCGAGCGCGTCGTGCTGGTCGGCGTCTGGACCGAGGGCACCCAGGCCGACGCCGACCGCTCGCTCGCGGAGCTGGCCGCGCTGGCCGAGACCGCGGGCTCGCAGGTCCTGGAGGCGGTGAGCCAGCGGCGCGACAAGCCCGACGCCGGCACCTACGTCGGGTCGGGCAAGGCCGCCGAGATCCGCGACATCGTCGCGGCCGCCGGCGCCGACACCGTCATCTGCGACGGCGAGCTGACCCCGGGCCAGCTCAACGCGCTGGAGAAGATCCTCAAGGTCAAGGTCGTCGACCGGACCGCGCTGATCCTCGACATCTTCGCCCAGCACGCCTCCAGCCGGGAGGGCAAGGCGCAGGTCGAGCTGGCGCAGATGCAGTACATGCTGCCGCGGCTGCGCGGCTGGGGTGAGTCGCTGTCCCGGCAGGCCGGTGGCCGTGTCGCCGGCGGTGGCGGCATCGGCACCCGCGGCCCCGGTGAGACCAAGATCGAGACCGATCGGCGGCGGATCCGCGCGCGGGTGAGCAAGCTGCGCCGGGAGATCGCCGGCATGGCGACCGCCCGGGCGACCCAGCGCTCGTCCCGCGGGCGCAACGCCGTCCCGAGCGTGGCGATCGCCGGGTACACCAACGCCGGCAAGTCCAGCCTGCTCAACCGGCTGACCGGCGCCGGCGTGCTGGTCGAGAACGCGTTGTTCGCGACCCTGGACCCGACGGTGCGCCGGGCGCAGTCCCCGGACGGCCGCGAGTACACGCTCACCGACACCGTCGGCTTCGTGCGGCACCTGCCGCACCAGCTGGTCGACGCGTTCCGCTCGACGCTGGAGGAGGTGGCCGCCGCCGACCTGCTCCTGCACGTCGTCGACGGTTCCGACCCCGACCCCCTGGGGCAGATCGAGGCGGTGCGCGTGGTCCTCGGTGAGATCGACGCCGCGTCCGTCCCGGAGCTCATCGTCGTCAACAAGGTGGACGCGATGAGCGAGGAGGACATCCTCACCCTGCGCCGGGCCCTGCCGGGTGCGGTGTGGGTGTCGGCCCGCACGGGCGTCGGCATCGAGCAGCTGCGCGAGATCGTGGCCGCCCGGTTGCCGCACCCCGACGTCGAGGTCGACGTGCTGGTGCCCTACGACCGCGGCGACCTGGTGGCCCGGGTGCACCGGGACGGCGAGGTGCTCAAGGAGACCCACGAGGCCGGGGGCACCCGGCTCAGCGCCCGGGTGGACGGCGGTCTGGCCGCTGCCCTCGAGGGGTTCGCGGCGCCGGTCGCCTGACACGTCTGCCGGCGAGCGAGGTCACGGTCAGGTCACGGCCCGGTACCGTGACCTGCGTGACCAGCGGCGCGGTGCGGCGGCGTCCCGGGACACCCCCGCCGGACGCCGCCGACGCCGACGTCCGCGTCGGCCGCCCGTCGCGGTGGCTCCTGGGAGCCGCCCTGGTGGTCACCGTCGGAGTCACCGTCGACCTGCTCGGCCGGGGCGTGCTCGAGCGGATGGACCTGCGGGTCTCCGAGGTGGTCAGCGCCTGGGACCTGCAGGACTCGGCCGCCTACTGGCCGGTGTGGGCGGTGACCCAGCTCGGTGGGCGCGGCTTCATCCTGATCGTCCTGGCCGGACTCGTCGGCTACCTCGGGTGGCGGTTCCGCACCGTCGTCCCGCTGGTGCGGGTGCTGTTGGCGCTGGTGCTGCTCACGGTCGTCGTCTACTCGTTCAAGTACGGGACCGGCCGGACGGCCCCGGCCTACCCCGGGTCGTTCTTCCACCGGGACGGCGCCTCCTACCCCTCCGGGCACGTCGCCAACGCCGTGCTCATGTGGGGGGTCGCCCGCTGGCAGGTGGTGCAGTACCGACTCGCAGCGTGGGTGCAGCGGACCGCGCGGCTGCTCAGCGTCGCCGGCCCGGTGGCCACCGGCGTGGCCATGGTGTCCCTGGACTTCCACTGGGTCACCGACGCCGTGGTCGGAGCGGCCGTCGGCGTCCTGCTGTTGGGCGTGGTTCACCTGCTCGACGCGGTCCTGGTGTCACGCTGGATCGGTGCCCGAGCTGGCCGGTCGTCCGCGTAGCGGAGCCAGGGGGCGACGCCTGGGGGCCGGGACCGGTCTCGCGCTGACGCTCGCCCTCGGCCCCGCCCTGCCCGCGTCCGCCGCACCGGCCGATCCGGCTGCACCCACGACGCGCTGCCAGCTCACCGACCCCCGGCTGCCCGAGGTCTCCGGGATGGTCGAGGTGGGTGACCGGATGCTGGTGCACAACGACGGCGGCGACTCGCTCGACGTCTACGTGCTGGACGGGACCTGTGCGGTGGTCAGCGTGCACTCCGCGGCGGTGGACCCCTACGACCCCGAGGACATGGCGCTGGCCGTCGACGGGACCGTCTGGCTCGCCGACACCGGCGACAACAACGGCACCCGGACGACGGTCGCGCTGCTGGCCCTGCACGCCGACGGCAGCAGCTCGGTCTACCGGCTGGCGTACCCCGACGGCCCGCGGGACGTCGAGGCGCTGCTGCTCGCCCCCGACGGGACGCCGTACCTGGTGACCAAGGAGGTGCTGGGCGCCAGTGAGGTGTACCGGCCGGTGTCGGCGCTCGTGGAGGACGGCACGGTCGGCCTCACCGAGGTCGGCGACGCGGAGTTCCTGCCGACCGGGACGCCGGGCGGCCCGGTCGGCCGCGCCGGCCAGCTGATGGTCACCGGTGGTGCGGTCTCTCCCGACGAGCGCTGGATCGCCCTGCGCACCTACACCGACGCCTACGTCTGGCCGCTGACCGGCTCGGACGTGGCCGGTGCGCTGGCGGGGGAGCCGCGCCGGGTCGCCCTGCCCGAGGCGGCCCAGGGCGAGGCGATCAGTTTCACCGGGGACTCCGCGGCGATCGTCGTCGCGGGGGAGGGGCTGGCCAGCGACGTCACCGTGGTGCCGCTGCCGGCCGAGGCGGCGCCCTCGTCGTCGTCGGCGGCCACGGACGGCACGGGCTCCGGCCTGCTGTCCGGCGACGACGGCCCGCCCCCGGTGGCCGCGGCGGTCGCTGCCGCTGTCGTGGCCGGCGTGCTCGTCTGGCTCGGGGGCGCGCTGGTGCGCCGGCGCGACTGAGGCCTCGGCCCTCCCGCGTCCCGGGGCTCCGGCCGGGGCCTGCCGTCCGGAGCGGCTGACGACCAGGTCGGGCGCTCGGCCGCTGGCGCGGCGGTCACCGCGCCGGCGGCCCGTCGGCCCCGTCCCGGGGCCCGTCCCGAGCGTGCGAGGGGTGGGTGGGACGGGGCCCTTCGTCAGACCCGGCGGAGCACCGTGACGACGCGGCCGAGCACGGTGGCGTCATCCCCCGGGATGGGCTCGTACGCGGGGTTGTGCGGCAGCAGCCACACGTGTCCGTCGCGCCGCTTGTAGGTCTTCACCGTCGCCTCACCGTCGATCATGGCGGCGACGATCTCGCCGTTCTCCGCGGTCGGCTGCTGGCGCACGACGACCCAGTCGCCGTCGCAGATGGCGGCCTCGACCATCGAGTCACCGGTGACCTTGAGCATGAACAGCGTGCCCTCGCCGACCAGCTCGCGGGGGAGCGGGAAGACGTCCTCGACCGCCTGCTCGGCCAGCACGGGGCCACCGGCGGCGATCCGGCCGACGAGCGGGACGTAGGTGGGGGCAGGGGTCTCCTCGGCGCCGGCGGGGGCCACCACCGTGGGCGCGGGCGCGCCGGGGGTGTCGCCGGGCAGGCGGACGTCGAGCGCGCGCGGGCGGTTGGGGTCGCGGCGCAGCCAGCCCTTCTTCTGCAGCACGCTGAGCTGGTGGGCCACCGACGAGGCCGACGACAGCCCCACGGCCTCGCCGATCTCGCGGACCGAGGGCGGGTAGCCGCGCCGCTCGATCGAGTCGCGGATCACCTCGAGGACCCGCCGCTGCCGCTGGGTGAGCCCGTCGCCGCTCTCGCCCCGGTCGGGGAAGGTGCGCACCGACGCCGTCTCGGCCCGCTCCGGTGCGGCGGTCCGGCTCCCGGACGCGCGCCGCGACGAGCCGCCTCCGCCCCGGACACCGCCGCCCGACGTCCCGCTCGTGCCCGCCACGTCTCCTCCTCGCCGGCCGTGTCGTCACGGCCCTGTCGACCTGCGCCCGCCCGGGGAGCCGGACCCGGCCGGCTCCACTGCGTGGGACCGCTGCCGGCCCCGGCCCCGCCGGCGCCCTCGCGGCGACGGCGGACGGGTGCTGCTACGGACCGTAGCGCCTCGGAGCCGGTACTTCAAACGTGTGTTCGAAGTCGGCGTGCGGTGTCGGGTCGACCTCGTCGGGGGGATGCGGTACACATCGCACGGACGTTCGATCGAACGCGTGTTCGAGCAGCGCCGGGTCGATGGAGGAGGAGAGGTCATGGCGAGCGTGCGGCAGGCCGTGCTGGAGTTCGACGCGACGGTCCGGGTCCCGTGGCGTCCGTTGCTCGGGTCGGCGGACGACGGCCGTGCGGCCGGGTGCGGGCACCCGGGCCGGGCGACGGCCGCGTCCGGGCGCCTGCCGCAGACGCCTGCTGCGTCGGGGCCGGCCGGGACCGGCCCCCGCGTCGCCGGTCACCTGCGGCCGGTGCCCGACCGCCCGGCGGGCCCGGAGCCGCGCACCGCGGACCCGGCTCCCTCGGGCCGGGGTGCCGGCCGGGCACCCGCTCGGCGGGAGCCGACGTCCTCGGGCGGCCGTCCCGCCGCGTCGCGCCCGGTGCCGGCCCGTGCCGTGCGCGGGGGCTGCGCCACCCCGGAGCGCGCTGCGGTCCCGCGGCTGCGTCTGACCCGCCGGGGGCGCCGGCTGGCGCTCGCCCTGGCCCTCGGCGGCGCCGTCGCGCTCGGCGTGCTCCTCGCCCCGCTCGTCGAGGGCCCGGACGACGGTGGACTCCAGCTGGCCGGCGAGCGGAGCGTGGTGGTGGAGTCCGGCGACACGGTGTGGTCGATCGCCGGGGAGGCCGCCGGTGCCGACCAGGACGTGCGCACGGTGGTCGACGCCATCGAGGAGCTCAACGACCTCGAGGGTTCGGCACTGGTCCCCGGCCAGGTCCTCGAGCTGCCCTGAGGCGCGCGGTCGCTCGCGGCACGGGGCGGTCGAGGAGCGACAAGAGGCGGCGGCCATGTTCGTCAACCCGTCGTGCCGAGTCGCTGACACCCCGTGGCCGACGGCCCGTTTACGGTCAGCTCCGTGTCAGCGATCTCAGGCAGCCGGGCCGCCGTCTTCACGCAGCAGTCGCAGCGCTGCGAGGTCTTCGTCGAGGGCACCTGGTGGCCGGGTTCTCTGCTGGGGTGGCGGCACGATGGTCAGGGTGCGTGCCAGATGTGGGTCCGGGTGACCGTGGCCGGCGTCGACCGGGAGACCTGGACCGACCTGGCCGAGGTGCGCCTGCCGGAGAACCGGCCGGTGCCGGTGCTGGTGCCGGACAGCGGCATCGACCCCTTCGCGAGTGTCGGCGAGGAACTGCTGCCGGGCGCCTCGGTCGCCCCGCTGCTGTCGCTGAGCGAGGCCGCCGCCCGTGAGCAGCGGGTGGCGGGCGTCCTCCCCACGTCGGCGCCGGCCGCCGGCCGCCGTCGCCGCCGCCACGGCGGCGACGTGACCGCCGAGCAGCCCGCCGTCCCCGCGGGTGCGGCCGCCGGCCGGCACCGCGTCGGGCGTCACCGGGCGGCGGACGCGGCGGAGCAGCCGGAGGAGGCATCGGGTCCGGAGCCGGGCGACGCCACGGTGCTCATGCCCCGGGCGATCGAGGCCGACTGCCTGACCCGGCCCCTGCGGCTCGGCGACCGCGCCTCCCGTCCCCGCCTGGGGCGACCCGGCGAGGCCCTCCGCGCCTGAGGCGCGACGCGCTCCCGCATCCCGCGCGACGCGTCCCGGTCGGCGTCACCGCGCCCGGCCCGCGGCGCACCTGCGCCGGCGGGTTCGGTCGCCCCGTTACACCCGACCGGCGCGTCCCGCGACCGCTGCGGAGCGCTCTCCGGCGTGTTCCCGAGGCGCGTGTGACGCGTGCGCGCGGGTGGTCACGAAGTCGTCTCGACGGACGACGCGCCTGGCGTTCGGCTTGCAGATCTAGTGGGGCCGGACCTAGGGTTCCCCTACATCTAGTAGTTGCACCGATGTAAGTCCGTCCACAGGCCGTCCTCAGGCCCTCCCCACGACGTCCACCAGATGTCCCCAGGGAGGTCCACAGCCGGCCTCCCGGTCCCGTCGCTCCGGCCGCTCGCGCGGTCGCCGCGGCGCTCCCGGGCGGACCCGCGCCGGAGCGCGTCGCGAGGGAGGGGGTCGGCCATGCGCTGTCCCTTCTGCCACAACCCCGACAGCCGCGTCATCGACTCGCGCGAGGCCGACGAGGGGGCGACCACCCGCCGCCGCCGGTCGTGCCCCGCGTGCGGGCGGCGCTTCACCACGGTGGAGGAGGCCGTCCTCGCCGTCGTCAAGCGCAGCGGCGTGAGCGAGCCGTTCAACCGCAGCAAGGTGGTGGCCGGCGTCCGCCGGGCCTGCCAGGGGCGGCCGGTCGACGAGGACCAGCTGCAGCAGCTCGCCCAGCAGGTCGAGGACGCCATCCGGGCGACCGGCGCGGCGGAGGTCCCCAGCCACGAGGTGGGGCTGGCCATCCTCCGGCCGCTGCGGGAGCTGGACGAGGTCGCGTACCTGCGCTTCGCGAGCGTCTACCGCGCCTTCACCTCGCTCGAGGACTTCGAGAAGGAGATCACCGAGCTGCGGGCCCGGCACATCGCCGCCGGCACCCCGCCGCTGCCTGGCATGCAGGACCCGCCGGCGCGCCGGCGGGGTGGAGGGCGCGGCCAGGCCGCCTCCGCCGGCGGCACCGCCGGCTCCTGAGAACCGTCAGCACCACCCGATAAGAAGAGGGCGGCTCTCTTCCCCAGCCGCCGCAGATGCCCACACGACAGGGCCCACAACACAGGGAGAGCTCCGTGACCGAGACCGAGGATCGCTTGTCGGGCCGTACGCGTCGCGCCGCCAAGGCGCCGACCAGGGGGAAGGGCCTGAAGGTCAAGCGTGTCTTCACCACCGCCGGGGTGCACCCGTACGACGAGGTGACCTGGGAGCGTCGTGACGTCGTCATGACCAACTGGCGGGACGGCTCGATCAACTTCGAGCAGCGCGGCGTGGAGTTCCCCGCCGAGTGGAGCATCAACGCCACCAACATCGTCACCACGAAGTACTTCCGCGGCGCCGTCGGCACCCCGCAGCGCGAGACCAGCCTGCGCCAGCTCATCGACCGGGTGGTGCTGACCTACGGCCAGGCCGGCCGCGAGCACGGCTACTTCGCCAGCGAGGGCGACGCCGAGATCTTCGAGCACGAGCTGACCTGGATGCTGCTGCACCAGTACTTCAGCTTCAACTCACCCGTCTGGTTCAACGTCGGCACCAGCGCGCCGCAGCAGGTCAGCGCCTGCTTCATCCTCGCCGTCGACGACACGATGGACTCGATCCTCAACTGGTACCGGGAGGAGGGGCTGATCTTCAAGGGCGGCTCGGGCGCCGGCCTGAACCTCTCCCGCATCCGCTCCTCCAAGGAGCTGCTCTCCTCGGGCGGCACCGCCTCGGGCCCGGTCAGCTTCATGCGTGGCGCCGACGCCTCCGCCGGCACCATCAAGTCCGGTGGCGCCACCCGCCGCGCGGCCAAGATGGTCGTCCTCGACATCGACCACCCCGACATCGAGGAGTTCATCGAGACCAAGGCGCGCGAGGAGGACAAGATCCGCGCGCTGCGCGACGCCGGGTACGACATGGACCTCGGCGGCAAGGACATCACCAGCGTCCAGTACCAGAACGCCAACAACTCCGTCCGCGTCTCCGACGAGTTCATGCGCGCGGTCGAGGACGGCACGGACTTCGGCCTGCGCTCCCGCCTCGACGGCTCGGTGATCGAGACCGTCGACGCCAAGGACCTGTTCCGCAAGGTCACCCAGGCCGCCTGGGAGTGCGCCGACCCGGGCATCCAGTACGACGACACGATCAACGACTGGCACACCAACCCCGAGACCGGGCGGATCAACGCGTCCAACCCCTGCTCGGAGTACATGAGCCTGGACAACAGCTCGTGCAACCTGGCGTCGCTGAACCTCATGAAGTTCCTCAAGGACGACGGCACGTTCGACACCCGGAACTTCGTGAAGGCCGTCGAGCTGGTCATCACCGCGATGGACATCTCGATCTGCTTCGCCGACTTCCCGACCGAGCCGATCGGTGAGACCACCCGCGCCTACCGGCAGCTGGGCATCGGCTACGCCAACCTCGGCGCGCTGCTCATGGCCACCGGTCACGCGTACGACTCGCGCGGCGGCCAGACCCTGGCCGCGGCGATCACCTCGCTGATGACCGGCACCGCCTACCGGCGCTCGGCGGAGCTGGCCGGCATCGTCGGCGCCTACGAGGGCTTCGCCCGCAACGCCGACGCCCACGCCCGGGTGATGCGCAAGCACGCCGCGGCCAACGACGCCATCCGCCCGGTCGGCGCCGACGACGCCGACGTGCTCAAGGCCGCGACCGCCGAATGGCAGGCGTGCCTGGAGATCGGCGCGGACTTCGGCTGGCGCAACGCGCAGGCCTCGGTGCTGGCCCCCACCGGCACGATCGGCTTCATGATGGACTGCGACACGACCGGCATCGAGCCGGACTTCTCGCTGGTCAAGTACAAGAAGCTGGTCGGCGGCGGCTCCATGCAGATCGTGAACCAGACCGTCCCGCGGGCGCTGCGCAGCCTGGGCTACCAGGACGAGCAGATCGAGGCGATCGTCGAGTACATCGCCGAGCACGGCCACGTCGTCGACGCCCCGAGCCTGCGCCCGGAGCACTACGAGGTCTTCGACTGCGCGATGGGCGAGCGGGCCATCTCCCCGATGGGCCACGTCCGGATGATGGCCGCGGTGCAGCCGTTCATCTCCGGCGCCATCAGCAAGACGGTCAACATGCCGGAGACGGCGACCGTCGAGGACGTCGAGAACATCTACTTCCAGGGCTGGAAGCTCGGCCTCAAGGCGCTGGCGATCTACCGCGACAACTGCAAGGTCGGCCAGCCGCTGTCCGACGCCAAGGCCAAGAAGAGCGAGGCCAAGGCGGAGGTCGAGGCGGCCCCGGTCGCCACGACGTCGCAGCCGGTGCGCCGCCGGCTGCCGAAGAAGCGGCAGAGCATGACGACGTCGTTCAGCGTCGCCGGCGCCGAGGGCTACATGACCGCCGGGATGTACGAGGACGGCAGCCTCGGCGAGGTGTTCCTCAAGCTCGGCAAGCAGGGCTCGACGCTCGCCGGCGTCATGGACGCCTTCTCGATCTCGCTGTCGATCGCGCTGCAGCACGGTGTCCCGCTGGAGACCTACATCCAGAAGTTCACCAACATGCGGTTCGAGCCGGCCGGCATGACCGACGACCCGGACATCCGGATCGCCCAGTCGGTGATGGACTACATCTTCCGTCGCCTGGCGCTGGACCACCTGCCGGTGGAGAAGCGGGCCAACCTCGGCATCTTCAGCGCCGAGGAGCGCGCCGCCCAGGTGTCCGGTTACGGCACCTCGGCCTCGACCGCCGCGGTCGTGGAGGAGGAGGTCGACCTCGAGGCGCTGCGCGGCTCGGCGCCGACCGAGGGGCCGGCCAAGCCCGAGGTGAAGTCCGAGACGCCGGTCAAGGAGGCCCACTCCTCGGCCGAGCTGCTCGAGCTGGTCACCGGCACCGCCACCGACGCGCCGCTGTGCATGACCTGCGGCACGAAGATGCGCCCGGCCGGCAGCTGCTACGTCTGCGAGGGTTGCGGCTCCACCAGCGGTTGCAGTTGATGTGAACGGCCAGGAGATGTCCCGCTGAATCGGACAGCGATGTCCTGGACGTGGTCAGCGAGACGTCTCCTCGGCTGGTACGGCTCGTCTACCGGCCCGGTTCTCCTCGAGGGCCGGGCCGGTGGGTGCGCCCGTCCGGAAGTCGCTGGTGCCTCGGCATGGAGCCCGCAGTGACTCTTGGACGCCTGGGTCCCGACTCGTGGGCGAGTCGTCGACTCCAGCTGCTCGGTCCCGCGAAGCGGCAACGCCACGAGCCGCTGACCTGACGGGCCCTCTGCTGGGCCCGTCACCCGGGCCGGGAGAGGGAAGGACACGCGGTGAGCGGCCGTGGTCGGCGCATCCCCGTCGACGGGCCCCGTACGGCGACGCCGGCCGACGGACCGGTGGTCCTGTACACGTGCCGCCGTCGAGGTACCGGGCCGATCGCCGTGACGGGCGGGTGCCCTGCCTCGGGGAGCGATCCCCGTGGTGGTCAGACCTCGGGCGCAGCCGCGACCCGCCGGAACTCGGACTGGACGATGTCGTAGCAGTCACATGCCGCCTCGTGCAGGGCATCGGCGTCCAGGACGGTGATCCGCCCGCGGGTGTAGCGGATGACGCCGGCCTGCTGGAGCACGCCCGCGGTGAGCGAGACGGTGCCCCGGCGCACGCCGAGCATCTGGGCGAGGAACTCCTGGGTGAGGTTGAACTCGTCGGCGCCGACGCGGTCGCGGGTCTGCAGCAGCCAGCGGGCGCAGCGCTCCTCGGTGGTGTGCAGGCGGTTGCAGGCCACGTTCTGCGACAGCTGGATCATCGTGGCCAGGGTGTAGCGGTGCAGCACGTCGTGCAGCGCGCCGTCCTCGGACAGGAACCGGCGCAGCTCACCCGTCGGGAGGCGCACGGCCGTGCCGCCGATCTGGCCGAAGGTGTCGTGCGGGCTCTCGGCCGCCCCGAGGAAGGCCGGGAGGCCGCCCAGGCCCTCGTAGCCGACCGTGGCCACCTCGATCGCCGCCTCGCCCTCGACGGTGGCCAGCAGCGACAGGACGGCATCGACGGGGAACCAGAGGTGCTCGATGGGCTTGCCGCGTTCGTAGAGCTGCTGGCGGACGTCGACCTCCACCGGCTCGAGGGCAGGCCGCAGCCGGCGGTACTCGTCCTCGGGCAGGGCGCCGAGCAGGAGGTTGCGTCGCGGGTCCGGGGGCGTGCTGTCGGTCAGCGTGGACACGGGCCTCCCTCCGGGACGGGCGGTCCCGTCTGCTCCGGGCCGAGAGGAGCTACCCCTGGAGGGCGGGCGTCATGCCGGGACGGGCGGACGCGGGCCCAGGCGGGCCCACGGCGGGATCGGCACGGCGAGCAGGTCGGCGGCGCCCGGGGCCATCACGTACGCCACCAGAGCCGGCGCAACCAGGTCCAGGGGCAGGGCGTGCTCGACGCAGCCGGTGGCCAGGGCCGCGCTGGGCATGCCCGGCGCCTCGGCGTCGTCCAGGTCCTGGACCAGCACGCGGCCGCCGGCCCGGCGGACCGCGCGCACGCCCGCGGCGCCGTCGGACAGCCGTCCGGTCAGCACCACGGCCAGCACCCGCCGGCCGAAGGCGGCAGCGGCGCTGGTGAATAGGTCGTCGGCGGTCCTGGCCATCGGGCAGGCCCGTAGCGCCAGCCGACCGTCGGGGTGGAGCTCCGCAGTGGTCCCGGCCGGCAGCACGGTGACCCCGGGCAGCAGGGGTCCGGACGCGGCGGTGCGCACGGGCAGGGCCGCCCGGGTCCGGAGCAGGTCGCTCAGCAGCTCGGGCGTGCCGGAGCCGCGGTGCTGCACCACCAGGACCGGCACCGGGAAGTCCCCCGGCAGCCCGGACACGACCGTGCGCAGTGCCCGCACGCCGCCGGCGCTGGCGGCCAGCGCGACGACGTCGAAGCCGTGGCTCCGGTCGGTGAGGGGTCGCGTCGCCACCCGACCGAAGGTACGCCTGTGTCAGGTACCTGACACAGCACTGCTGCGCGTGTCCTGGCACCGGCCCGATGTCCCCACGGCAACCGCACCCGGTGGCGCCCGGGATCAGCGCACCCACCGCACCGGAGCCGACGCCAGGCGACCCAGCAGGGTGGGGGAGGCCGGCTCGCGGGTGTCAGGTCGCTCGGCGGAGTCCTCGAGGTCGGTGCTCATGCCGAGCCAGCCGCGGACCGTGCCGTCCGGGTCGTGCAGCGGGGACCCGAGCCCGGCCGAGGCCCTGCAGGAGGCCATCGAGGCCGCCGAGGCGGCTGAGGAACTGCGGGAGCCGGGATGTCCCGGCCGGCGCGGCGCCGGAGCCGGCGCTGCGCACGTGGCTGGAGAACACGCGGTCCACGGCCGGCACGCGAGCAGGTGCGGGGCAGTCCGCCCCGGCGGGGTCCTGGGCCCTCGACGGGCGCCGGCCGGCCCCGTGCGAGCATCCGGGGGTGCCGTGGCGGGGACGGGGGGAGCTGCCCCGTGAGGTCGGCATCCTCGCCGTCGTCGCCTTCGTCGTCGCGCTCGGCTTCGGCGTCGTCGCACCCGCCATCCCGCTGTTCGCCCGGGCCTTCGGCGTCGGGACGACGGCTGTCGGGCTCGCCGTCAGCGCCTTCGCGTTCTTCCGCTTCGTGTCCGCCTTCGGCGGCGGCTCCCTGGTCGAGCGGTTCGGCGAGCGCACGGTCCTCTCGGCCGGCCTCGGCATCGTCGCGGTCACCACGGGGCTGGCCGGCCTGGCGACGTCCTTCCCGCTGTTCCTCGCCCTCCGTGCGGCCGGCGGCGTGGGCAGCGCCATGTTCACCGTCGCCGCCCTGTCGCTGCTGCTGCGGGTCGCCCCGCCCTCGCACCGGGGACGTGCCGCAGCGACGTGGCAGGGCGGGTTCATCCTCGGCGGGATCGCCGGTCCGGCGGCCGGCGGGCTGCTCGCCGAGCTCTCCCCACGCCTCCCCTTCTTCCTGTACGCCGGTTTCCTCATCCTGGCCGGCTCGGTGGCCATGGTGCTGCTGCGCCCGTCCGTCACTCCGCAGCGGTCGGCGGCCCCGGCGGGAACCGGTCCCGACCTCGCCGCCGACCCGGTCGGCCTGCGGACGGCCCTGCGCTCGCGCGTCTACCTGACCGCGCTGGTGGCCAACCTCGGCGTGGGCTGGGTGCTCTTCGGGGTCCGCAACTCGCTGGTGCCGCTGTACGTCACCGAGGAGCTGGGCCGGACGGTCGCGTGGGCCGGCGCCGGCCTGCTGGCGGGCTCGGTGGCCCAGGCCCTCGGCCTGCTGCGGTCGGGTCGCCTGGCCGACACGTGGGGACGGCGTCCCGCTCTCGTGTTCGGTGCCGCGCTGGCCACGGTCTCGACGGCGGCGCTGGTCCTGCCCCCGGTCCTGTGGGTCTTCCTGCTGTCCATGGCCCTCTTCGGGCTGGCCGCCTCGTTCCTCGCCAGCGTGCCGGCGGCACTGGTCGCCGACGTCAGCCCGGCCCGCGGCGGTCGGGTGGTGGCGGTGTTCCAGATGTCGGCCGACCTCGGCGCCATCGCCGGTCCGCTCGTGGCCGGCTGGCTCACCGACGTCGCCTCGTACCAGACGGCCTTCGCCGTCACCACGGCCGTGCTGGCCGCCGGGCTCGGCGCCGCCCTCACCCTCCCGCGGACAGCGGGCGCAGCCGTCCGTCGATAGGCCGCCGGGCGGGGTACCGGTGGGCTCTCGGAGCCCCGCGTGACCCCCGCCACGGCGATGAGCGAGGTCACAGGACGATCACGCCGGATCGCCTCCCGTCACGGGTCCGGGCCGCCGATGACCCCTCTGGCCAATCCCGCTGCGCGCTCACCGACGAGTGCCCGGGGCCGGCGTGTGGCGGACAGCCCGCCGGTGGCCGCGCCCATCGCAGTCCACCGAACGGATCCCCGCTCCACCATGATCGCCGCCCTCGGCTCCACCGCGGCCGCCCTCAGCATCACCGTCGTCTGGCCCCAGGTCTGGCTCTCCTGCCGGCACGGCCGCACGCTCGGTCTCTCCCCGACCGGCAGCTGGCTCGCCGTCGGTCTCAACCTCTGCTGGCTGACCTTCGGTCTCCTCGTCGGTGACGGACCGCAGATCGCCACCCACGCCGTCGTCGGCGCCGGCAACACCGCCGTCCTCGTCGCCCTGCTCCGCGCCCAGCCGCAGCTGCGCACGGGGCAGCAGCTCCGCCGCACCGCCGCGGGAGCCGCAGGCCTGGCCGCGCTCGCCGCGGTCAGCGTCGTCGCCGTCGTCCTCGGTGCCGCGACGGTCGCGGTCGCGGCCGGGCTCAGCGCGGTCGTCACCCTGGTCGGGATCGTCGCCGCGCTGCCCCAGCTGGTGAGCATCCTGTTCGACCGGACCCAGGACCTGTCCGGGATGTCCTCGGCGCGCTGGTACCTCGGCGCCGGCTCGTGCGCCTCGTGGACGGTCTACGGCTGGCTGCTCGGTCAGCCGACGGTGTGGCTGTCGGCCGGCTTCGGGCTGGTCTGCGCGGTCGCGACCTGTGCCGTCCTGCGGGCCCGGAGGACGGCTCCCCGCGCCGTCCCGCGGCGGGCGTCCCGGGCGGTGCTGGCCGCGGCCTGACCTCCCGGCTGCGCCCGGCACGGTCCCGACGTCCGTGGTAGGCACCGGGCACGGCCGACGACGGGAGGACGACGTGCAGGCAGTGCTCATGGAGCGGACCGGTGGCCCCGAGGTGCTGACCGTCCGCGAGGTGCCCGACCCCGAGCCCGGCGAGGGGCAGGTGCTGGTCGACGTGGCGGCCGTGGGCGTCAACTTCCGCGACGTGTACGAGCGCGAGGGGCGTCCGCCCTACGGCGGCGACCTGCCCAGGGTCGTCGGCGCGGAGGGGGCCGGCACCGTCGTCGGCACGGGGGAGCGGGTCGCCTGGCTCGACGTCGCCGGCAGCTACGCCGGCCGGGTGGCCGCGCCGCGGGAGAAGCTGGTACCGGTGCCCGACGGCGTGCCGCTCGAGCTTGCCGCCGCCGTGGTGCTGCAGGGCTGCACCGCCCAGTACCTCGCCGCCGACTCGTACCCCGTCGCCGAGGGCGACTGGGTGGTCGTGCACAGCGCGGCCGGGGGAGTCGGGCTGCTCCTCATCCAGCTGGTGCGCGCCCGCGGCGGCCACGTGCTGGCCACCGTCTCCACCGAGGAGAAGGCCGAGCTCGCCCGGGGAGCCGGCGCCGACGAGGTGGTGGTCGGCTACGACGGCTTCCCCGAGCGGGTCCGCGAGCTCTCCGGCGGCGAGGGTGCGGCGGCCGTGTACGACGGCGTCGGGCGGACGACGTTCGCCGCGGGGCTGACCGCGCTGCGGCCGACCGGGCGGATGATCGTGTACGGCGCCGCCAGCGGGCAGCCCGAGCCGCTGCCGGTGCAGCAGCTGGCGTCGCACGGCTCGCTGTACGTCCAGCGGCCGACGCTGGGCACCTACACCCGCACCCCGGAGATGCTGCGCGAGCGGGCCGGTGCGGTGCTGGGGATGGTCGCCGCCGGCCGGCTCGACGTCCGCATCAGTGGCCGGTACCCGCTGGCCGAGGCCGGCCGCGCCCACGAGGACCTCGAGGGACGCCGGACCACCGGCAAGCTGCTCCTGACGGTGTGACCCTCCGGGTCCGGTCGACGGCGACGGTCGGGGGCCGGTGTGCCGCCAGGCCGGGAGAGCGGCCCGGCGGCACGGCCGGCTCAGGAGCGCTGGCGGTCCGAGGAGCGGTACCTGCCCAGCAGCGACGCGGAGGACTCGCCGGCCTCGTCGTCGAAGACCATCGGCCCGATCCGGCTGCCCGGGGCCACCACGGCGTCCCGGCCGGTGAAGTCGTACCGGTAGGTCCAGGTCCCGTACTCGTCGACGAACGTGCCGCTCTGCCGCTCGCTGTAGGTGTCGCCCACGCCGGTCCAGGTGATGTCCACTGCCGGGCTGCCCGTCGTGTCCCCGTGCCCGCTGCCGACCGCGAGCGTGCCGGTCAGCCTCGCCGTCGTGAGCTTCTTGTCGACCGTGAAGGTCACCTGGCCGCCCTCGACGAAGCGGGTCCCGAGCAGCTGGCACGGGCCGTCCGCAGGGGCCGGCTCGCCGTGCCCGCCGGCGGGCAGTTGCGGCGTCGTCCCCTCGTCGCACTCGACGTCGTGGACCGTGCCGAACACCCGGGCCCGGCCGTTGCCGAGGTCCTCGACGTAGAGGTCGCCGAAGTGGGCGTTGCCCGGCGCGTCGGCCGCCGGCGGCAGCTCGCCGACCTCGAGCCAGGTGGTGGAGACCTGGATGCCCGAGGACCTGGAGAAGAACAGGTCGCCGGCCAGCGCCGGCGAGGGGACGGCGACGGCGAGCGCGGCCGCCGCGGCGGTGACCGTCGTCAGGCGGCGCAGGGAGGAGGCGGACATGGGACCTTCTTCCGTTGGTGCACGGCGGGACCGTGCGGGGACGGTGGGGACGCCCGGCGGGCGCCCCCGGGTGGGGACGACGGGACTCAGCGGCGGGTGCGGACGCGCTGCAGGACCAGGGCGCCGACCTGCTCGCCCTGCGCGAGGCCCGCCTCGATCGCGTGCGGGAAGTGGATGCCGCCGTACAGCCGCGACCGGGCGGCCTCCTGGGCGGCGTCGTGGAACGACGCGAAGGTGCGTGGCGCGTGGCCGCGGACGTCGTGCGAGTGGTCGGTGAAGGAGAAGGTGCCCAGCCGGTCGGTGAGCACCGCGGCGGCCGCCGGTGACGCGACGCTGTGCCCCGAGGTGTGCTCCGGGAACTGCGGGCTGTTGACCAGGCTCGACCAGCCCCCGTCGAGGTACCGGTTCACGTAGGTGACCGGGCGGAGCAGGTTGTACCGGTACTTCCAGGTCCAGCAGTTGAGGAACGCCTCGTGCAGGGCGATCCCGGTGACGGCGAGGGTGTCGAGGGCGACGTCGAGCCGCGCCCCGCGCAGGGCGAGCGCCTGGCCGGCGATGAGCATCCAGTGGCCGGACGGCAGGCCGGTCGGCGTGCCGGGCGGTGGGGTGAACGACCCGGGGTTGTCGGTCCAGAAGCGGGCGATCGCCCGGTGCTCGGCGGTGTTCGCGACCGACTGGCGGTGGACGGCCACCGCCTGCTCGTGGAAGTCCGACCCCGGCTCGGTCGAGAAGGGCAGCGGCGGTTCCGGCTCGACCTCGTCGGCGCTCCTGAGCACCATCGGCCGGACCTCGGCCCAGTGGGGCTCGATCGCCGGTCGGAAGTTGGGCGGCGTCGACACCCAGTGCCAGGGTGCGGAGGCGGGCGCGGTGTACGAGCGGCCCACGGTCCCGGCGTGTCCGTCGCCGGCGATCCAGCCGGCCAGGTGTCCCGCCACGGACCGGCCGTGCGCCACCGAGGCGTCCAGGGCTCGCTGGGGCACACCCGCGGCGCGCCGTCGGCCCAGCACCGCGGCCTCGGCCGGGTCCAGCAGTGTCCGCGTGCCGACGCCGGCGAAGGGCAGCACCTGCCGCAGCACGGCAGCCGCCGACGCCACCGCCGCGGCCGGCCAGTCGATCAGCGCGGCGAGGGGCTGCGGTGCCGGCGTCGTCAGGTCCCGCAGCTGACCGCCCAGGGACCGGTGACCGGGCATCCCCCGGACGGCGGCCTCGTACATGGCGATCGCCGTGTGGGCGTAGGTGCGGGCGGCGGCCGGTGGGCTGAGGTTCTCCCCCAGCACGAGGTCGTAGGTGGTCTGGAGCCAGGACAGCGCCTCGTCGGCGGCGTGCCCCGCGGCGGTCACGCCGCCCGGCCCCGTGCCACCTGCCGTCGCCGCCGAAGCCGTCCGCGGCAGCACGGCGGCCGCTCCCGTGCCCAGGGCGGCGACGAGCACCTCGCGTCGGGTGATGGGCCTGCGCATGCCGATCCTCCGGCCGGCGGCGACCAGCGCTCCCGGTCGGTCCGGACGGGCGCCTCCGTGGGCGGGGAGCGTGGCGGACGTCACCGCCTCCCGGTCGGTCGCCGAGCCCATGCGTGACCGATACGTTACGAGCCGAGTACGGAGGGCGAAGGGACGTCCGGCACCTCGGCTGCTCCGGGAGCGGGCTGGTCGGCTCGCCGCCCCCGTCCGTCGACCGGGTCGGCGACGACGCGCCAGACCACCCAGGGGCGGGCGGACCCGCTCGCCGCCCGGCCCGGGGCCCACCCCACGCCTCCGCCGCGGGCCGTCCGGAGGGGCGGCGAGGCGCGACGGGACCGGGGTGGTGCACTCCCGGGATGACCACCGCAGACCTCGACGTCCTGCTGGCCCGGCTCGCGCCCGGGGTCGCCGAGCTGGTGCGTGCCGCCGACGCGCTGGTCCGGGAGGTGGACCCGGACGTCGTCCGGGTCGTCTGGCCGCACCAGGGGACGGTCGGCTACGGCGTCGGGCCGGCCAAGAACAGCGAGCACTACGCCTACCTGGCGACGTTCGCCCGGCACCTGAACCTGGGCTTCAACCACGGGGCCGACCTGGAGCACGGCGGCCTGCTGGAGGGCACCGGGAAGGCGTTCCGCAAGCTGACCGTGCGCCGGGCCGAGGACCTCCGGGATCCGCGGCTGGTGCCGCTGCTGCGCGCCGCCCGCGAGGAGCGCGTGTCCGCTCTCGGCCGCACCTGACCCCCGCGTGGGAGAGCCCACCCCGAGCGGCGCGGGGGAGGGCGCCCGCGGTGGGCCGGCCAGTGGGCGGAGGCGGGACGGCAGCCGGGGGTCGGTCTGGCCGGCCTCGTCGCCGGCAGCGACCCCGGCGACTGACCGCCTCCGGAGCAACGGCGTCGGCCTCAGTCCTGCTGGGCCCGGTCGACCTCGGCCTGCTCGCGATCGGCCCGGGCGGCCACCCGGTCCTGCGCCGCCTGGTCGCGGTCGGCCTGCGCCGCCCGGCGGTCGCGCGCGGCGGCATGCCGGTCCTGGCGCGCCTCCTCGCGGTCGGCGCTGTCGGCGGCCCGCTGCCCGGCCCTGTCCGCGGCGCTCGGCGTGCGGTCGACGGCGTGCTCGTCGCGTTCGCGGGCAGCCCGGTCCCGCTCGTCGGCGCGGACGTCGCGGCTGGCGGCCGCGCCGTCGCGCGCCTCGGCGGCGTCGTCCCGTTCCCACCCCCGGTCGATCGCGTCCGACCCCGCCCGTGGGAGGTCTCCCCGGGGCCCGGCCGGTCCGCGACCTCGCCGGGGGGTCGGGGTGCTGCTCGTCTGCGGTGGGTCGTCGGACACGGTGGGCCCCTCTCCCGGCGTGCGTCCCCCCGGCCGACTGCCACGGCGCACTCCGCCGCCACCGTCGACGGGGGCACGCGGTCGTGCCCCCATCCTGACCCACCGCGGGCGGCCGAGGGAGTCGGACGCCCCGGGCGTGCCGTCGCCGCGGTCGACAGACGTCATGGACCCGGAACGTCGGGGCAACACCGGTCCACCAGCGTCTGCGGGGACCGATGTCACCGACGCAGACCCCGGGGGACGCCATGACCCACAGCGAGCTGGAGACCGCGGCCGCGGCCGCCGCGCCACCGACGGACACGGCCACGAGGGAGACGCTCGAGGACTACACCCTGCGCTTCGCCCCGCGCAGCTACCGGCGGTGGTCGACCGGGGTGGTGGCGACCTCCGCGCTCGGCGGCATCGCCTACCTCGCCGACTTCGCGATCGGCGCGAACATCGGCATCAGCTACGGGACGACCAACGCGCTGTGGGGCATCGCCGTCTTCGCGGTCGTCGTCGTCCTGACCGGGCTGCCCCTGGCCTACTACGCCGCCCGCTACAACCTCGACCTGGACCTCATCACCCGGGGCAGCGGCTTCGGCTACTACGGTTCGGTCGTCACCAACGTCGTCTTCGCGACGTTCACCTTCATCTTCTTCGCCCTCGAGGGCTCGATCATGGCCCAGGGCCTCGAGCTCGGGCTCGGCATCCCGCTGTGGCTGGGCTACCTGGTGTCGACCGTCGTGATCTTCCCGCTGGTCGTCTACGGGATGAAGGTGCTCTCCACGCTGCAGGTGTGGACGACCCCGCTGTGGCTGGTCCTCATGGTGATCCCGTTCGGGTACCTGCTGGTCGCCCACCCCGAGTCGATCGACGCGTTCCTCGCCTACCGCGGCGAGGACGGCCAGTCGCCGAACGTGGGCTCGGCGCTGCTGGCCGCCGGCGTCTGCCTGTCGCTCATCGCGCAGATCGCCGAGCAGATCGACTACCTGCGGTTCATGCCGCCGAAGACGCCGGAGAACGCCCGCCGCTGGTGGACGGCGGTGCTGCTGGCCGGCCCGGGCTGGGTGCTGTTCGGCGCGGCCAAGCAGGTGATCGGGCTGTTCCTCGCCGTCTGGGTGATCGCCACCGTCGCCGACGGCGCGGCGGTGGCCAACCAGCCGGTGCACCAGTTCCTGGAGATCTACCGGGACCTCATGCCGGGGTGGCTGGCGATGGCCCTCGCGGTCGTCCTCGTGGTGATCAGCCAGGTGAAGATCAACGTGACCAACGCCTACTCGGGCTCGCTGGCCTGGACCAACAGCGTCACGCGGGTCACCGGGCGCTACCCGGGACGGCTGGTGTTCCTCGGCGTCAACCTGGCGATCGCGCTGGTGCTGATGGAGGCGGACATGTTCGACTTCCTCAACACGATCCTCGGCTTCTACGCCAACTGCGGCATCGCCTGGGTGGTCGTCGTCGCCACCGACATCGCGGTGAACAAGTACCTGCTCGGCATCTCGCCCAAGGCACCGGAGTTCCGCCGCGGCATGCTCTACGCGGTCAACCCGGTCGGCTTCGTCTCGATGCTGGTCGCGGCCGGCGTCTCGATCGCGTGCTTCTTCGGCGGCCTCGGCGAGGTGCTGCGGCCGTACTCCCCGCTGGTCGCCATCGGCCTGGCGTTCGTGCTGCCGCCGGTGCTGGCGGTCGCCACCCGCGGGCGGTACTACCTGCGGCGCACGGACGACGGCATCGACGCCCCCATGTTCGACGAGCACGGCAACCCGTCGGGGGAGTCGCTGACCTGCCACGTCTGCCGGCAGGACTACGAGCGGCCGGACATGACCGCCTGCGCCACCCACGACGCGCACGTCTGCTCGCTGTGCCTGTCCACCGACCGCGTCGGCGACCACGTGCTGCCGGCTCAGGTGGTCAGAGGTGCACCCGCGCGCCCGTGACGCGGGTTCCCGGTCGGGCATGCACGACGGTGCATGCCCATACTGGCGCCATGACCGTCGTCGCCGTCCCCCGTCCCGCCGCCGCGTCCCCCGTGGCGACGCGACGCCGTGGCGGCCCTCCGGGAGGGCGTCGTCCCCCGGTGGCCTGATGGACGCGCGGGTCTGCTTCCTGGGCGACTCGTTCACCGCCGGGGTCGGCGACCCGACCGGCGCGGGTTGGGTCGGCCCGGTCGCGGCGGTCGCCCGACGGGCCGGCTGGGAGCTGACCGCCTACGGCCTCGGCGTCCGACGCGACACCTCGGTCGACGTCGCCCGGCGCTTCCTCGCGGAGGCGTCGTGGCGACTGCGCGACGGGAACCGGTACGGCGTGGTCGTCGCCGTCGGCCTCAACGACGTCGTCCTGGAGGACGGACGCCGGCGGGTGGCGCGGGACCGGTCGCTGACCGCGGTGGCCGAGGTCCTCGACGCCGCGACCGCGAGGGGCTGGGCGGCGCTGGTCGTGGGCCCGCCCCCGGTGTCGGAGGCAGGGGAGAGCGCGCGAGCCGCCGACCTCTCCGCCGGCATGGCGGCGGAGTGCGGCGCGCGGGCGGTGCCGTTCGTCGACACCACCGGCCTGGCGGACGACGCGGTGTGGGTCGCCGAGGTCGCGGCCGGCGACGCCTACCACCCGTCCACCCGCGGCTACGCCCGCCTGGCCGCGCTCGTCGAGCCGGTGTTCCTGCGCTGGCTGGCCGCGCACGTGGCGCCGTCGTCCCCGGAGGTGCCGTGACCGAGGAGTTCCCGCCGGGCCTGGGTGCCCGCCACCCCGTGCCCGACGACCACGGCCGGGTCGTCGCGGTGCTCGACTCGTGGTGGGGCGGCCTCGGCGGTCCGGACGGCGCCCGGCAGCGGGCGCTGCTGCTGTCGCGGCTGTTCTTCGAGCACTTCCGGGACAGCAGCTGGGTCGTCGAGGACGCCGCCGGGGACCTGCGCGCCTTCCTCGTCGGGTTCCTGTCCTCGGCGCAGCCGGAGGTGGGCTACGTGCACGTCGTCGGGGTGGACCCGGCGCTGCACCGCCGGGGCGTGGCCGGTGCGCTGTACCGCCGCTTCGCCGGGCACGTCGCAGGACGGGGCGCCCGTCGGTTGTCCTGCCTCACCAGTCCGGGCAACGCCACCTCGGTGCGGTTCCACCGCGGCCTCGGTTTCGAGGTCGTCCCCGGCGACGACGTCGTGGACGGCGTCCCGGTGCACCGCGACCACGACGGGCCCGGCCTGCACCGGGTGCTGTTCGCACTGACCCTGGAGGACGGTCAGCTGCCCGGGTGGCGCTGGCGCAGCTCGTCAACGTAGCGGGCGGTGACCGGAACGGCGATCCCGTGCCGGGTCGCGGCCCGCACCACGGCCCCGCCGATCGCGTCGAGCTCGAGCGGGCGGCCGGCCGCGGCGTCGCGCTGCATCGACGAGCGCATGCCCGCGGGGACGCCGTCGAAGAAGCCGACGACCTGCTCCTCGTCGGCGGGCGCCCCCTCGGCCCGAGCGACGGCGGCGACCTCGCCGACGATGGCGACCAGGTCCTCCCGCCGGGACCCGCGGACCTCGCCGGCGGTCGCCTGTGCGGCGGTGGTGAGCAGTGCGAGCGGAGCGAGGAAGTTCAGCTTGCTCCACAGCACCGCCGGCTCGTCGTCCGAGACCCGCGTCGTCACGCCGACCTGCTGCAGGGCGTCGGCCAGCCGCCGCACCCGCTGCTCGAGCCCGGGGACGGCGACGAGGTCGACGGTGACGAACGGGCTGCCGTGCTGGATCACCCCCGGTGCGGTGCGGGTGCTCTCGACGCGGATCGTCGCCGGGACGACGCCGGCCTGCGGGTAGCGCCGGCGCAGGTGGTCGACGTGCTCGACGCCGTTGAGCAGCGGCACCACCAGAGCGTCGCCGAGGACGTCGGCCGGTACCCGCTCGAGGGCGTCGTCCAGGTGCGTGGCCTTGACGGTCACGAGGAGGACGTCGACCGGCGCGGTCAACCGCTCGGCGGCGTCCACCGGGGTGGTGGAGTCGCCGAGGTGCGCGCTCTCCAGCCGGATGCCCGCCGTCCGCAGCTGCTCCACCGTCGCCGCGCCCGCCAGGCAGCTGACCGCCGCGCCGCCGCGGGCGAGCAGTGCCGCCAGCAGGCCGCCGACGCCGCCGGGGCCGAGCACGGCGACGCGCAGTCCGGTCAGGGCGTTCCCTCCGTCGGTCACGACGGACATGCAAGCAGAGGCCGGCCGGGCGACATCAGGCCCGGTCGCTGCGCCGGGCGCCTGCCTTGGCGCATCCCGGCGTGAGGGCGAGCAGGGCCGGCTCCTCCCGAGGTGGCGCCGTCCCGGCTCTGACCTGCGAGTTCGTCTTGTGCGGGCCTCCGGTCGACCCGTCCAGAGGTGCTGCGTGCGGTCAGTTGGTGGGCCACGCCGGAGCTGGCGATCGCGTCGGACCTGACCCAGCAGGGCGCAGGGCGGGAACTGGAGCGGTCCCTGACGCTGGTGCACCGGCTGCCCGCGCCGGCCTCCTGCTCGAACTCCACCTCGGTCCCGACACCGCGGTCGGTCGCCCGGCGGTAGCCGTGCCGGGCAAGCACGCGGTCCTGCTGCGGCATCCCGACGGGCCCCGCGCCGCCGTCGAACCGGCTGCGGTGCTCGCGCGCACGAGCGGTGCTGCTCAACCCGGTTCGGCGTGCGGCTCCAGGGACACGGCCATGAAGACGTCGTCCACGTACTGGCCCTCGAGGAGGAACTCCCCGCGCCGCACGCCCTCGACCACGAAGCCGCAGTCGGCGTACAGGGCGCGGGCGCCGGGGTTCGTGGCCAGCACGTTCAGGGTGAGCCGCCGGGCGCCGCGCCGCCGGGCCTCCTCGACCGCGGCGACCAGCAGGGCCCGGCCCACGCCGCGGCGCTGCACGGCCGGGTCGACCGCCAGCCCGTTCACCTGGAGCACGTGCCGGTGGGACGGCAGGGCCGTGGGCCGGCGCAGCCGCACGTACCCGACCACCGCGCCGTCCAGCTCGGCCACGAGGACGTCCCCGGGCGGCGCCTCCCCGAAGAAGTCGACGTCCTCCGGCCACAGCGGCGCGGGGGCCACGGCCGGCGACCACGTCACCCGGTCGAGGGCCGCGAGCCGGCGCTCGTCGTCCCTCGTGGCGGTCCGGACGGTGGTCACTGCGCGCCCCCGGACCCTGTCCACCCGGCGACGCTAACCGGCCGCGATGAGTCCGGCCCGGTCGATGGGTCCCACCGACGAGACACCGAGGACAGGAGGAGACCGGCGCGCTGCTGATGGGTCGACGGACGTTCGCGATGGCTGGCTACGCCGACACCTACGAGCTGCAGGTGACGCTCCTCGTGCTCACCCACACGCCGCCGGCGGTCGCGCCCGAGCGCATCGACGTCGTGCCGGTCGTCGACGACGTCGGCGCACGAGCCACCCCGCGGTGACGGGTGCTGCCGTCGGGCTGAGCCCGGTGCCGTCAGAGCGACGCCCAGAAACGCTCGAGGACGACGGCCGCACGCGGCGGGTCCTCCACCATCCACCCGTGTCCGAGGCCGTCGAGCACCTCGACCCGGGCACCGGCGCGGGCCGCGGCGCGGCGCCGCTGGGCGTCGGTGCCGACGAAGGAGTCCTCCGACGGGAGCAACGCAAGGCCGGGGCGGGCGGCGGCGGCCTCCAGCGAGCGGCCGGCCTCGGCCATGGCCGGCTGGGCCGCCGAGCGGTAGAGCGCCAGGACCGCGCGGCCCATGTCCTCGTCCTGCCCGGCGGCCACCTGCTCCGCGACGTCCGGCGGGAAGCCGAACGAGGCCAGCCGCGCGGCCTTGTCGGCGGGACTGCCGCCCAGCATCTGCGCGATGGAGTCCTCACCCGCGCCCGGCTGCTGCCACACCTGCGCCAGGTCGTGCCAGACGTAGTCCTCGTCGAAGACGCCGATCGCGTCGCTGACCCAGCTGCGCAGCAGGTCGGGCCGCGCCATGGCCACGTTCACCACGTGGACGCCGCCCCAGTCGTGGCCGACGAGGTCGACCGGCTCGCCGATCAGCTCGAGCTCCCCGACCAGCCAGTCCCGGTACTCGGGCACCGTCGCCCCGAAGTCCGCGGGCAGGGGCGCGCCGAAGCCGGGCGGGGCCAGCCGGACGACGTCCCGCTGCAGGGAGCCGGCGAGCGGGTCCCACAACGCCGGGGTCTCCGGGCTGCCGTGCACGAGCACGGCGGGCGGGGTCGTCACGGGTCCTCCGCGGTGTCGGTGCCGGGTGCGACGGCCGCAGCCTGCCGCATCCCCCGGGAGGACGCCGGGACGCCGGACGTCCCGGCCGCGCCGGACGACGTCGACGGTCACGGTCGAGACCATTTCGCTGATGGCACAAGAATTGCGCGACGGGCGGAATGCGCCATTCCTGCCGCGCATCTCATGGCGGGAACCGATTGACTCCGGGCCACCAGTCCACGGAAGGGGTCGGCCCATGCACGTTCCTCCGCCCACCGGCGCGGGCGCACCGTTCCTGCAGGCAGGGAACGGGCACGCGTCACTGCACGACGCCGTCTTCGACCGCCTGCTGCGGGAGCGCATCGTGTTCCTCGGCAGCCAGGTGGACGACGACATCGCCAACCAGATCTGCGCCCAGATGCTGCTGCTCTCGGCCGACGACCCGCGCCGGGACGTCCACCTGTACATCAACTCGCCGGGCGGTTCGGTGAGCGCCGGGATGGCCGTCTACGACACCATGCGCTGCATCGACTGCGACGTCGCGACCTACTCGTTCGGGATGGCCGCCTCGATGGGCCAGTTCCTGCTCACCGCGAGCACGCCGGGCAAGCGGTTCTCGCTGCCGCACACGCGGATCATGATGCACCAGGTCTCGGCGGGGGTCGGCGGGACGCAGTCGGACACCACCATCCAGGCCGACATGCTCCGGCGCCTCAAGCGGGACGTCAACGAGCTGCAGGCAGCGCACTCCGGGCAGAGCGTCGAGCAGATCGAGCGCGACTCCGACCGCGACCGCTGGTTCACCGCCGAACAGGCCCGCGGGTACGGCCTCGTCGACCACGTCGTCGCCTCGGCTGCGGCGCTGCCCGTCCGCGACGACCCGGTCGCCGCCCCGTGACCCGGCCGCACGACGCGGTCGCGCGGTACCTCCGGGCCCTCGACCGGCTCGGCGCCGTCGTCGACGCCGTCCCGGTGCAGGGCTGGGACGCGCCCACGCCCTGCTCCGGTCGGTCGGCCCGCCAGCTGCTGGGCCACCTCGTCGACGGGCAGCGCCAGGTGCTCGCGATGCTCGCCGGGGAGGGACCCCGTGCGCCGGTCGCCGACCCGGGAGCACTCGGCCTGCTCGCCGGCCCGGACCCGGCCGGCTCGTGGCGACGCGCCCACCAGTCAGCCGTCGCGGCGCTGAGCGGTGCCGCACCCGGCGCCGGAGTGGCCACCCCGCTGGGCCCGCGGACGTCGAGCAGCTCCTCGGCATCGCCCTCGTCGAGCCCGTCGTCCACACCTGGGACCTGGCGACCGCGACCGGACGTCCGGCCGACCTCGATCCCGAGGCCGTCCGCGCCCTGCTGCCCGGGGTCCTCGCGCTCGGCGGGCAGCTGCAGGCCACCGGCATGTACGCGCCGGCGGTCCCCGTGCCGGACGACGCACCGGCGCAGGACCGGCTGCTGGCCGCGCTCGGTCGCCGACCGCCCGGGTGACCGGGAGCACCGGCGTGCAGATCCCCCGCACGCGGTGTCGATCCGGGAGTGCCGCCGTTCGACCGAGGGGTGAGAGGGTCCGACGGGGACCCGCGATCGGTAGGAGACCACCGTGAAGTACATGCTGATCATGCGCGCCACTGACGAGACCTACGCCGCCTTCCAGGACGTCGACTTCACCGAGGTCATCGAGTCCATGGGCCGGTTCAACGACGAGATGATCCGGGCCGGCGTCCTGGTCGCGGCCGAGGGTCTCGACGACCCGGCGAAGGGCGTCGTCGTCGACTACTCGGCGGAGTCCCCCGTGGTCACCGACGGCCCGTACGGGGAGACCAAGGAGCTGTTCGGCGGCTTCTGGATCCTCGACGTGGCCTCGCTGGAGGAGGCCGTCGAGTGGGCCAAGCGGGCGCCGATGGCCGGTCCGGGCAGCAAGACCGAGATCCGCCGCGTCACCAGCATCGACGAGTTCCCGCAGGACAACGAGTGGATCCAGAAGGAGCGGGCGTGGCGGGCGGCGACCGGACAGCTGTGAGCCGCCCGGGGGGTGGCCCCGCGGCCACCCCCCGGAACCCGGGCGGCCGGGAGGCGGTCGAGGCGGTGTGGCGGATCGAGTCCGCACGCATCACCGGGACCCTGGCCCGGTACACCGGGGACTTCGCCCTGGCCGAGGACCTCGCCCAGGAGGCGCTGGCCGAGGCACTGGTCGCCTGGCCCAGGGACGGCGTGCCGCGGGAGCCCGCCGGGTGGTTGCTGACCGTGGGACGACGCCGCGCCATCGACGCGTTCCGCCGCCGCTCGGCCCTCGACGAGCGGTACGCCGTCCTGTCGCGGGACCTCCCCGAGGGCGGCGCCGTCACCGGGGCGGCCGCGCCCGACCCGGCGGGACCGGACCGGGACCTGCTCTGGGACCCCGACCGCATCCACGACGACGTGCTCGCCCTGGTGTTCACCGCCTGCCACCCCGTGCTCTCGCGCGAGGCCCGGGTGGCGCTCACCCTGCGCGTCGTGAGCGGTCTGACGAGCGACGAGATCGCCCGGGCCTTCCTCGTGCCGACCGCCACCGTGCAGGCGCGGATCACCCGCGCCAAGAAGACGCTCGCGGCCGCGCAGGTGCCGTTCGAGGTGCCACCGCCGGAGGAGCGCCGTGCGCGGCTCGGCTCGGTGCTCAGCGTGCTGTACCTGGTCTTCACCGAGGGGTCGACGGCCACCTCCGGGAGCGAGTGGATCCGGCAGGACCTGGCCCGCGAGGCGGTCCGGCTGACCCGCGTGCTGGCGCAGCTGGTGCCCGACGAGCCGGAGGTGCACGGCCTGCTCGCCCTGCTCGAGCTCACCGCCGCGCGGTTCCCGGCGCGCGTGGGCGACGACGGCGAGCCGGTCCTGCTGGAGGCGCAGGACCGCCGGCGGTGGGACCGCGCGGCCATCCGGCGCGGGCGGGCGGCGCTGGTGCACGCCGGCCGGGTCGGCCGCGGGCTCGGCCCCTACGGCGTCCAGGCCGCGATCGCCGAGTGCCACGCGGTCGCGCCGTCGGTCGAGGAGACGGACTGGGAGCGGATCGTGCTCCTCTACGACGTGCTCGGCCGGCTCGCGCCGTCCCCGGTCGTCGAGCTGAACCGGGCGGTCGCCGTCTCGGTCGCCCGCGGCCCGGCAGCCGCGCTCCCGCTGGTCGACGGGCTGGCACGAGCGGGCAGCCTGGCGGGCTCGCACCTGCTGCCGAGCGTCCGGGGCGAGCTGCTCGCGCGGCTCGGCCGGTTCGACGAGGCGCGGCGCGAGATCGAGCGGGCGGTGCAGCTCTGCGGCAACGAGCGGGAGCGGGAGCTGCTCCGCCGCAAGGCCGCGGCCTGGGTCTGACCGGCTGCGCGCCGCGGGACTCGGCGAGGCCTGCCGGCAGCTGCAGGACCGCCCCGAGGCCTGTGTCATCGAACGGCGCCCGACGACCGATTCCTGCGGGGGATCGCCGAGCTCGTCGTCCGACCGGGTGAACCCCACCGAGTGGCCCGGCGGCCGGCCGCACGCCCTGCCTACCTTGCTGCGGGTAGCTGACCGCCTCGGAGGTGACCATGCGCCGTCCTGTCATGATCGCCGTTGCCTGCCTGGCCCTGGCCGGGTGCGGCGGTGGCTCGCCGTCATTGGCTGACTGCCAGGACCAGGCGTTCTACGACGAGAACACCGAAGCCTGCCTGGACGTGGTTCGCGACTCCGTCGGTGAGGCGATCGCCGAGGCGGACGCCAACTCGGCAGCGGAGGAGGTCGACCGTGCGGGCGAGGGAGTGCCGGTCGTGGAGGGCCCCGTCACCGAACCGGGCACCTTCCCCGGTGACCTCACCGCCGAGGTCGTCGACGTCACCACCGCTGCCGAAGCCGACCCCTACGACCCTGCCAACGACACCCGTGTGCTGGTGACCGTCCGCTTCACCAACACCGGCACCGAGGCGTTCGCCTGGAGCAGCGACCCGAACGTCATCGACGCCGGCCCCGACGGGGACCTCTTCTACGGGGAGAACCGCTTCCCGGCCCACGCCTACTACAACGACCAGAACAACCTGCCCACGCAACTGGTGCCGGGCTCGTCGGCGGAGTGGACCGGGCTGTTCTACATGCCCGGCGCCGAGCTGGGCACGCTCGCCGTCTCGGTGTCTCCCGAGCGCGGCACCTTCCAGCCATGGACGTTCACCGGGGTCGGGACCCTGGCAGCCGGCTGAACCGCACGAGCCACAGTCGGGTCGCAGCACAACCCCGCGACACACCCGCCAGTTGGCTGCTGATCGGCGGGTGGCGACGACGGGCCCGACGACCCGCTGGCACACCGAGCGGTGGGCCAGCAACCTGCTGCGCGGCGCCCCCGCCGAGAAGCGCGCCTCGCAGACCCAGCTCGCTGCGCTGGCCGCGGTCGACCTGGAGATGCGCATCCGGCTGGACGCCGACCACGCCGCGATGGACCCCGAGCAGCAGCGTCGTGCGGTCTCACCCCCGGGCGGCCCGGCGGCGTCGCTGGTGCTCGCGGGCGCGGTCTCGGTCGCCGCAGTCGCTGCTGCTGCACCACTGGCAGCTGCGGTCGCGGCTGGTGCCCTCGAAGACCCTGCCGCACGCGGGGCTGACCGGGCGTGCTCCCGGCGAGATCGCCGATGTCGCACGCCTGGAGCCCTCGATCCGCGCGAGTCGGCCGATCTCGACGGACGGGGGATCGCGGGTGTTCAGGCTCGGACGGCGGCGGGGCCGACCTGGGCGAGCACGAACTCGACGACGGCGTCGTGCACCGCATCCCGGTCGTGCTCGTTGAGGACGTCGTGCAGGTCGCCGGGGAAGGTGCGCAGCGTCGCCCGGGGCAGCCGCGCGACCAGGGCCCGCGAGTCCTCGACCGGGACCACCGGGTCGGCCTCGCCGTGGAGGACCAGGGTCGGGATCGACGGCCGGCCCTCGGCCAGGCCCGTCGCCACCGCCGACCAGGAGTGCACCACCGCGTCCAGGGTCTGCGGCGGCACCGGACCGCGGTGCACCAACGGGTCGGTGCGCAGCGCCTGCAGGTACTCGGGGTGGGTGCTGAACGCCTCCGCCGGGTCGGGGGCGTCGACCTCGTCGGCGCCACCCTCGATCAGCTCCTCGACCCAGGGCAGGGGCTGGGCCGGTGGTGCGGACACCACCAGCGCCTGCGCCAGGTCGGGGGACCGCTGGGCCAGCAGCAGGGCGGCGACCCCACCCCCGGAGTGCCCCATGAGCACCAGCGGGCGGCCGGGGTGCTGGGCCTGCGCGAGACCGGTCAGGGTCCGCGCGTCGTCGACCTGGTCGTCCCGGCTGACCATCAGGTCGCGCTCGCCGTCACTGCGCCCGTGGCCGATGGCGTCCAGCGCGTGCACGGCGATGCCGGCGGCGGCCAGCCGGCGCCCCAGCACCTCGTAGAGACCGACGTGCTCGCCGAAGTCACCGTGGCAGAAGACGACGACGGCACGGACCTCGCCGTCGGGCAGCCAGGCGGTGTGGTGGACGCGGCCACGGGAGCCGTCGAAGAACGGCATCGCGCCTCTCCCTCCGGGTCGGGCGGACGGTCCCCGCTGCGGTGATCCTCCTCGCCGGCGGCGCGGGCGCGAGGGGCCCTCCGACCCTCACCGGGGGCGGCGCCCGGCGCCGCGTCACCCGACCGTGGTCGCCACCGCACCGGTCGCGATCCGCCGCCGACCTGGTCCGGCTCCGGCTGCCGTGAGGCGCCGCGGGTGTTGACACCCCGAGCCTGATCGGTCTTAAAGTAGCTTACCTTCTAAGCGAGCTGGGATCAGGATGAGTCGACGTGCAGCAGCCGGACGTGCGGACCTGGCGCTGATCGCGCGCCGGCACAGCACGGCCACGGTGCTGTACCACCACGCCGTCGCGGAGCGGCTCGGTCTCGGGCCCTCCGACCACAAGTGCCTGGACCTGCTGGTGCAGCACGGCGAGCTCACCGGCAGCCGGCTCGCCGCGATGACCGGTCTCACCACCGGTGCGGTCACCGGTGTCGTCCACCGGTTGGAGGCGGCCGGCTTCCTGCACCGCCGTCCGGACCCGACCGACGGACGACGGCAGCTGCTCCGACCCGTGCCGGACCGCGTGGCCGAGGTCGCCGCCGTCTTCGCCGAGGACGGGCCGGACCTCGACCGCCTCACCGCCGGGATGACCCGCGACCAGGTCGACGCGGTGCTCGCCTTCCTGTCCCGCGCGACCGACGAGCTCGAGGAGTGCGCGGTCCGACTCCGGGCCCGGGCGCTCCTCGACGGCGCACCCACCCACCCGGGACGAGCGGAGGAGGACGCCCCATGACAACCGCCGACAGGAGCGGGGACGCGGCGCTGCACGAGCTGTTCGAGCTCATGTGTGCCGCCTGGACGGCAGGCGACGCGGCCGCCTACGGGGACTGCTTCACCGAGGACAGCGACTACGTCTCCTACGACGGCACGCACGCCCGCGGTCGCCAGGCGATGGTCGACAACCACCACCGGCTGTTCACGGGCGTGCTGAGCGGCTCCGCACTCGTCGGCCGGGTCGAGTCGGTCCGGCACCTGCGACCCGGCCTCGCCGTGCTGCACGCGACCGGCTCCGTGCTGATGCCCTGGCGCTCGAGCCTGCCGGAGCGGCGCCTCTCACGGCAGACGCTGGTCGCCGTCGAGGAGGGCGGCGCGTGGCGGATCGCTGCGTTGCACAACGGCCGGGTCCGGCCGGTCACCATCCCGGGCCCGGCGTCCGTGCCGTCCCGGATGTCCGGGCGCTGACCGCGACGGCCCGCCGACTGGGCGTCGGGCACGCCCTCGGCAGGCGCTGAGTCCGGCAGCCGGCGTCGTGCCAGGGGCGAGCCGGCCGGGGTCCGAGGGACGGTGCGGTCGGGAGGGCTGCGGTCGCGCCGAGCCGGCCCGCCGGACTGCGGCCTCGCCCGACCGGGGCGCGGTGGGGGAGCGCGAGCGCTGCGGCCCCGGGCTCCTCGTGCGTGCTCAGACCCGGGTGTCCCGCTTGCCCCAGCCGAGCGCGGCGGTGAGCACGAAGAGGGCCAGGCCGACCACGGCGAGCCAGAACAGGCCCTCGATCACCGCGCCGACGACGGAGACCACCAGCCACACCACCAGCAGGAACCCGACGAGTCGCAGCACGGCGCACCTCCGGTGGAGCGGGGACCCGACCGATCGAGCCTAGGTCCGGAGGGCCCCGGTTCGGGGATCCGCGCGCCGGGCAGGATCGCGACCATGGCCTACACCGCAGCGGACGACCGCTACGACTCGATGACCTACCGGCGCACCGGCCGCAGCGGCCTGGACCTCCCGGCGGTCAGCCTGGGTCTGTGGCACAACTTCGGGGACGACGTCCCCTTCGACCGGCAGCGCGCGATCCTGCGACGCGCCTTCGACCTCGGCATCACCCACTTCGACCTGGCCAACAACTACGGACCCCCGTACGGCAGCGCGGAGGTCAACTTCGGCCGGCACCTGGCCGACGACTTCCGCCCCTACCGCGACGAGCTGGTCGTCTCGACCAAGGCCGGCTACGACATGTGGGCCGGCCCGTACGGCCAGGGCGGCGGCGGGCGCAAGTACGTGCTCGCCAGCCTCGACCAGTCGCTGCGCCGGATGGGCCTGGAGTACGTCGACGTCTTCTACTCCCACCGGCCGGACCCGACCACGCCGCTCGAGGAGACGATGGGCGCGCTGCACAGCGCCGTCCAGGCCGGCAAGGCGCTCTACGTCGGCATCTCGAGCTACGGCCCGGAGGACACCGCCAAGGCCGCGGAGATCCTCGCCGACCTCGGGACGCCGCTGCTGATCCACCAGCCGTCGTACTCGATGCTCAACCGCTGGGTCGAGACCGAGGGCCTGCTCGACACCCTCGAGGACGTCGGCGCCGGCTGCATCGCCTTCTCCCCGCTGGCCCAGGGGATGCTCACCAGCAAGTACCTCGACGGCGTCCCGGAGGGCTCGCGCGCCAGCCAGGGCAAGTCGCTGTCGACCGACCTGCTGACCGAGGAGGCGCTCGGGAACGTCCGCGCGCTCAACGGCATCGCCGAGCAGCGGGGCCAGACCCTGGCCCAGCTGGCCCTGGCCTGGGCGCTGCGCGACCCGCGCGTGACCTCGGTGCTCATCGGCGCGAGCAGCGTCGGCCAGCTGGAGCAGAACGTCGGCGCGCTCGAGCGGCTGGACTTCACCGACGACGAGCTCGCCGCGATCGATCAGCACGCCGTCGACTCGGGCATCGACCTGTGGGAGGCACCCCGGACGGCCTGACGGTCAGCCGCCGCGTTCGACGAGCGCGGCGAGCCGGTCCAGGGCCGTCCGCCAGCCGAGCTCGTTGTCCGCGGGGGCCACGGCGTCGGGCACCCCGTCGTGGACGGCGGTCAGCTCGGTCCCGCCGCCCGGGGCGTCGGCCAGCGTGATCGTGCTGGTCATCTCGCCCTGCAGCGCGGGGTCGGCGGTCTCGAAGACGTCCACCTCGACGACCAGCTCGCCGGGCACCAGGCGGACGAAGCGGCCGCGGTAGGTGTCGGTGTGCGCGCTCGTCTTGCCCTGCGGCCCGGGCTCGTCGTAGGTGAGCGAGACGCGCAGCGTGCCGCCCTCGCGCGCGTCGAACTCGTGCACCGCGCAGGTCATGCCCTCGGGCACCTTCCACCGGGCGACGGCGCCGGGGTCGAGCAGCGCCCGGTACACGGCGGCGCGCGGCGCGTCGACGTGCCGGCTCACCCGGGTGGTGGTCACGGCGGCCATCGTGCCCGTGAGGGACCGGCGGCGTGGCAGGGTCGGCCGCGTGGATCTCGACGAGGTGGCCGACGAGCTGTACGCGGTGCCGCCCGACGAGTTCGTCGCGGTGCGCAAGCAGCGCCAGGACGACGCCCGCGCCGCGGGGGACCGGACCCTCGCGCGGGAGATCGGTGCGCTGCCCAAGCCGACCGCCGCCGCCTGGGTGTGCAACCTGCTGGCGCGGGAGCAGCGCGCGGAGATCGAGGGGCTGGTCGAGCTCGGCGACCTGCTGCGCCAGGCGCAGGAGAGCCTGGCCGGCGACCAGCTGCGGGCGCTGGACCGCCAGCGGTCCCAGCTGCTGACCGCGCTCACCCGCCAGGCGGTCGCACTCGCCCGGGAGCACGGCGTGCGCGTCGGCGGCACCGTGGAGACCCAGGTCGCGGACACGCTGCGCGCGGCGATGGCCGAGCCGGAGGCCGGCGAGGCGCTGCTGTCGGGCCGGCTCACCGCTGCGATGTGCTACAGCGGCCTGGGGACGACGGGCAGCCGGCCGGCGCTGCGGCTGGTGCCACCGCGGCCCGAGCGGGAGGGGATCGGCGGTCGGTCGCGGTCCGGCACCGCGGCCGCCCGCCGACGCCGCGACGAGGACGCCCGGCGGGAGGCCGAGGAGGAGGCCCGCCGGCGCGAGGAGGAGGCGCGGCGGGCGGCCGAGGAACGTCGGCAGCGCGAGCTCGAGGAGGCGCGCCGGGCGGCGGAGGAGGCCACCGCGAGAGCCGCGGAGGCCGTCGCCGCGGCCGAGGAGGAACGGCACCGGGTCGACGACCTCGACGCCCGCCGGGCCGACCTGCAGGCGCGGGTGGAGGAGCTGACCGACGAGCTGGCCCGCACCGAGGAGGAGGCTGCGCAGACCGCCGAGGAGCTCAAGCGCGCCGAGCGGCACAGGCGCACCGCCGAGCGGCGCGCCACCGAGGCGACCGCTGCCCGCGACCGCGCGGTGACCGCGCTGCGGGAGCTCGAGGAGGGCTGAGCCCCGGGGTGCCGCCGGTGGTCACGCCGGTCGGGCGGTGGCGGAACTCCGTCGCGCGGGGTGCAGCAGCCCGATGGTCGCAGCGAGTGGTGCACAGGCGACGAACACCGCGGCGAGGCCGGCCGCCCCGGCGACGGCGCCGGCCAGGGGCGGGCCGACGACCAGCCCGAGGGACATGGCCAGCATGGCGGTGACGATCCCCGTGGCGGGCGCTCGCGGGACGAGGGCGTTGCTCCAGATCAGGAGCAACCCGAGGATCGCGATGAAGCCCGCGCCGTACAGGACCGCCGAGACGAGGACGAGGCCGGGTGCCGCGGCCAGGAGCAGGCAGGACGCGGCGAGCGTCCACGCCGTGGCCGTCAGCAGGCGGGGCAGCGAGGTCCTGGCCAGCAGCGCCCCGACGAGTCCCCCCGCGACGCCGCTGATCCCGACCAGGGTCTGGAAGACCCCGCCGCTGACCTCGCCCAGCGGCGCCTGGGCGGTGGCGACCTCGACACCGAAGGTCGCGTAGCTGCCCGCGACCACACCGGCGAGGAACGCGGCCAGCAGCAGCCGCCCTCCCTGCTCCCGCGCCACCCCCACCAGGCTGCGGGCCCCGGTGGCGCCGTCGGTGCGCTGGATCCCGTGGGGCAGGGTGCGCACCGCCCAGATCGTGACCAGGAGGGCCACGGCGGCGAAGGCCGACCACGCCACCCGCCAGGACCCCGTGGCCAGCAGGCTCACCGGCCCGGCCAGGGCGACGCCGTAGGCGGTGCCCGAGTTGACGACCCCGTGACCGCGTGCCCGGCGGTCCGCGGGCAGGTGCTCCTCGACCGCGGCCACGTAGGGGGGCCACACCAGGGCCGGGCTCGCGCCGGCGACGGCGACGCCGACTCCCAGGGTCAGGGGGCCGGTGGCCGCGGCGCACACCGCCATCCCCACGACGGCGGCCGTCCCCCCTGCCATCACGGTCGCGCGTGGCCCCGACCGGGACAGCAGAGCGGGGCAGGCCAGGGAGGCGACCAGGTAGCTGCCGTACCCGGTGCCGCCGATGACGCCCAGCTGGCCCCACGACAGCTCCAGGGAGGTCCGCATCTGCGGCAGCAGGAGTCCGTAGCCGTAGCGCGCGAGACCGAAGGCGACCGCCACCACCGCCAGTCCGGACCCGATCAGCGCCCACGGTGGGACGCGCTCGGCGTCCGGCGCGCTGACGGCCGGGCCGCCGCTCACGCCGGCCCGCCGTCGTCGGGTGGCCAGCAGTCCAGCGGGCAGCCCGGCGCCTGTCGGCACGCGGTCACGTCACACAGCCGGCAGGTGCGCAGGACCTCCGTCCGGCTGCTCGGCAGGGCGGCCACGAGATCCGGGAGCAGGTGCTCGAGCGCCGAGCGCTGGTCCTCGCCGAGGGCCTCCACCGTCTGGCGCACGGCTTCCTCGCGGGCGTGCAGCACCCGCCGAGCCGTCTCCCTGCCCGCCTCGGTCAGGCGCAGCTGGACGGTGCGCCGATCGGTGGGGCTCGGTGCGCGCGTCACCAGACCCTGGGCCGCGAGGCGGTCGACCAGGCGTACGCCGCCGGAGCCGCCCACTCCCACGACCGCGGCCAGGTCGGACACGGAGGTCTCCGGATGGCGGCCCAGGTGCACGAGGACGGCGGCCGCGGCCCCGCCCGCACCGCACGCCGCCTCGGTGGCCGCTGCCACCCGATCGGCGACCGCCAGCGCGAAGGCGCCGACCAGGTTCGTGAGCCGCTCCATGGGACCATCCTATGACTGACTCAGTCATACATCGACCCACGAGGGCGGGTCGGTCCGGCGGGGCCGTGCCGGGGTGTCCCCGGGGGCGCCCCGGCGCGTCCGGCCGTCCCCGGCCGACCTCCGCAGCCGGAGCCCCGGCGGCTCAACCCATCGTCTTCTGACCGTCCAGGGACTCCCGCAGGATGTCGGCGTGGCCGGCGTGCTGGGCGGTCTCGGCGACGATGTGCAGGAACACCCGGCGGGCCGAGCGGGTCGCGCCCGGCTCGAACCACGGCGCCTCCGGCAGCGGGTGCGACGCGTCGAGGTCGGGGAGCGTGCGCACCAGCTCGTCGGTGCGCCGCGCGACCTCCTCGTAGTGGGCCAGCACGCCGTCCAGCGTCTCGTCCGGCCCCAGCCGGAACTCCTCGGCCCACTTCGCCATCTGGTCCGGGTCGGTGGCCGAGGCCATGGCGGCGGGGCCGTTGACGATGAAGTCCACCCAGCCGGCCTCCTGGTGCGCGACGTGCTTCACCAGGCCGCCGAGCGTCAGCTCGCTGGCGGTGGTGCGCTGCCGCGCCTGCTCCTCGGTGAGGCCCCGGACGGTGAACCGGAGGAAGTGCCGGTGCGCGGCCAGCGCCTCCAGCAGGTCGGCCCGCTCGCCGGTGAGGGTCGTCGTCGTGTCCATGGGATCCGCCTCTCGGGTGTGCACCGTCGCTGACGAGGACCACGCTAGGGAGGACAGCGGCCAGATCCTGACCGCAGTGCGCGGCAGGATCGCCGCATGACCGATCCGTCCGCGCGGACCCTGCGTCTGCTCTCCCTGCTGCAGCAGCGCCGCTACTGGGCCGGCCCCGACCTCGCCGACCGGCTCGGCGTCTCGGTCCGCACGCTGCGCCGGGACGTCGACCGGCTCCGCGAGCTCGGTTACCCGGTGGAGGCCCGGCGCGGCGTCGACGGCGGCTACCAGCTCGCCCCGGGCGCCGCCCTGCCGCCGCTGGTGCTCGACGACGAGGAGGCGGTCGCGCTGGCCGTCGGCCTGCAGACCGCCGCCCAGAGCGCCGTCGCGGGGACGGCGGAGTCGTCGGTGCGGGCGCTGGCCAAGGTCGTGCAGGTGATGCCGACCCGACTGCGGCGCCGGGTGGAGGCGCTGCGCGCGGTGACCGACCCTGCGCCCTGGGCGGGCCCGCAGCAGCTCGTCGACCCCGAGGCACTCGCCGTCGTCGCCCAGGCCTGCCGCGACTGTGAGCGGCTGGGCTTCGCCTACACCGCTGCCGACGCCACCCCGTCGGACCGGCGGGTCGAGCCGCACCGGCTGGTCACCCTCGGCCGGCGCTGGTACCTGGTCGGCTACGACCTCGACCGCGGCGACTGGCGCATCTTCCGCCTGGACCGGCTGGCCCGGCCGCGACCGACCGGGGCCCGGTTCGCGCCGCGGCGGCTGCCGGCCGAGGACGCCGTCGCCTTCGTCCGGGCCGGCACGGCCGCGCCGACCTCCCCGACGCCGGTCGAGTTCCTCGTCGACGCGCCCGCCGACCGGGTGCGGGCGCGGATCGGGCGGTGGGCGCGCGTGGAGGACGACGGTCCCGGCCGCAGCCGGGCGCACATGGCGGCCGACGGGCTGGACTGGCCGGCCTTCGCGATCGGCACCCTGGGCGCGGAGGTCACCGTCGTCTCGCCCCCGGAGTTGTCGCACCTGCTGCACGAGTGGGGGCGTCGGTTCTGCCGGGCCGGTTCCGTCGTACCCCCGGGCGACCATGGGGACCGTCCCACCGAGGGGAGGTCACCATGACCCGCACCGTCACCAGCATCGAGGCGCTCGACCTGGAGATCGCTGTCGCCTACATCGCGCTCGGTGTCGCCCGCAGCGCCGCGGCCCGCAGCCCGTCGGGCGAGAACGCGCGACGGGTCGCCGAGGCCGAGGCCGACGTCGACGCCCTGCTCGACGAACGCCTCGCGGCCGCCTGAGGGACGGCCTGCCTGCCCTCCGCGACTCGTGGGAGGACCCCTCCCGAGCCCTGCGCGAGCTCCGGGCACGCCACGGGAGGGCCGGGAACGCCGGAGGGCGGCGGCCCGAGGTCGCTGCGCTGCGGGCCCCGAGACCCCGACCTAGCGTCGGCCCATGACCGCAGCCGCACCCCGCATCGCCATCGTCACCGGCTCCGAGTCGGGCATCGGCCGGGCCACCGCCGTGGCCCTCGCCGACGCCGGCTGCGACCTCGGGATCACCTGGTACCGCGAGCGCGAGGCCGCCGAGGCCACCGCCGAGGAGGTGCGGGCGCTGGGCCGCCGCGCCGAGGTCCGGCACGTCGACCTCACCAGGCTGCCGCAGGCCGCCGACGTCGTCGACGAGCTGGCCGACGCTCTCGGCGGGGTCGACGTCCTGGTCAACGACGCCGGCACCGGGCACATGTCGACCGTCCTCGACACCGACTTCGCCACCTGGCGCGAGGTGCTGGCCACCGACCTCGACGCCGCGTTCCTCTGCCTGCAGCGGGCCGCGCGGCGCATGGTCGCCGCCGGCCGCGGCGGGCGGATCGTCAACGTCACCAGCGTCCACGAGCACCAGCCGCGGGTCGGCGCGGGTGCCTACTGCGCGGCCAAGGGCGGGCTCGGCCTGCTCACCCGGGTCGCCGCGATCGAACTGGCCGAGCACGGCATCACGGTCAACGCGGTCGCGCCCGGTGAGATCTCCACCCCGATGACCGGCCAGGAGGACGAGGACCCGACCGCCCCCGGGCACGAGCGGCCCGGCGTCCCGCTCGGCCGTCCCGGCGACGCCCGCGAGGTGGCCGCCGTCATCGCCTTCCTGGCCTCGCCGGAGGCCTCCTACGTGACCGGGACCTCCTACGCCGTGGACGGCGGCATGCTGCAGATGGGGCCGATGGCCGGCTCGCACCTGGCCTCCGACGACTGGCGCCGTCCCTGACCGGCGTGCGCGGCCGACCGGGACGAGTGGCCGGACCGGCGGCGTCAGGCGCCGCGCTTGCGGCGCTTCTCGCGGTACAGGTCGGTGTCGGCGCGGACCAGCAGGTCGGCGAGGGTGTCGCCGGGCCGGGCGGTCGCCGTCCCGGCCGACCAGGCCGCGGGGTGGGCGGCGCGCAGCCGGGCCAGCAGGTCCGCGGCGCGGGCGGCGTCGGTGCCGGGCAGGCTGAGCACGAACTCGTCGCCGCCGTAGCGGCCCAGCAGGTCCGACAGCCGCAGCCGCGCGCTCCACGCGGTGGCCAGTTCCTGCAGCAGGGCGTCGCCGGCGCGGTGCCCCGCCTGGTCGTTGACCGCCTTGAAGTCGTCGAGGTCGATGAGCACCACCGTGAACGGCTCGTCGCTGCGCAGCGCGTGTGCCAGGCCGCGGTCGGCCGCCGCCTGCCAGGCGCGCCGGTTGGCCAGCCCGGTCAGCGGGTCGGTGGCCGCGGCCCGGTGGAGGTCGCCGGAGATGCGCGACTGCACCTCGGTGAGGACGACGACGGTCACCACCGTGGTCAGCCACACGGGCAGGTACCCGGTGGGCGCCGCGGCGACGGCGCCGGCCGTGGTCAGCGCGAGCAGCACCGCGACGTGGACGCGTGCCGCCCGGCGCGAGAAGAAGTGCCCGCTGAAGACGCCGACCGACACCATCGCCGGTCCCAGCCCGACGATCCCCACCGCGGTCGACGCGCGCCAGGTGAGCAGGCCCAGCGCCGCGGAGGCCACCAGGACCGCTGCGTGCAGCACCCACGGCTCCGGCCGGTCGCGGTGCAGCCACAGCACGACCGACCCGGCGGCGGCCAGCCCGGCCAGGCCCCACAGCAGCGCGACCGGCGACCGGTCGGACACCGGCACCAGCGCCCCCACGGCGCACAGCACCGCGCTCACCGCGTAGAGCAGTGCGAGCAGCGCGGTGCCGCCTGGCCGCAGCGTGTGCATGGATCCCCCGTTCGTCCGGGCCAGGATCAGCTGCCCGGACGACGCCCCGCAGCGCTGCGTCACCGACCCGACCCCATGGGGGGAGGCACCACCGCCCGTGTGGGCGACACCAGGTCTCGTGCCGTCGTCCTCCCGCTACGCAGGGTCACCCCCGGTGAGCTCCGTGGGGACGGTGATGACGTCGACCATCGCGCCGCGGCGGTGCACGGTCACCGGCAGCGGCCGGCCGATCGCCTCGTCGAACAGCAGCCGCTGCAGGCTCTGCGCCTCGGCGACCGGCCGCCGCCCCGCCTCGAGCACCAGGTCGCCGGCCTTGAGCCCGGCCCGGTCGGCCGGCGAGCCGGGGACGACGTCGACGATCCGCAGCCCCCGCCGCCGCCCGGTGCGCTCGGCGAGCGCCGCCGGCAGCGGAGCGGGCGTGCTGACCAGGCCGAGGTAGGCGCGGCGCACCCGGCCGTCGCGCACCAGCGCGTCCACGATCCGCCGGGTGGTGTCGTTGACCGGCACCGCGAGGCCCAGCCCCCAGCCGGCGACGGCCGTGTTGACCCCGACCACCCGGCCGGCGGAGTCGGCCAGCGCCCCGCCGGAGTTGCCGGGGTTGAGCGCGGCGTCGGTCTGGATGACGTCCTCGACCACCCGGGCGGTGCGCCCGTCGCGGGTGGGCAGCGACCGGCCCAGACCGCTGACCACGCCCGCGGTCACCGAGCCGGCCAGCCCCAGCGGGTTGCCGACCGCGACCACCAGTTGGCCGACCCGCAGGGTCGCGGCGTCCCCGAGCTGCGCCGGCGGGGGAGTGGCGCCCCGCGCCCGGACGACGGCGAGGTCCGACAGCGGGTCGGCGCCCACGACGTCGACCGCGGTCTCGCTGCCGTCGGCGAACACCGCCCTCCCCGTGCGGGACCGCCCGACGACGTGGGCGTTGGTCAGCATCAGCCCCTCGCCCGGGACGACGACCGCCGAGCCCGCGCCACCGCCGCCCCCGGGCGCGGTCACCTGCAGCGCGGCGACGTGCGGGGTGAGCTCGGCGGCGACGGCGGTGACCACCCGGGAGTAGGCGTCGAGCGCCGCCTCGTCGACGGGGCGCGAGGTGTCCGGCTCCGGCAGCACGCCCATGGCGCACCTCCTCGATTACGCGATTACAGCTCCAGTGAACTCCGGCACGGACACCTGCGGGAGCGGTCATGCCGTGGGCGAACGGCGGCCCGATACTGGCCCGGTGACGATCCCGGCGACCATCCCGGCGGCGGTCCGCCGAGCAGCGGCGGAGCAGGCGTGGCAGCAGCTGCGGCCGGCGGTGGCGGCCGAGGCCGTCGCGGCCCTGGGCCCGGCCGAGGGCGACACGTTCCTCGCCCGCGCCGACCTCGCGCTCCACGACGTCCACGAGCCGCTGGCCACCCTCTACGGGGACGCGGCCGACGAGCTCCTCGCCCGCGCGCTGCGCACCGCCCTGGCCGCCGCGGTCGAGCGCCCCGAGCAGCTGCGCCGCATCGACCGGCGCCGCGAGGTCGACCCGGCGTGGTTCCAGCGCTCCCGCGTGCAGGGCTACGTCTGCTACGTGGACCGGTTCTGCGGCACCCTCGACCGGCTGCCGGAACACCTCGACCACCTCGCCGAGCTCGGCACCACCTACCTGCACCTCATGCCGCTGCTGCAGCCGCGGCCGGGGGAGAACGACGGCGGCTACGCGGTGGCGGACTACCGCGCGGTCGACCCCCGGCTGGGCACGATGGCCGACCTCGAGGAGGTCGCCACGGCCCTGCACGACCGCGGCATGGCGCTGTGCATCGACCTGGTGCTCAACCACACCGCCCGCGAGCACGCCTGGGCGCAGGGCTGGCTGGCCGGTGACCCCGCGTACGCCGGCTTCTACACGGCCTTCCCCGACCGCACGCTGCCCGACGCCTACGACGCGACGATCCCCGAGGTCTTCCCCGACCGGGCGCCGGGGTCCTTCAGCTGGGTGCCGGAGGCCTGCGGCGGTGCGGGCGGCTGGGTCTGGACGACGTTCTGGCCGTACCAGTGGGACCTGGACTACGCCAACCCCGAGGTCACCCTGGCGATGCTCGGGGAGATCACCTGGCTGGCCAACCGCGGCGTCGACGTCTTCCGGATGGACGCCGTCCCGTTCATGTGGAAACGGCTGGGCACCAGCTGCCAGAACCAGCCCGAGGGGCACAGCCTGCTGCAGCTGCTGCACGCGCTGACCCGGCTGGCCGCCCCCGGCGTCATCTTCAAGGCGGAGGCGATCGTCTCGCCCGACGACCTCGTCGGCTACCTCGGCGGGCACGACCGCTACCGGCCCGAGTGCGAGCTGGCCTACCACAACCAGCTCATGGTGCTGCTGTGGAGCAGCCTGGCCACCGGCGACGTCCGGTTGGCCCGGCAGTCGCTGCGCCGGATGCGGCCGATCCCGCCGAGCGCCACCTGGTGCACCTACGTGCGCGGCCACGACGACATCGGCTGGGCGGTCGCCGACGAGGACGCCGCCGCGGTCGGCCTCGACAGCTTCGCGCACCGCCGCTTCCTCAACGACTTCTACGCCGGCCGCTTCCCCGGCTCCTTCGCCCGCGGCGCGCTGTTCCAGGAGAACGAGGTCACCGGCGACGCCCGGGTCTCCGGCTCGGCCGCGTCGCTGTGCGGCATCGAGGCCGCGCTCGAGGACGGCGACGACGCGGCGCTGGACGCCGGTGTCCGCCGGCTGGTGCTGCTGTACGCGGTCGCCTACGCGTACGGCGGCATCCCGCTGCTGTACATGGGCGACGAGCTGGCCCTGCGCAACGACGCGGGTTACCTGGCCGACCCCGCGCTCGCCCCGGACAACCGCTGGATGCACCGCCCGCCGATGGACTGGGACGCCGCCGCCCGCCGCCGCGACCCGGCGACCCTCGAGGGCCGGGTGTGGCGGGAGATCCGCCGGCTGGGCGAGGTGCGCCGCGCGCAGCTGGCGCTGCGCGGCGGGGTCGAGTCGGTGGTGGTGGACGCCGGCAGCGACGCCGTCCTCGTCTGGCGGCGCAAGCACCCGCGCAGCGGCGCCTTCGTCGGGCTGGCCAACTTCTCGCCGTCGCCCCAGGCCGTGGACGCCGACACCGTCACCGGCTTCGGCAGCTTCGAGCAGGTCCACGGCAGCGACGGCGTCCTCCCGGTGCGCGACGGGCGGGTCGTCGTCCCCGGGCTCGGCTTCGCCTGGTACGCCGAGCCGTGACCGGGCCGACGGTGCCTCCGGGCCACCCGCCGCCGACCACCGCCGGGGCCACCGTCGGTGTCGAGGAGGAGTTCCACCTCGTCGACCCCGACACCCTCGCGCTCACCCCGAGCGCGACGGTCGTGCGGGCTGCCCTCGCTGGCGACGCGGGGGAGCACGTGCACCCCGAGATCGTCACCACGCAGCTGGAGACCTCCACCGGGGTCTGCACCACGCTGGCCGAGCTGCGCGCCCAGCTGGCCGCCACCCGCGCCGAGGCCGCGGCGGCCGCCGCCCGCGACGGGCTGGTGCCGTTCCCCGCCTCCACCCACCCCTTCGGCACCTGGCGCGAGCAGCGGATCACCGGCGCGCCCCGGTACGAGGCGATGGTCGAGCGCTGGGGCGGGCTGGCCGACCGGCAGGACATCTGCGGCTGCCACGTGCACGTCGGCGTGCCCGACCTCGGGACGGCGGTGGCGGTGATGGACCGCGCCCGCCCCCACCTGCCGGTGCTGCTCGCGATGACCGGCAGCTCGCCCTTCCACGACGGCGCGGACACCGGCTACGAGTCCTGGCGCACGCTGTGGTGGTCGCACTGGCCCAACGCCGGGCCCCCGGAGCCGATGGGCACCGAGCAGCGGTTCCGCGAGGTCCTCGACGGGCTGGTGCGCTCCGGGGTCGTCGAGGACGGCCGGCACCTGTACTGGGACGTGCGGCCGTCCGCGCGCTGGCCGACGCTGGAGTTCCGGCTGGCCGACGTCTGCACTGACCTCGACGCCGCCGTCCTGCACGCCGCGCTGGTCCGCTCGCTGGTGCGGGTGCTCGCCGCTCGCGCGGAGCGCGCCGAGCCGGTTCCCGAGGTGCGCCCCGAGCTGCTGCGCGCCGCCCGCTGGCGGGCCGCCCGCGACGGGCTGCGCGGCGAGCTGTTCGACCCGGTGCGCGGCGAGCCCGTCGCCGCGCGGCACGCCGTCGACGCGCTGGTCGCCGAGCTCGCCGAGGACCTGCGCGCGCACGACGAGGAGGACGAGGTCGCCGCGCTGCTGGACCGGCTGTGGGCGCACGGCACGTCGGCCACCCGGCAGCGCGACACCTGGGTCGCCACCCGTGACCGCCGGGCAGTGGCGGCCGCGGTGGTGCGGGACGGCGTCGGCGGCGTCGGGTGAGACGAGGCCTCCCGGGGTAGGGGGCGGCCATGACCGAACCGCGACCCCTCGCCCTCGTCACCGGCGCCTCGAGCGGCATCGGCCTCGAGCTGGCCCGCCAGTTCGCCGAGCACGGCTTCGACCTCGTGGTCAACGCCGAGGACGCCGAGCTCACGACCGCCGCCGAGCAGCTGCGCGCCGCCGGCACCACGGTGCAGACGGTGCAGGCCGACCTGCGGACTGCCGAGGGCGCGCAGGCCGTGTACGACGCGGTGACCGCCACGGGGCGCCCGCTGGCCGCGGCGGCGCTCAACGCCGGTGTGGGGAAGGGCGGGCCGTTCGTGGAGAACCCGCTCGAGGACGAGCTGGCGATCATCGACCTCAACGTCCGCTCGACCGTCGTCCTGGCCAAGTCCGTGCTCCGGGACATGGCCGCGCGCGGCGAGGGCCGGGTGCTGTTCACCTCGTCGGTCGCCTCGACCATGCCGGGCCCGTACCAGGCGGTCTACAACGCCTCGAAGTCGTTCGTCCAGTCGTTCGCCGAGGCGCTGGCCACCGAGCTGCGCGACACCGGGGTGACGGTCACCTCGCTGATGCCCGGCCCCACCGACACCGAGTTCTTCGAGCGCGGCGACCTGACGGACACGAAGCTCGGCCAGGGCCCCAAGGACGACCCGGCCCAGGTCGCGAGGCAGGGCTTCGAGGCCCTGATGGAGGGGGAGACCAAGGTGCTCGGCGGCTCGCTGCTGAGCAAGGCCCAGGCCGTGGTCAACTCCGTGCTGCCGGACCGGCTGAAGTCCGCCGGCCACGCGAAGATGGCCGAGCCCGGCGGCGCGGAGTAGGCCATGACCGGCGTCCGGGACCTGGCGCTGCCGCTGCGCGACCCCGCCGACCTCGACCCGGTGCTCGAGCGGGTCGGCGACGCGCGGATCGTGGCGATCGGCGAGGCGAGCCACGGCACCTCCGAGTACTACGCCTGGCGGGCCGCGCTGACCCGCCGGCTGATCACCGAACGCGGCTTCGGCTTCGTCGCGGTGGAGGGCGACTGGCCCGACTGCTCCCGGGTCGACCGGTCGGTCAAGCTGCGGCCGGGTGCCGACGTCGACCCGCGCGACGCCCTCGACGCCTTCTCCCGCTGGCCGACGTGGATGTGGGCCAACGACGACGTCGTCGACTTCTGCCGCTGGCTGCGCGACGTCAACGCCGGGCGCCCGGAGGACGAGCGGGTCGGCTTCTACGGTCTGGACGTCTACAGCCTCTGGGACTCGATGCACGAGCTCGTGGGCTGGCTGCGGGAGAACGAGCCCGAGCACGCGGAGACCGCGCTCCGGGCGCTGCGCTGCTTCGAGCCCTTCGGCGAGGACGGCGCCGAGTACGCCTTCGCCTCCCGCTTCGCCCCGACCAGCTGCGAGCAGGCCGTCGTCGACCTGCTGCACCACCTGTGCGAGGAGCGCGGGCGGCGAGAGGCCGAGGACGACCCCGAGGCGCGCTTCTCCGCCGAGCAGAACGCCGCGGTCGTCGTCGACGCCGAGCGCTACTACCGCGCGATGGTGCGGGGCTCGGCGGAGTCGTGGAACGTGCGCGACGTGCACATGGTCGACACCCTCGACCGGCTGCTCGCCCACCACGGCACAGGGCCGCACCCGCCCAAGGCCGTCGTCTGGGAGCACAACACCCACATCGGGGACGCCCGCGCCACCGACATGGCCGACGCCGGCATGACCAACGTCGGGCAGATGCTGCGTGAGCGGCACGGCGTCGACGACGTCGTCCTGGTGGGCTTCGGCGGGTACCGCGGCGGCGTCATCGCCGGCAGCGAGTGGGGCGCGCAGATGCAGCGGATGCCGGTGCCCGAGGCCCGGCCCGGCAGCCTGGAGGCGCTGCTGCACGAGGAGGTCGGCCGCGACGCGCTGCTGGTCTGGTCGCGCGACGGCTCCCCGCCGGCCGAGCTCGAGCGCCGGCTGGACCACCGGGCGATCGGCGTGGTCTACCGGCCCGAGCGGGAGAAGTGGGGCAACTACGTGCCGACCGTGCTGGGGGAGCGCTACGACGCCTTCCTGTACCTGGAGGACACCTCGCCCCTGCAGCCGCTGCACCTCGAGCGGGCCGACGAGCACGTGCCGCCGTTGGCGCACGCGGTCTAGCGGTGGCGCTCCCGCACGCCGCAGAGGGGCGGCTCGACGCCCGGCCGGTGACCGCGCCGGCCGCGGCGCCGTACCCACCGGGCGCTCGCACCCTGGAGCTGGGACCGCACGCGCAGGCGCAGCTCGTCGTCCCCGAGGGGCGGCCCCGGCCGCGGCCGCTGTTGGTGTTCTTCCACGGCGCGGGCGGGACGGCGGCGCAGTCCGTGGGTCTGGTCGGGGGGCCGGCGACCGCCCGGGACGCGCTGGTGCTCGCCCCGTCCTCGGTCGCCGCCACCTGGGACCTCATCGCCGGCGGCCTCGGCCGGGACGTGGCGGTGCTGGACGCCGCCCTCGAGCAGGTCTTCGCCCGCCAGGCGGTCACCGGCGTGGCCTTCGGCGGCTTCTCCGACGGCGCCTCGTACGCGCTCAGCCTCGGGCTGGCCAACGGCGACCTCGCCGAGGCGGTGCTCGCCTTCTCGCCGGGGTTCGCCGTCCCACCGCGGCGGGTCGGCCGGCCGCGGATCTGGATCTCGCACGGCACCGACGACCGCGTGCTGCCCGTCGCGCGGTGCGGACGGCGGCTGGCCGGCGAGCTCGGGGCGGGCGGGTACGACGTCACCTACGAGGAGTTCGACGGCGGCCACGTCGTCCGGCCCGTGGACGTGACCACCGCCCTCACCCTCTGGCTGGGCGAGCCGGCCGGTTAAGCGGAGCGGCGTTCGGTCAGGTCCGTCGCCGGGGCCGTGGCGTCCTTCGGCCCGCCGGTCTTGGAGACCGCGAACTCCGACCCGAGCGCCTCCAGCGCCAGCCGCCCGTACACCTGCTGCTGGGTGGCCACCCGCTCGGCGCGGCCGCGGCCGAGGAAACTGACCATCCAGTGCAGCACCGCGGTCACCCGGCTCTTGAAGCCCACGATGTACATCAGGTGCACGACCAGCCACAGCACCCAGGCGAAGAAGCCCTCGAACTTGAGGTTCTTGATGTCGGCGACGGCGGAGAAGCGGGAGATCGTCGCCATGTTGCCCTTGTCGCGGTAGCGGAACGGGCCCTGCGGCTGCTTGCCGGCGGTCCGCCGCCGGATCGCCTCGGCGGCGTACCGGCCGCCCTGGATGGCCACCTGCGCGACGCCGGGCAGCCGGTCCGGGTGGTTGGCCATGTCGCCGATGACGTGCACCTCGGGGTGCCCGGGGAGGGTGAGGTCGGGCTGCACGGCGATGCGTCCGGCGCGGTCGACCTCGGCGCCGGACTGCTCGCCGAGCAGCCGGCCCAGCGGGCTGGCCTGGACGCCGGCCGCCCAGACCTTGGTGGCCGCCCGGATGCGGCGGACCTGCCCGTCGCGGTCCTTGACCTCCAGGCCGTTGGCGTCCAGGTCGGTGACCATCGCGCCGAGCTGGACCTCGACGCCGATCTCGTTGAGGTGCCGGCGGGCGCGGTCGCCGAGCTTCTCGCCGAACGGCGGCAGCACCTGCGGAGCGGCGTCCAGCAGGATCACCCGGGCCTGCGTCGGGTCGATGGTGCGGAAGTCGCGGCGCAGGGTGCGGTGGGCCAGCTCGGCGATCTGGCCGGCCATCTCCACGCCCGTCGGGCCGGCGCCCACCACGACGAAGGTGAGCAGCCGGTCGCGCTCGGCCGGGTCCGTGGCGAGCTCGGCGAGCTCGAAGGCGCCGAAGATGCGGCCGCGCAGCTCCAGGGCGTCGTCGATGCTCTTCATACCGGGGGCGAACTCGGCGAAGCGGTCGTTGCCGAAGTAGGACTGCCCGGCGCCGGCGGCCACGATCAGCTCGTCGTACGGGTGCACCGTGGTGCGGCCCAGGATGGTGGAGGTGACCGTGCGGGCGGCCAGGTCGATGTCGGTGACCTCGCCGAGCACGACGCGGGCGTTCTCCTGGTGCCGCAGGATCTCACGGGTGGCCGGCGCGATCTCGCCCTCGGAGAGGATGCCGGTGGCCACCTGGTAGAGCAGCGGCTGGAACAGGTGGTGGCTGGTCTTGCCGATGACGGTGACGTCGACGGGAGCCCGCTTGAGCGCCTTGGCGGCGAACAGCCCACCGAAGCCGGAGCCGACGATGACGACCCTGGGCCGACCGGACGAGGAGGCGCCGACGGGGTCGGCCACAGGTGATGTCGTCATGATGAATCAGTCTCCCACCTCGGTGTTCCCGGGGCGCGGACACCTCGGGGCGATCCAGGTCACAGAGCGCCGTCCTACCCGCTGGTGAGCGCCTCACGCAGCAGCGGTAGACCGGTTGGGTGCCGAAACCCGGAACCCGGCCGGTCCTCGTCCCCGGACTCGGGCTCGACGAGCGCTCCTCGGCCCGGCTGCGGGACCTGGTGCCCGCCGACGTCGTCCTGCTGCCGGGGATGGGGCTGCCGGGGCCGGTGCCGCCGCTCGAGGAGCTCGCGGCCAGGCTGCGTGCCCGGCTCGGCGAGGGACCGGTGCTGCTGGTCGGCCACTCGCAGGGCTGCCAGGTGGTGGTCGCCGCGGCCCGGGACCCCCGGGTCGCCGGACTCGTGCTGCTCGGGCCCACCACCGACCCGCGGCTGCGCTCTGCCGTGGGGCTGGCCCGGCGGTGGGTGGCGACGGCGGTCCGCGAGCGGTGGCCGCACGCGTTCCTGGCGCTCCCGCAGTGGTTGCGCACGGGGCCGTGGGCCATGCGGCAGCTGTGGGACGTGGCCTCGCCCGACCGGATCGACGCCCGGCTGGGGGCGGTCCGGGTGCCGGTGACCGTCGTCCGCGGCACCCGCGACCGGCTCTGCCCGCACGACTGGGCCGCGGCCGTGGCGGCGGCCGCGCCGGACGGCCGGCTCGCCGAGATCCCCGGGGCGGCCCACCTGACCCCCATGACCCACCCGGTGCAGGTCGCGGCGCTGCTGCGCGCGGCGGCCGGCCGGACGGGCGCACGGGGGCTCCGACCGGGTGCCTGATCGGCTCGGACCCCCGGGAGGGTGGCCGCTGCGTGACACGATGTGCTCGTGGCCCACTCCTCCGCCTCGGCCGGCGCGCTGCTGCGGTACGTCCGCACCGGCCGCGCGCGCAGCCGGGCCGAGCTGGTCGCGCTGACCGGCGCCTCGCGGAACACCGTCAGCGCCCGCGTCGACCAGCTGATCGCGGCCAACCTGCTCGCCGAGGGCGGGCGCGGCTGGAGCACCGGCGGCCGGCCGCCGACCCTGCTGCGGTTCAACAGCCGCGCCGGGTGCGTGCTCGCGGTGGACCTGGGCGTGACCAGCGTCGACGTCGCCGTCACCGACCTCTCGGCCGAGATCCTGGCCACCATCGGCCACCCGATCGACATCGCCGACGGCCCCGGCCCGGTGCTGGCCGAGGTCGACCGGCTGGCCCAGCTGGTCCTCGCCGAGGCCGGTCTGGAGCCGGCCGACGTCTGCGCCGTGGGCGTCGGCGTCCCCGGGCCGGTGGAGCACTCCAGCGGACGCCCCTCCCACCCGCCGATCATGCCGGGCTGGCACGACTTCCCGATCCCGAGCGCGTTCGGCCGCTACGGGTGCCCGGTCTACGTCGACAACGACGTCAACGTCATGGCGCTGGGGGAGATGGGCGCCGCCGGGTCGGTGCAGGACGTGCTCGTGGTCAAGGTCGGCACGGGCATCGGCTGCGGCGTCATCGTCGACGGCCGGGTCTACCGCGGCGCGCAGGGCAGCGCCGGGGACATCGGGCACATCCACGTGAGCACGCCCGACGGGCGGGTGGTGACCTGCCGCTGCGGCCAGGAGAACTGCCTCGAGGCGCTCGCCGGCGGTGGCGCGCTGCTGCGCGACGCCGTGGCGGCGGGGCTGCCGGTCGGCACCACCCGCGAGGTCGTGGAGCGCGCGGCGCACGGCGACGGCGCGGCGATCGAGCTGGTCCGCGAGGCGGGTCGCACGATCGGCACGGTGCTCGCGGCGCTGGTCAACTTCTTCAACCCCCACCGCATCGTCATCACCGGCGGTGTGGCGCAGGCCGGCGTCCCGCTGCTGGCCGGGATCCGCGAGTCGGTCTATCGGCGCTCGATGCCGCTGGCCGCCCGCGCGCTGGAGATCACCGTCAGCGCGGCTCCGGAGCTCTCCGGCCGGGTCGGCGCCGCGCTCATGGCCATCGAGGGCTTCCTCGACGAGGAGTCGGTCGAGCAGGCCCTCGCGCGGTGACACCGTCGGCCCACCGGCCGACACCGCGATGACACTGCGGTCCTCCGGACCGCACCGCGGCCAGGTGCCGTCCCCCTGGCGCGCTGGGCCCCTCCCGCCACTCGATCGCGGGAGCCTCCGGCCCCCACTCCTCGCACCGCCTCGCAGGGCGGCTCACCCGGAGGCCGCGGCCAGGTGCCGTCCCCCTGGCGCGCTGGGCCCTTCCCGCCACTCGATCGCGGGAGCCTCCGGCCCCCACTCCTCGCACCGCCTCGCAGGGCGGCTCACCCGGATGCCACGGCCAGCTGCCGTCCCCCTGGCGCGCTGAGCTGCTGCGTCGCGCTGCGCGGACTCCCCGGTGCGGTCCGCGAGGACCGCCATGTCCTCGGGTCTCGTTTCGGCAACCCGGGGTGCGTGGCCTTGACCACATCGGGCACCGCCCTTATGTTCTCGCCTCAGCCGACTAATGGTCAGCTTTGAGCAGAAGTCTGGGTGGTGCCGATGTCCTCGTCTCCCTCGCCGTCGGGTGGACCTCCGCTGCTGGAGGTGCACGGCGTCGTCAAGTCCTTCCCCGGTGTCCGGGCGCTCGACGGCGTCGACCTCGACGTCCGCGCGGGGGAGGTGCACTGCCTGCTCGGCCAGAACGGCGCGGGCAAGTCGACCCTCATCAAGGTGCTGGCAGGGGCGCACCAGCCCGACGCCGGCCGGATCAGCTGGCGCGGCGAGCCGGTGCGGCTCACCGACCCGCAGGCGGCCATGTCACTGGGGATCGCGACGATCTACCAGGAGCTCGACCTGGTCGCCGGCCTCACCGTCGCCGACAACGTCTTCCTCGGCCGGGAGCACGCGCGGCTGGGCGTGACCCGGCCGTCCTCGGCCAACCGCGCCGCCGCGCGGCTGCTGGAGCGCCTCGGCCACGCCGACATCCGGCCCACCGCCGAGGTCGGCTCCCTGCCGGCGGCCGCCCAGCAGATGGTCAGCATCGCCCGGGCCCTCTCGCAGGACGCGAAGCTGATCATCATGGACGAGCCGTCGGCCGTCCTGGACAGCGAGGAGGTCGAGCGGCTGTTCGCGGTGATCCGCGACCTCACCGCGCACGACGTCGCCGTCGTCTACATCTCCCACCGGCTCGAGGAGATCCGCGAGGTCGGTGACCGGATCACCGTCCTCAAGGACGGCCGCACCGTCGCCACCGGCCTGCCCGCCCGCGAGACCGGCACCCGCGAGGTCATCACCCTGATGACCGGCCGGGACATCGAGTACGTCTTCCCCGAGCGGCGGGAGCACCCCGACCCCGACGCCGCCCCGCTGCTCGAGGTCGAGGGGCTGGGGCTGCGCGGCTCCTTCGCCGACGTCTCCTTCACCGTCCGCCCGGGCGAGGTCGTGGGCCTCGCCGGCCTGGTCGGTTCCGGTCGCTCGGAGATCCTCGAGACCGTCTACGGCGCCCGCCGCCCGACGTCGGGCACGGTGCGGGTCGGCGGACGGCGGCTGCGCCCGGGGGACGTCGCCGCCGCGGTCGCCGCCGGTGTCGGCCTGGCCCCCGAGGAGCGCAAGAGCCAGGGCCTGCTGCTGGGGGAGTCGGTCGCGCGCAACATCAGCCTCTCGAGCCTGGCCCGGTTCACCCGCGCCGGCTTCCTCTCCCGGTCCGCCGAGGCCGAGGCCGCCCGGCAGCAGGTGACCGCACTCGAGGTCCGGCCGGCCGACGTCGACCGGGAGGTCCGGACGCTGTCGGGCGGGAACCAGCAGAAGGTCGTGCTGGCCCGGTGGCTGCTGCGCGACTGCCGGGTGCTGCTGCTCGACGAGCCGACCCGCGGCGTGGACGTCGGCGCCCGGTCGGAGATGTACGCACTGATCCGCGAGCTGGCCGATCGCGGCGTGGCCGTCGTCGTGGTCTCCAGCGAGATCCCCGAGGTGCTCGGTCTGGCCGACCGGGTGCTGGTCATCGGCGACGGCCGCGTGTTGGCGGAGGAACCGGCCGGCGCGCTCGACGAGCACCGGGTGCTCGACCTGGTCATGGAGGACGCGGCCGCGCACGGCGCCGCACACGCACAGCGCGAAGGGGACGTGGCATGAGCAGCACGACCGTGGCGACGGGGACGGACGCTCCCCGGCAGCCCTCCGGCACGGCGGGGCGCCGCAGCGGGGCAGGGTTCCTCGCCGGCCCCGTGGGCCGCAACCTCGGCCTCGTCGTCGCCCTGGCGGTGCTCTGCATCGTCGGCACCGCCACCGCCCCCGACCGCTTCCTCGCCGTCGACAACGTGCTGACGATCCTGCGGCTGGCCGCGGTGATCGGCGTGGTCAGCGTCGGCATGACGTTCGTGATCATCGGCGGCGGCATCGACCTGTCGGTCGGCGCGATCGTGGCGCTGTCCTCGGTGTGGGCCACGACGCTGGCCACCCAGGCGATGGCCGAGGACTTCCACTGGATCGTCATGGTGGTCACCGCGCTGCTGGTGGGCGCCGGCTGCGGACTGGTCAACGGGATCGTCATCGCCTACGGCAAGCTCGTCGCCTTCATCGCGACCCTGGCCATGCTGGCCGCCGCCCGCGGCCTGGCCGAGATCATCGCCAACCGGCGCACCCAGATCGTGCAGGACCGCGACTTCCTGGCCTTCTTCTCCGGCGACGTCCTCGGCGTCCCCACGCTGGTGGTCATCTTCGCGCTGGTCGCCGTCGCCGGGTGGGTGCTGCTCAACCGGACGACGTTCGGCCGGCGCACCTTCGCCGTCGGCGGCAACGCCGAGGCCGCGCGGCTGGCCGGCATCCGGGTGCAGCGGCACACCATGTGGCTCTACGTGCTCTCCGGCGTCACCTGCGGCATCGCCGCGGTCATGCTCATGGCCCGGACGACCACCGGCAGCTCCACCCACGGCACGCTCTACGAGCTGGACGCGATCGCCGCGGTGGTCATCGGCGGCACGCTGCTCATCGGCGGCCGCGGCACCATCGTCGGCACCGTCCTGGGCGTGCTGATCTTCACCACGCTCGGCAACGTCTTCACGCTGAACAACCTGTCCAGCTCCGCCCAGGCGGTCGCCCGCGGCGTGATCATCGTCGTCGCCGTCCTGCTGCAGATGCGGCTGGCGACCGGGTCGTTCAGCCTCGGCCGGCTCGGCCGGGGCTCGGGCGCCGGCAGCCCGCCCGCCCCGGCCGGAGCGGCCGGCACGGTCTCCGGCGGCGCGACGCCCGGCGGCCCCGGCGGCCCCGCACCCGGCGCGACGACCGACCGCCCCTGACGCGGCCCGGGGCGGCACCCGTCCCGGACCGGCACCACCCGCACGACCCCCCACCTGGCGACGACTGCCAGGGAGGCGATCAACGAGGAGAGAACATGTCTGCAGCGAGGCAGCGCCCGTTCCGTCGTGTCACGTCGACCGCGCTCGCCGTTCTCGGCGCCGGCGTCCTGGTCGCCGGCTGCACGAGCAACACCCCCGAGGCCTCCGGCGGCGGGGGCGGCGGTGGCGGTGAGGCCGCCAGCCCCAACGACGAGGCCGGCGAGACGGTGCGCATCGGCTTCTCCGCGCCGGCCGCCGACCACGGCTGGATGGCCGGGATCAGCCAGGCCGCGCAGGCCGAGGCCGACCGCTACGAGGACGTCGAGCTCTCCGTCGCGGAGGGCACCAACGACGTCAGCACCCAGATCAGCCAGGTCGAGACCTTCATCAACGAGGGCGTCGACGCGATCGTGCTGCTGCCCTTCGACGGCGCCGCACTGACCCCCGTCGCACTGCGGGCCATGGAGGCCGGAATCCCGGTCATCAACGTCGACCGCGAGTTCAACAGCCCCTTCGCCGCCCAGGCCACCGTCCTCGGCGACAACTACGGCATGGGCGTCTCGGCCGGCCAGTACATCTGCACGCAGCTGGGCGACCAGCCCGACGCGGTCGTCGCGGAGATCGCCGGCATCGACTCCCTGCCGCTGACGCAGGACCGCAGCCAGGGCTTCGCCGACGCGCTGGCCGAGTGCGGCCTCAACGTGGACAACCGCGTGGCGGCGGACTTCACCGTCGAGGGCGGGGAGCGGACCGCGGCCAACCTGCTGCAGGCCGCCCCGCGGATCGACGCCATCTGGAACCACGACGACGACCAGGGCGTCGGCGTCCTGGCCGCCATCAACAACGCCGGCCGTGACGAGTTCATCATGGTCGGTGGCGCCGGGTCGGCCAACGCGATGCGCGAGATCCAGTCCGGCCAGTCGGTGCTCGACGCGACGGTCATCTACCCGCACACCCAGGCCGCCGACGGGATCGCGCTCGCCCGGCTGATCGTGCAGGGCAAGAGCCTGTCCGACCTCGCCTCGCAGGGCGTGCCGCAGCGCATCGTGCTCGACGCCCCCGTCGTGACCGCCGACAACGTCGACCAGTACATCGACGCCGCGTTCGAGTCCTGACCCGCTGACACGAGGTCGCCGGGGGGACGGCGCGCCGTCCCCCCGGCGGCTCGGTGAGGAGACCGCATGCCCCCGACCCTCGGCGTCGGCCTGATCGGCTACGCCTTCATGGGCGCCGCGCACTCGCAGGCCTGGCGCACCGCCCCCCACTTCTTCGACCTGCCGATGCGTCCCCGGCTCACCGTGCTGGCCGGCCGGGACGCCGTCCGCGTCGCCGACGCCGCGGAGCGGCTGGGCTGGTCCTCGGTCGAGACCGACTGGCGCCGCGTGCTCGAGCGCGACGACGTCGACCTCGTCGACGTCTGCACGCCGGGCGACACCCACGCCGAGATCGCGATCGCCGCGCTCGAGGCGGGCAAGCACGTGCTCTGCGAGAAGCCACTGGCCAACACCGTGGCGCAAGCCGAGGCGATGGCCGAGGCCGCCGCCCGCGCCGCGACCCGCGGCGTGCGGTCGATGGTCGGCTTCACCTACCGGCGGGTGCCGGCGATCGGCCTGGCGCGCGAGCTGGTCGCGCAGGGCCGGCTCGGCGAGATCCGGCACGTGCGCGCCCAGTACCTGCAGGACTGGATCGCCGACCCGGCCGCGCCGATGTCGTGGCGGCTGCAGAAGGAGAAGGCCGGCTCGGGCGCGCTCGGCGACATCGGCGCGCACATCGTCGACCTCACCCAGCACATCACCGGGCAGCGGCTCACCGGCGTCAGCGCGCTGCTGGAGACCTTCGTCAAGGAGCGCCCGCTGCCGGCGTCGGCCGGGTCGCTGTCCGGCGTCGCCGGCGAGGGGATGGGCACGGTCACGGTGGACGACGCCGCGGTGTTCCTCGGCCGGTTCGACGGCGGGGCGCTGGCCAGCTTCGAGGCGACCCGGTTCGCCCTCGGCCGCAAGAACGCCATCCGGATCGAGGTCAACGGCTCGCGCGGCAGCCTGGCGTTCGACTTCGAGGACATGAACGTCCTGCACTTCTACGACGGCGACGAGCCGGCCGCGACCGCGGGCTTCCGCCGCATCGTCGTCACCGAGCCCGACCACCCCTACGTCGGCGCCTGGTGGCCGGCCGGGCACGGTCTGGGCTACGAACACGGCTTCACCCACCAGGTCGTCGACCTGGTCACCGCCATCGCCAAGGGCGAGGACCCGACGCCGTCCTTCGCCGACGGGCTGCAGGTGCAGCGGGTGCTCGACGCCGTCGAGCGCAGCGCCGCCTCACACTCCGTCTGGACCGAGATCTGAGCCGAGAGGAGACCACGATGCCCCGTCCCGTCACCCTGTTCACCGGCCAGTGGGCCGACCTGCCCTTCGAGGAGGTGGCCCGGCTCGCCTCCGAGTGGGGCTACGACGGCCTGGAGATCGCCTGCTGGGGCGACCACCTCGACGTCGAGCGCGCCGCGAACGACGACTCGTACGTCCAGGAGCGCCTCGCCCTGCTGGACAAGTACGGCTTGAAGGTCTGGGCCATCTCCAACCACCTCAACGGCCAGGCCGTCTGCGACGACCCGATCGACGAGCGGCACCGCGGCATGGTGCACCCGCGCGTCTGGGGGGACGGCGACCCCGAGGGCGTCCGGCAGCGGGCGGCGGAGGAGATGAAGACGACCGCCCGGGCGGCCGCGAAGCTCGGCGTGGACACCGTCGTCGGCTTCACCGGGTCCAAGATCTGGAAGACCGTCGCGATGTTCCCGCCGGTGCCCGAGTCGATGGTCGAGGACGGCTACGCGGACTTCGCCGCGCGCTGGAACCCGATCCTCGACGTCTTCGACGAGGTCGGCGTCCGCTTCGCGCACGAGGTCCACCCGTCGGAGATCGCCTACGACTACTGGACGACGGTGCGCACCATGGAGGCCATCGGCCACCGCGAGGCCTTCGGGCTGAACTGGGACCCGAGCCACTTCGTCTGGCAGGACCTCGACCCGGTCTCGTTCATCTGGGACTTCAAGGACCGGATCTACCACGTCGACTGCAAGGACGCGAAGAAGCAGGTGGGCAACGGCCGCAACGGCCGGATGGGCTCGCACCTGCCCTGGGCCGACCCGCGGCGCGGCTGGGACTTCGTGTCCACCGGCCACGGCGACGTCCCGTGGGAGGCCTGCTTCCGGATGCTCAACACCATCGGCTACGACGGGCCGATCTCGGTGGAGTGGGAGGACGCCGGCATGGACCGCCTGGTGGGCGCCCCCGAGGCGCTGGCGTTCGTGCGCCGGCTGGCGTTCGACCCGCCGGCCGCGGCGTTCGACGCCGCCTTCGCCAGCGGCAACTGAGGAAGGACTCCCTGCCCCCGCCACTCGCTGCATCGCGACAGGGGGCAGGGAGGTCCTCCCTCAGGCGCCGACGGTGACCGCGACCTCCATGCCGGCGGCCCGGTGGGCGCCGACGGAGCAGTAGAAGACGTACTCGCCCGGCGTGAGGTCGACCTCGAGGGTCGCCGACTGGCCGGGCTGGAGCACCTCCGTGGCGGCGACGTCGCTGCCGCCCTGCTCGACGACGAAGTCGTGCGGCATCCGGCCGTCGTTGGTCACCTCGAAGGTGTAGGTGCCGGCGGAGTACGAGTCCTCGGAGAGCTCGATGAACATCTCGCCCTCGGTGACCGACACCGTCTCGCTCTCGGCCTCCGCGGGGGCGCTCGTGGCGGGGGCGCTCGTGGCGGGGGCGGACGACGTGGGGGTGCTCGCCTCCGCGCTGCTGGACGGTGCGCTGCTCGACGGTGCGGCGTCCGCGGCGCCCTCGTCCCCGGAGCAGCCGCTGAGCAGGCCGATGCCGAGGGCCAGGACCAGCGGCGCGGCGTGGCGGGCGGAGCGGGTGGACGTGGTCGCCTGGGACACGCGGGACCTCCTGGGAGCCGACGGGACCCCGCCCCGGCGGCGGCTCCCCGTGGTCCGCGATGCTGCAGGGGTCAAGCACCTCGGGGAACCCCCCGACCCGGGGATCACGACGACGCGGGCACACCCGTCACGCTCCGGCACCAGGCGACCACGGTGGAGCACAGGTCCGGGTCGACCGGGCGGCGCAGCTCCTCCCGGTAGTGGCGCATCGAGGCCGCGCGCGGCTGCCGGCGCAGTGTGTGCGTCAGGTCGGGGACGCGCCGGACCTCGACCGGTCCGGGCACGGTCGCGGCGAGGACGGCGAGGTCGTCGGCCGGCACCTGGAGGTCCTTGTCGCCGGTGAGGGCCAGGACCGGGACGGCCAGCCGGGCGAGGTCCGTCCGCGGGTCGTGGCGGAGGAACTCGCGGGTCCACCGGGCGTTGAGGCGGACGCCGCCGATCCGTGCCACGTCGCTGGTGGTCGCGAGGATCCTCCGGTGGTTGGCCGCGACCCTGGCCTCCAGGTCAGTGCGCAGCAGCCGGAGCAGGCCGCGCACCGGCGTGGGGAGCGTGGGCGCGATCTGCCGGGCCTGCCAGCGGAGCAGGTCCGCGCCCGGGGTCGCGCTCATCGCGAGCAGGACGACGCCGGCCACCGGGACCCCCTGCTGACCGACCGCCCGCCCCGCCAGCGCGGCGGCCAGGACGGCTCCCTCGCTGTGCCCGGCCAGCACGATGCGGCCGGGGTCCACCTCGGTCCGGGCGGCGAGTGCGTCGCGCGCCCGGGCCAGGTCGTCGACGTTGTCGTACAGGCCGGCGGTCCGCCAGTCGCCGGGGCTGCCGCCCACACCGCGCTTGTCGTAGCGCAGCGAGGCGATCCCGCCGTCGGCCAGGGCGTGCGCCAGTGCCCGGGTGACGTCGAAGCGCAGGCGGCGGTGGTTCGAGTCGCGGTCGAGGGGGCCGGACCCGGCGGCCAGCAGGACCGCGGGCACCGGCGCCGGGGCGTCGGGGAGGGCGAGGGTGCCGGCGAGCGGAGGACTGCCGGGCACCTGCACCGGGAACTCGCGCACCTCAGCGCGCCGCGGTCAGGGCCCCGGCCACCGCGGCCGGGTCGTCCACCCCGAGCAGGAGGGTGTCGAAGCGCTGCCCGGTCAGTCGCACCCGCACGGCCGGCTGGCCGCGCCGCACCGACACCAGGGTCCTCTCCCCGCGCCCGCGCCAGGTGCCGATCAGGCGCAGGCCGGGGAGGCCGAGGCCGGGCGCGCGCAGCCCGCGGGCGGCGGCCGGCCCGTCGGGGACGACCTCGACCGACTGCACGGCCGACAGAGGGGCCTCGAGGTCGCGGAGCAGGCCGAGGACGCGCTCGGCGCGGGTGAGCGAGACCTGCAGGGTCCGGGGTGTCGTGGTCACGGTCGCCATGGCATCATCGTTATCGAAACCGAGAACGATGTCAACTATGAGAACGGTGACGTCATGGCGACGGCGGACCTGCTGCTCCACCCGGTGCGGCTGCGGATCGTGCAGGCCTTCCTCGGCGACCGCACGCTGACCACGGCCGACCTGCGCAGCGAGCTGCCCGACGTCCCGGCGGCGACGCTGTACCGGCACGTCGGGGTGCTGGCCGAGGCGGGCGTGCTGGCCGTGGTGGGGGAGCGGAAGGTGCGCGGCGCGGCCGAGCGCAGCTACCGGCTGGTGACCGGGGCGGCGTCGGTGGGCGTCGCGGAGGCCGCGGCGATGTCGGTCGACGAGCACCGGCGGGCCTTCGCCACCTTCGTCGCCGCGCTGCTCGCGGACTTCGACCGGTACGCCGACGCCGCGGCCGGCCCGGGGCTGGACCCGGCGGCCGACGGGGTTGGCTACCGCCAGGTGGCGCTGTGGCTCGACGACGAGGAGTTCACCGCGCTGGTGACCGAGCTGCGCGCGGTCCTGGCCGCGCGGATGGCGCTCGAGCCCGACGGCGTCCGCCGGCGGCGGATCGTCAGCCAGGTCTTCCTGCCGAGGTGAGGCAGGGGGCCGGGGGCCCGGCCCCCTGCCGCGTCAGGCGGCGCTCTCGGCGGCCCTGGCGACCTTCCTGTTGGCCTTGGCCAGGGTCTTCGCGGCCTTGCGCACCCGGCGCGGCTCCCGGTCGATCGTCCCGCGGGTGAGCAGGCCGATGCCGATGCCGAGCAGCCACACGTCCTTGGCCACCGTCAGCCCCTCCTGGGTCGGCGCCAGGCTGCCCGGCTTCCGCATCCCGGGGGTGTTCAGGTAGAGCCCCAGCAGCCCGCCGGAGAAGGCGGTCAGCGCCGCGCCGGCCACGGCGGTGGGCACGAACGGCGTCAGCAGCGCCGTCCCAACGGCGATCTCGCTGTAGGCCAGCACCTTGACGAACGTCGCCGGGTCGACGCTCTTGAGGAACGGGTAGGTGCCGGTGGCGAAGCCGTGCAGCCCGGCCGCGGTGCCCTCGTCGGCGCCGCGCTTGCCCAGGCCGCTGTTGAGGATGAACGCGCCGGCCGAGATGCGGGGCGCGATCTCGGACAGGGTGATGGGCAGTGCCATGGTGCTCCTCGCTGGTCGCGGACGGTCAGGACCTGGTCGGACGGTCCAGTGCCCACCAGCCGGGGCGTCAACCGTCGTCGCCGCCCCGGCCCGGTCAGCGCCCGCCGCGGCGGGAGCGTCCGCTGAACGACGCCGCCGAGTGCGTCCCGGCGCGCGCCGCGAGCTCGGCGCGGGTGCGCGCCGGACCCGAGGTCCGGCCCTGGCCGCGGGCGGACGTCGTCCCGCCGCCGGAGGCGGTGCCGGCCTGGCCGGCGGCGCGACCGGAGCCGCCCCCGGACCGGCGGCGCCGGCCGCCGCCCTGGCCCTGCGGCTGGGGCTCCGGCGCGGGCGCCGGCTCGACGTGCGGGGCCGCCGGCCCGGTCAGCGCGCTGATCTCCGCGGCGCCGGGGCGGACGGCGCTCACCGTCGGGGTGATGCCGGCCTGCCGGGCGAGGGTGCGCACCTCGCCGGCCTGGTCGGGGGTGGAGACGGTGACCACGGTGCCACCGGCGCCGGCCCGGGCGGTGCGGCCCGAACGGTGCAGGTAGGCCTTGTGCTCGGCCGGCGGGTCGACGTGGACGACCAGCGCGACGTCGTCGACGTGGATGCCGCGCGCGGCGATGTCGGTGGCGACCAGCACCCGGGTGCTGCCGGAGCTGAACGCCTCGAGGTTGCGCTCGCGGGCGTTCTGGCTGAGGTTGCCGTGCAGGTCGACGGCCGGGACGCCGGCCGCGGTGAGCTGCTTGGCGAGCTTCTTGGCCTGGTGCTTGGTGCGGGTGAACAGCACGCTGCGGCCCAGCCCGGAGGCCAGCTCCCGGACGACGGCCGGCTTGTCGGTGGCCTCCACCCGGAACACGTGGTGGGTCATCGTGGACACCGGCGCGACCGCGGGGTCGACCGAGTGCGTCGTGGGGGCGGACAGGTAGCGCTTGACCAGCACGTCGACGCCGTTGTCCAGGGTCGCGGAGAACAGCAGCCGCTGACCGGTGGCCGGAGTGCGGTCCATGAGCCGCTTGACGCCGGGCAGGAACCCGAGGTCGGCCATGTGGTCGGCCTCGTCCAGGACGGTGATCTCGACGGCGGAGAGGTCGCAGTGGCCCTGGCCGATGAGGTCCTCGAGCCGGCCGGGACAGGCGATGAGGACGTCGATGCCGCCGGCCAGCGCCTGCACCTGCGGGTTCTGCCCGACGCCGCCGAAGACGGTGGTCGCCTTCATGTCCAGCGCCCGGGCCAGCGGGTCGACGACGGCGAGCACCTGGTTGGCCAGCTCGCGGGTCGGCACCAGCACCAGCGCGCGCGGCCGCTTGGGCTGCCGGCGGCTGTCGGAGGCGGCCAGCCGGGCGGCCAGCGGCAGGCTGAAGGCCAGCGTCTTGCCCGAGCCGGTGCGGCCGCGGCCGAGCACGTCGCGCCCGGCGAGGGTGTCGGGCAGCGTGGCCACCTGGATGGGGAACGGCGCGGTGATGCCGCTGGCGGCGAGCACCTCGACCAGCGGAGCGGGCACGCCGAGGTCGGCGAACGTCGCGTCGGTGGGGAGGACGGTGGCGTCCGCGCCCACGGGGACGACGGGGGTCGGCGCCGGGGCAGGGGTCGCCGGAGCCGGCTGCTGACCGGTCGTGGGGCGGTTGCCGCGGCCGCGGCCGCCGCGACGGCGCCCGCGGGTGCCCTCGGGGGCAGCGGTGGTCGGGTCGTGCGAGGTCATGGGGTGTTCCTCGGTGCTCGGTTCGCCGTCGGGCGACCCGGCACGAGCGCACCAGCGGCGCTGCGAGGGGCAGCGACGGGTACTGCGTCATCGGCGGGACGTCGGACAGCCGGGCGCGCCGGGGTGGCGCTGCCGCAGCCCGACGTCGAGTCCCGCGCCCCGGATGGGCAGCAGGGCGGCGCCGGTACTGCTACTCAACCAGACGCGGCGCTGGCCTGTGCCGTCAGACGGGGGAGTGCCCCGTCACACCGCCGCCGCGGTAGCTGCGCCGGTAGGTGCCGGGCGCGACCCCGATGGAGGCCCGCAGGTGCTGGCGCAGCGACGCGGGGGTGCCGAAGCCGGCGTCGGCGGCGACCCGGTCGATCGGCGCGTCGGTGGACTCCAGCAGCTGCCGGGCGAGGGCCAGCCGCTGCCCGGCGAGCCAGCGCAGCGGCGACAGGCCGGTCTCGTCGCGGAACCGGCGGGTGAAGGTGCGCGCGCTCATCCGCGCGTGGGCGGCGAGGTCGGCCAGCGTCAGGGGTTCGCCGAGCCGCTCCACGGCCCAGGCGCGGGTGGCCGCCGTCCCGTGGTCGCCCACCTCGGGCAGCGGCCGCTCGACGAACTGCGCCTGGCCGCCCTCGCGCCAGGGGGCGACGACGTTGCGCCGGGCCACCCGGTTGGCCACCTCGTGGCCGTGGTCGCGCCGGACCAGGTGCAGCAGCAGGTCGATGCCGGCGGCGTTGCCCGCCGAGGTGAGCACGTCGCCGTCGTCGACGAAGAGCACGCCGGGGTCGAGCCGGACGGCGGGGAACAGGCGGCCGAAGGCCTCCGCGTGCATCCAGTGCGTGGTGGCCGGGCGCCCGTCGAGCAGGCCGGCGGCGGCGAGCACGAAGGCGCCGGTGCAGATCGACACCAGCCGCGCGTGCCCGGCGGCGGCCCGCAGCGTCTCGCCGAGACCGTCGGGGAGGGTGCCGTCGGTCATCGCCGGCCCGCCGTGCACCCCCGGGACGACGACCGTCCCGGCCGAGGCCAGCAGCGAGGCGTCGTGCTCGGGGGTGATCGAGTAGCCGGCCGAGGTGCGCACCGGGCCGCCGTCGAGCGTCGCGACCCGCACGCGGTAGAGCCGGTGCCCGTCGGCGTCGACGGCGGACTCCAGCAGCCGGTGCGGCAGGCCGAGCTCGAAGGCGATGGAGCCGGGCAGCGCCAGGACGGCGACGTCGTGGACCGGGCCTGCTGCCATGGCCGGACTCGGGCCTGCTGCCATGGCCGGATCCTTGCACGTGTTGGCCAGCGGGCCACTGTCCGGTCGTCCGCGGCGTCCGCCATGCTCTCCGTCGTGACGAGCACCGCCGCGCCGCGCACGCACCGCGTCCACCCCGCCTGGTGGGTCGCCGCGGTGACCTTCCTGGCCCTGGTCGGCGCCGCGGCTTTCCGCGCGGTGCCCGGGGTGCTCATCGAGCCGCTGCGCGCGGAGTTCGGCTGGTCGGTCACGACGATCTCGGCCGCCGTCGCGGTCAACATGGCGCTGTACGGGCTGACCGCGCCGTTCGCCGCCGCGCTGATGGAGCGCTTCGGCATCCGCCGCGTCGTCGTCGCGGCGCTGCTGCTGACCGCCACCGGCAGCGGGCTGACCGTCTTCATGACCGCGAGCTGGCAGCTGGTGCTGCTGTGGGGCTTCCTCGTGGGCCTGGGCACCGGGTCGATGGCGCTGTCGCTGGTGGCGACGGTGACCGGCCGCTGGTTCGTGGCCCGCCGCGGCCTGGTGTCGGGGATCCTCACCGCCGGCGGGGCGACCGGGCAGCTGGTGTTCCTCCCGCTGGTCGCCTGGGCCGACGCGAACTGGGGCTGGCGCTCGGCGTCGCTGGGCACCACCGCGGCCGCGCTGGCCGTCGTCCCCCTCGTGCTGTGGCTGCTGCGCGACCGGCCGCGCGACGTCGGCGTCGTCCCCTACGGCGGGACGGCGGCCGACGACGCCGACCCGGTGCGCACCGGCGCCGCGCGGACGGCGCTGCGCGGGCTCCTCTCCGCCGCGCGGACGGTCCCGTTCTGGCTGCTGGCCGGCGGGTTCTTCATCTGCGGGCTGTCGACCAACGGGCTGGTGCAGCCGCACTTCATCCCGGCCGCGCACGACCACGGCATGCCGATCACCACGGCGGCCGGGCTGCTCGCCGTCGTGGGGGTCTTCGACATCGCCGGGACGGTGCTGTCGGGTTGGCTGACCGACCGCGCCGACCCGCGGCTGCTCCTGCTGGCCTACTACGGGCTGCGCGGCCTGTCGCTGTTCCTGCTGCCGGCCCTCTTCGGTCCCGACCTGCACGTCAGCATGGTCGCCTTCATCGTCTTCTACGGCCTGGACTGGGTGGCCACCGTGCCGCCGACCCTGGCGCTGTGCCGCGAGTTCTTCGGCCCCCGGGCACCGGTGGTGTTCGGCTGGGTGTTCGCCTCGCACCAGGTCGGTTCGGCGTTCGCGGCCTTCGGCGGCGGCGTGATCCGCGACGTGACCGGCTCCTACGACCTGGCCTGGTTCCTCGCCGGCGCGCTGTGCGTCGCCGCGGCGGCCATGTCCTTCCTCATCCCGCGCACCTCGCAGCCCGCCGTCGGCACGGCGCTGCCGACCGACCGCGAGGAGGCCGCGGCCGCCCAGGCGCACGGCTGAGGGAGGACCCCCTGCCCCCCACCGCTCGCAGGCTCGCGGCGGGACCCTGCAGGGGGCCGCCCCGCTCCCGCCGGCTCGCTCCGGCGCCGCTCGGCGGCCAGGCCCTCGGCGAAGCCCTGGGCGTACCAGAGGGGCGCGTTCAGCCGGAGGCCGCTCGGGGGAGCGCCCGGCCGGTCGGCCCACAGCAGGAGGGCGAACTCCCCGGGCTCACGACCCCGGCAGGACGTCGACCCCGGGCCGACCGGCTCCGCCGGTTCGATGCTCGCGGCGAGCCCGCCGTCAGCGTGGCCCAGCGCGTGGGCGAGTTCCAGCAGGTGGAGGTAGGGCCAGGACTCGGGTGGCCGTCCGGTGCTCACACCCGTCCGAGCGTCGAGGCCCCCCGACGGATACACCGGACGGGCACCCCGCTCGGGAGGCCGGCCTGCGCAGGGCGCTCCAGGGAGAGCAGCACCGTCCGGACCCGGATCGCGTCGTCCGCGACGACGCAGGTGCCGGCGCCCCCCGCCCGGGCCTCCTCGGCGACCGCCGTCCACCCGATGAGCAGCACGTCCCCCTCGGACACCTGGGTGGGCACCTCCCAGGCGGCGTCCGGGAGGTCACCGAGCAGGGACGTGGACACCCCCGTCCCCGGCGTGGTCGGCGACGATCGCGTCGACGTCGCCTGCACCGATCACGGCCACGTGGCGCTGGGAGGTCTCCTGCGGTGCACGGGCCATGTGCCCCTCCCGGGGGCGTCTCCGGTCGGGAGCGAGCATGCGTTGGGAGCGTGCCGGCGTGCAGGGTCTTCAGGCGGTGCCGGTGAGGGCCGGGTCGACGGTGCGGCCGGTGATCAGGTCGGCCGCCCGCTCGGCGATCATGATCGTCGGGGCGTTGGTGTTGCCGCGCACCAGCGTCGGCATCACCGAGGCGTCGACCACCCGCAGCCCGTCGACGCCGTGCACCCGCAGCTGCGGGTCGACCACCGCGTCGTCGCCGGTGCCCATCCGGCACGAGGACGCCGGGTGGTACAGCGACTCGAGGGTGTCGCGCACCGCCTGCCGCAGCCCCTCCCGGGAGCGCACCGTGCCGCCGGGGGACCACTCCTCGGCCAGGACGGCGGTCAGCGGGCCGGTCGACGCGATCTCCCGCGCCTTCTCGACCCCGCACACCAGCGCGTCGAGGTCGCGCTCGTCGGCGAGGTAGCCGGCGTCGATGGCCGGCGCCCAGGTCGGGTCGGCCGAGCGCAGCCGCACCGAGCCGCGGGAGTGCACCCGCACCAGGGCGGCGGCGGCGGTGAACGCGTCGACGTCGGGGTCGACCTCCGCCTGCCGCCAGAACTTCACCGGCAGGAAGTGGAACTGCAGGTCCGGTTCGCGCAGCTCCGGCCGGGAGCGGGTGAACAGCCCGGCCTCGGCCAGGTTGGAGGTCAGCGGCCCGCGGCGGGCGCCGAACCAGCGCGCGTAGCCCGACGGCGACTCCGCCCGGAACAGCGACCGCCCCGACCGGGTGTGCCAGACGACCGGCACCAGCGGGTGGTCCTGCAGGCCGCCGCCGACCCCGGGCAGGTCGTGCACGACGTCGACGCCGGCCTCGCGCAGGTGCGCTCCCGGCCCGATGCCGGAGAGCATGAGCAGCTGCGGCGAGTTGACCGCCCCGCCGGCCAGCACCACCTCGGCCGCGGCGTGCGCGGTGCGGGTCTGCCCGCCGGACCGGTACTCGACGCCGGTGGCCCGCCCGCCCGAGAGGAGCACCCGGGTGGTCAGCGCGCCGGTCCGCACGGTCAGGTTGGGCCGGGCGGCGGCCGGGTGCAGGTAGGCGTCCGCGGCCGACCAGCGGCGGCCGCGGCGCTGGGTGAGCTGGTAGAGCCCGGCACCCTCCTGGGTGGCGCCGTTGAAGTCGTCGTTGCGCGGGTACCCGGCGGCGACCGCGGACTCCACGGCCGCCCGCGACCAGGTGTGCGGCGAGCGCGGGTCCTCCACCCGCAACGGCCCGCCGACGCCGTGGAAGCGGTCGGCACCGCGGGCGTTGTCCTCCATCCGGCGGAACAGCGGCAGCACGTGCTCGTAGGACCACGACGGGTCGCCGGTCAGCTCGGCCCACTCGTCGTAGTCGGTGGCCGCACCCCGGGCGTAGACCATCGCGTTGATCGACGACGACCCGCCCAGCAGCTTGCCCCGCGGCCAGAACAGCCGCCGCCCGCCCAGGCCGGGCTGGGGCTCGGTCGTGTAGTTCCAGTCCCGCCGGGTGCGCCAGACCTTGTGCAGCGCGGCCGGGACCTGCACCTCCAGGACGTCGTCCGAACCGCCGGCCTCCAGCAGCAGCACCCGCAGCGACGGGTCCTCGGAGAGCCGCGCGGCCAGCGCGCAGCCGGCCGAGCCCGCGCCCACGACGACGACGTCGAACTCCTCGCCGCTGGTCACCGGTGCCGCCCGTGCACGAGGCCCACCACGCGGGCGAGCGCGTCGGCGGCCGCGGCGGGCCGGGTGAAGCTCATCAGCTCCACCGGCAGCCCGAAACGCCGGTGGGTGATGGCCTTGGCGCGGGTGAACTCGCGCAGCCCGTCCTCGCCGTGGACCCGGCCGAAGCCGCTCTCGCCCACGCCGCCGAAGGGCAGCGCCGGCACCGAGGCGAAGGTGAGCACGGAGTTCACCGACGTCATGCCGCTCCGCATCCGGCGGGCGAGGTCCATCGCGCGGCCCCTGGACCGGGAGAACACGGCGCCGGCCAGGCCGTGGGCGTTGGCGTTGGTCAGCTCGAGGGCCTCGTCCGCGTCGCGCACCCGCGTGATGGTCAGCGTCGGGCCGAAGGTCTCCTCGCGGACCGCGGCGGAGGTCTCCGGGACGTCGAGCAGCACGGTCGGCGCGACCACGCGGCCCTCCACCGTGCCCCCGACCGCGATCCGGCCACCGGCGGCGACCGCGTCGTCCAGGTGCCGGCGGACGACGTCGGTCTGGGCGGCCATCGTCATCGGGCCGTACGCGGCCGCGTCGTCGGTGCCCGGGCGCAGCCCGCGCACCTTCTCGGTCACCTCGGCGACGAAGGCGTCGTACACCCGCTCGGTGGCGTAGACCCGCTCTATCCCGATGCAGGTCTGCCCGGCGTTGCTCATCGCGCCCCACACGGCGGCGTCGGCGGCGGCGGCCACGTCGGCGTCGTCGTCGACGATCATCGCGTCCTTGCCGCCGAGCTCCATGAGGACCGGCGTGAGGGTCGCAGCAGCCGCGGCCATGACCCTCCGGCCGGTGGGCGCCGAGCCGGTGAAGGCCAGCTTGCCCACCCCCGCGCGGCACAGCGCCGCGCCCGTCTCCCCGAGGCCGGTGACGACCTGCAGGGCGTCCGGGACGTCGGGGACGGCGGCCCGCCAGGCGTCGGCCAGCCACGTGCCCACGGCCGGCGTGTGCTCGGAGGGCTTGAAGACGACGGCGTTGCCGGCCGCCAGCGCGTAGGCGATCGAGCCCATCGGCGTGAACACCGGGTAGTTCCACGGGCCGATCACGCCGACGACCCCGAGCGGCTGGTACTCCAGCCACGCCGCGTGGTTGGCCGCCAGCAGGCCCGGGCTCACGCGGCGCGGGCCGAGCACCTTGCGCGCGTGGGTGGCCGCCCAGGCGAGGTGGTCGACGGTGAGGGTGATCTCGAGGATCGCGTCGGCGTGCGGCTTGCCGTTCTCCCGGTGCACCAGGTCGGCCAGCTCGTGCACCCGGCGGGCGAGGTAGCCGCGGTAGGCCGCCAGCCGCGTCCGGCGGCCGTCGAAGCCGAGGTCGGCCCACGTCGCGGCGGCCGCGCGGGCACGGTCCACGGCCGCGCGGACGTCGTCCGGCCCATGCACGGGGAACACGCCGACGACCACGCCCGTGGCGGGCGCGGTCGACTCGAACGTCTCGGCGGCGGGGCTCTCGGCGCCGCCCCTCTGCTCGGCGAGCGACATGGCCGCAGGTTACCCGCGGGTAGGGATCGGCGGCCGTGGCCCAGGTCAGCGGGCCGCGGCCAGATCCCGCTCGAGCGCCTCGCGGTCGGACTCCAGCACGTCGGCGGCGGCCACCACGATGTTCGGGTCCGGTTGCCCGACGACCGCCTCGTCCTTGCCCTCGTAGGGCAGCGAGCAGAGCACGTGGCGCAGCGCCTCCAGCCGGGCCCGCTTCTTGTCGTTGCTCTTGATCACCGTCCACGGTGCGTGGTCGGTGTCGGTGGCGGCGAACATCGCCTCCTTGGCCGCGGTGTAGTCGTCCCAGTGGTCCAGCGAGGCCAGGTCGGTGGGGGAGAGCTTCCACTGCCGCACCGGGTCGATCCGCCGGACGATGAAGCGGGTGCGCTGCTCGCGCCGGGACACCGAGAACCAGAACTTCACCAGCCGGATGCCGCTGTCGACGAGCATCCGCTCGAACTCCGGCGCCTGGCGCATGAACCGCTGGTACTGCTCGTCGGTGCAGTAGCCCATCACCCGCTCGACGCCGGCGCGGTTGTACCAGGACCGGTCGAACAGGGCGATCTCCCCGGCGGCGGGCAGGTGCGCCACGTAGCGCTGGAAGTACCACTGGGTCTGCTCGCGCTCCGAGGGCTTGTCCAGCGCCACCACCTTCGTGCCGCGGGGGTTGAGGTGCTCGGTGAAGCGCTTGATGGTGCCGCCCTTGCCGGCGGCGTCGCGGCCCTCGAAGAGGACGACGAGTTGCTGGCCGGACTCCTTCACCCAGCCCTGCAGCCGCAGCAGCTGGATCTGCAGCCGGCGCTTCTCCCGCTCGTACTCCTTGCGCGGCAGCCGCTCGCTGTACGGATAGCCCTCCCGCCAGGTCTCGATCCGCTCGCCGTCGGGGCCGAAGAGCTCACCGTCGTCGTCCCAGTCCTCGTCGGAGTCGTCGTCGGGGAGGGCCTGCAACCGGTACTGGGACACGTCGATCTCGGACACGCACCGGGGGGTACCCCTCCGCGCCGCTGCCATGCTGACGGCGTGGCCGACCCCTCCGACGCCTCGGGAGACGACCCCTTCGACACCGCCGGGCTGCGGCGCCGGGTGCTCGCCGCCTGGGCCGACTCCCCGGCCCGCTTCCGCGAGGACGCCAACGCCGAGGAGGACCTCGTCCGCGGCGGCTACCGCGACCGGCTCCTGGTCGAGCTGGCGCAGAACGCCGCCGACGCCGCCGCCCGGGCGGGCGTGCCGGGGCGGCTGCGGCTCGACCTGGCCGACGACGGCGCCGGGGGAGAGGTGCTGCGTGCGGCCAACACCGGAGCCCCGCTCGACGCCGCCGGGGTGCAGGGCCTGGCCACCCTCCGCGCGTCGGCCAAGCGCGACGAGCAGGGGTCCGCAGGCCGGTCCGGGCCCGCGGGCGGGCCCAGGCTCGACACCGTGGGCAGGTCCGTGGTCCCGGGCGGGCCGCGCACCGAGACGGTCGGCAGGTTCGGGGTGGGCTTCGCCGCGGTGCTCGCGGTCACCGACGGGCCGGCGGTGCACTCCACCACCGGCGGGGTCGCGTTCAGCGCCGACCGCACCCGCGCCGAGGTCGCCGGCATCCCCGCGCTCACCGACGAGGTGGCCCGCCGGGACGGCGCGGTGCCGGTGCTGCGACTGCCCTGGCCGGCCGAGGGGACCCCGCCCGAGGGCTTCGCCACCGAGGTGGTGCTGCCGCTGCGCACCGGGTCGCGGGCCGCCGTCCGGGCCGCGCTCGAGGAGCTGGAGCCCGAGCTGCTGCTCGCGCTGCCCGGCCTCGCCGGGATCGACGTCGTCCTCGACGGCGCGGTGCGGTCGCTGGCGGTGCGGTACGCGGGCACGCGGGCGCAGCTGACCGAGGGCGACCGGACGACGGTCTGGCGGCTCGCGCGGCGGGACGGCCTGCTGCCCGAGGAGCTGCTCGCCGGCCGGCCGGTCGAGGAGCGGGAGCGCCGCGCCTGGTCGCTCACCTGGGCGGTGCCGGTGGACGACGACGGCCGGCCGGTGCCCCTGCCGCTGCCGCAGCGGGTGCACTGCCCGACGCCCAGCGACGAGCCGCTGACCCTGCCCGCCCGGCTGATCGCCCCGTTCCCGCTGGGGCCCGACCGGCGGCACGTGCTGCCCGGGCCGGTCACCGACGCGCTGGTGGCCGAGGCGGCCGGTGCCTACGCCGACCTCGTCGCGGAGCTGGCCGACCGGGCGGGCGGGGACGGCGGGGTGCTCGCGCTGGTGCCGCGCGTCGGACTGGCCGGCGCCGAGCTGGACGCCGCCCTGGGCACCGCAGCCCTGGAGCGGCTGCGGGAGGCCGCGTGGCTGCCGGTGGCCGGGACGGAGCGCGATCGCCAGCCTCCCGGCCGGGCCGCCGTGCTCGCCGAGCCGACGGAGGACCGGGTGGCCGCGCTGACCGGCGTCCTGCCCGGGCTGCTGCCGGCGGCCTGGGCCGGCCGCGGCGACCTCCCCGCGCTCGCCGCCCTCGGGGTGCGCCGGATCGGCACCGCCGAGGCGGTGGAGGCGGTCCGCGGCGTCGCCCGGCCGCCGGAGTGGTGGGCGCGGCTCTACACCGCCCTGGACGGCGCCGAGCGCGAGGAGCTGGCCGCGCTGCCGGTGCCGCTCGCCGACGGCCGCACCGCGCACGGCCCGTCGGGGGTGCTGCTGCCCGACGAGGGGCTGCCGGTGGCGCGACTGGGTCCGCTCGGGCTGCGGGTGGCCGATCCGGACGCCGTCGTCCTGCCCGCCGCCCGCCGGTTGCTGGAGCGGCTCGGCGCCCGCCCCGCGACCGCCGCCGCGGTGCTCGACGACCCGGAGGTGCGGACGGCGGTCGAGACCTCGGTCGACGCGGCCGACGACGACTGGGATCCCGACCGCGACCCGGCTGCGCTCGCCGACGCCGTCCTGGCGCTGGTCGCCGCGTCCGGTCCCGCGCCCGGGGAGCTGCCGTGGCTGGCCGAGCTGGCGCTGCCCGACGCCGACGGCGGCTGGGCGCCGGCGGGGGAGCTGGTGCTGCCCGGATCGCGCTTCGCCGCCGTGCTGGCCGACGGGGCGCTGGGGACGCTGGACCCCGCGGTGGACGCCGACCCGGACGTGCTGCGCGCCGTGGGCGTGCTCGACGGCTTCGCGCTCGTGTCCGCCGAGGACCCCGACGACCTCGACGTCGACGGCGCGCAGGACTGGGCCGACGCCGTCCTCGACCGGCTGCCCGCCGACGCGCCGGCGCCGGCCTGGCCGCCGCTGACCGCCGTCCGGGACCTCGAACTGGTCGCCGACTGGGCCGGCGCGCTGCCGCTGCTGGCCGAGCTGCCCGCGCGGGCGTGGGCCGACGTCGTCCTCGACGGGGTGCCGGTGCCCGGCTACCTGCGCTGGTGGCTCGGCACGCACCCGGTGCTCGGCGGGCGGCGCCCGGACCGGCTGCGGCACCCGGACGCGGCGGAGCTGCGGGGACTGTACGAACCGGCCGACGCCGCCCCGGCCCTGCTCGACCTGCTGCGGCTCCCGGCCTCGGTGGACGACGTCCTGGCCGGCGTCGACGGCGCGCTCGACCTGCTCGACCGGCTCGGCGACCCGCGACGGACCGTCGCCCCGGCGGTGCTGCGCACCGTGCACGCCCGGCTCGCCGCGGCGCTGGACGGCGTCGACGTGGACCCGCCGGACCGGGTGCGCGTGGCCCCGGACCGCGTGGTGCCCGCCGCGCAGGCCGTCGTCCTCGACGCGCCGTGGTCACTGCCACTGGTCGACTCCGCGCTCGTGCCCGCGGGTGGGGCGCCCGGACCGGTCGCCGACCTGCTGGACCTGCCGCTGGCCGGCGAGGTGGTCCGGGCGCGGGTGGAGAGCCGTCCGGCGCGCACCGTGCGCTGGGCCGACGTCCCCGGGGCGGGGCTGGCCGCCGCACGGCTGGGCGTGAGCGAGTTGTCCGGCGAGGTCGCCGTCCACGAGCCGCTGCGGGTCGGTGGCCGGGCGGTGCCGTGGTGGCCGGGGAACGGGGTCGACCACGTCGACGGCACACCGGACGCGCTCGGGCGGGCGCTGGCCTGGCGGGCGGGGGCGTGGCCGCTGCGCCAGGCGCTGGCCGAGGCGTTCGCGCACCCCGACCGCGCCGCCGCGCTCGCCGCCGAGGACGCCGTCGGCCCGTGAGTCGGGTCCGACGGCGTCCCTGGTGACGGGCCTCGGCGGCCCCCCTGCAGGGTCCCGCCGCGAGCTCGCGAGTGGCGGGGGGCAAGGGGGTCCTTTCAGTGCCAGCGGGGTGCGGCCATCGCGCCGGGCGCGTGCCCGTGCGCCGACGGTCGACCGCTGCGCCCGCCGGCCCTGGCGGGTCCCGGGACGTGCCCGGCCGCGGCGCAGCAGCGGTGCAGCGACAACCACTGCTCGGCGGTCAGGTCGGCGGCGCGGGTGGTGGGCGGCAGGCCCTCCGACCGCAGCCACCGGGCGCCGGCCGTGCCGGGCAGGACGGCGCGCAGCACGGCGCCGAGGGCGGCGCCGGGGCGGGCGAGGACGGCGTGCGCCAGGCGGTCGAGGTCGGCCGCCTCCGTCCCGGGGAGGGCGGCGCGGGCGGTGGCGGGTGCGCCGTCGAGGGCGCGGTGCGGGCGTGACAAGGCAGACCTCCGGAGGAGGGCAGGGCTGCGCGACCGGCAGCCGGGGGACAGCGGGTGGAGGCGCCGGCGCAGGAGGACGGCGCGGACGGCGGGGAGCACGTGCTCGACCCGCGGGGCGTTCCGGGGGACGGGTCAGGACCGCATGCGGACGACGCTACGGACGCGCCGCGGCGCCGTCGACCGGATTACCGGAGCGCCGCCGACGGCTCACCGGCCGGCTTCGCGCTCCGCCTTGCGCCGCTGGTGGGCCTCCCAGCGGGCGCGGTCGCGGGCCCGGGCGTCCTTGGTCCGCTCCCGGCGCTCGGCGCGCCGGCGGGCCCGGGCGAGCTCGCGCTGCTCGAAGGAGGGGTGCTGCTCCCAGCCGCTGGACAGCACCGCGACGCCCCAGAGGCACAGGCCGACGATGGCGAGGAAGGAGGCGAGGATCGGGTCGAGCAGCAGGAAGGCGGCGATCGAGCCGACCAGCCAGACCCCACCCCACCCGATCAGTCGCCGCGCCACGCCGTCCAGTATCCCCGTCCGCGGAGCGGACCCGGTCGCCGTACCAGGTCGCGGTCCGGGGCCGCTGGATCCCGACCTCCCCGGCAGGCCTTGATATCGGTGTCGCAGGTCCCTACGGTCGGGGGCAGCGGTTCAACAGTCAGCCGCGGCACCAGATGCCGGACTCCGCGTCGTGCCACGGCTGTCGTCGTGGCCCTCCGCACGGGTTCGCCTACCTCCGAGAGGCGCACCGTGACCGCTGCTCCCGTCCCCGACCTGGTCTCCATCGACGTGACCGGGTCCACCGCCACCGGCGTCCTGCTCACCGTCCGCGGTGAGGTCGACTCCTCCACCGCCCCGCAGTTGCGCGAGGTCCTGGACACGGCCTTCGCCGACGGCGTCCCGACGCTCACCATCGACCTCGACGCCGTGACCTTCCTCGACTCCGCCGGCCTGTGCGTGCTCGCCGGCGCCCACCGCCGCGCGACCGAGGCCGGCGTCGCCCTCCGGGTGCTCGCCTCCGGCCGGGCGGTCGTCCGGCCGCTGCAGATCACCGGCCTCTACGACCTGCTCACCGTCGAGCAGCCCGCGTCCGGCGCAGGAGTCGGCGCGGCCTGACGAAGGACCCCCTGCTCCCACCACTCGCAGGCTCGCGGCGGGACCCTGCAGGGGGGCCGTTCCAGGACGTCACCAGGGGCCACGGCGGAGCCGGCCCGGGACGCCGTCCTGACCCGCCGTCCTGACCCGCCGTCACGACGGACCCGCTCGACGATGGGTCCGTCGTGCGCGTCCGGAAGTTGGGGTCTGCAACCTGAATGCCCTGGTGGGGAGCCCGTCACCAGTTCAGGTCACCTACTGATCACGATCCGCGTGGGCACTGGACGGATCGGCGCGCCGTGCGCTTACAGTCTGCGGCCATGTGCCTCAGCTCACAGGCCGATGCCGTTCCACGGCGCGGCACACGACGGACACCGGCCGACCCGTCGGGGACGACCGCGGAGCGGCCCGCATGCTGAGCATCGACTCGCTGCGGGTCACCTACGGCGGCGCCGTCGAGGCCGTGCGCGGCGTGACCATGGAGGTCCCCGACGGCAAGGTCGTCGCGGTCCTCGGCAGCAACGGCGCCGGCAAGAGCACGCTGCTCCGGACCATCTCCGGGACGCTCCGGCTGCACCGCGGCCGCGTGGACGAGGGCTCGGTGCACTTCGACGGCGAGGCCCTCACCGGCCGCGACCCCGGCCAGATCGTCCGGCGGGGCGTCGTCCAGGTGCCGGAGGGCCGGCGGATCTTCGGCCGGCTCACCGTCGAGGAGAACCTGCGCGCCGGCGGGATGGGCAACCGGGACCGCGCCGCCAAGGCCGCCGCGCACGCCCGGGTGCACGACCTGTTCCCCGTGCTGGCCGAGCGCAGCGGACAGCGGGCGGGACTGCTCTCCGGCGGTGAGCAGCAGATGCTGGCCATCGGCCGGGCGCTCATGGCCAGCCCCAAGCTGCTGCTGCTCGACGAGCCCTCGCTGGGGCTGGCCCCACGGGTGATCGGCCAGATCGGCGAGGTGGTCGCCGAGATCAACCGGCAGGGCACTTCGGTGCTGCTGGTCGAGCAGAACGCCACGATGGCGCTGGGCGTGGCCGACCTGGCCTACGTCCTCGACGTCGGCCGGGTGTCGCTGTCCGGGCCGGCCGAGGAGCTCGCCCGCACCGACGAGGTGCAGCGGCTCTACCTCGGCCACGGCGACCCGGGGGCCTCCGGGCCGGTCGGCCGCCACTCCCGCCGCACGCTCTCGCGGTGGACGGCGTGACCGCGGCCGCGACCGAGACCCGCCCCGACGTCCCGCCGGTCGAGGTCGAGCACGTGAGCGTCCGCTTCGGGGCCATCCAGGCGCTCAACGACGTCTCCTTCACCGTCGCGCCGGGGACCATCCACGCGGTCATCGGGCCCAACGGCGCCGGTAAGTCGACGATGTTCAACGTCCTCTCCGGCGTCTACAAGGCCGCCTCGGGGGAGGTCCGGTTCGGCGACGTCCGGCTCGACCAGATGCGCCCGTTCCAGATCGCCGGGGTCGGCGTGGCCCGCGCGTTCCAGAACATCGCCCTCTCCGGCGCCCAGTCGGTGGCCGAGAACCTCATGCTCGGCCGCCACCACCTCACCAAGGCCGGGTTCCTCGCCTCCGGGCTGCGGCTGCCCCGCGCCACCCGGGAGGGGAAGGTGCACGGCGAGCGGATCCGGGAGATCGCCGAGTTCCTCGACCTCGGCGACAAGCTGCACACCCCCGTCGGCGTGCTGTCCTACGGCGACCAGAAGCGGGTCGAGGTGGCCCGGGCGCTGTGCACCGAGCCGCGCCTGCTGCTGCTCGACGAGCCGGTGGCCGGGATGAACGCCGAGGAGACCGGCCGGATGGCCGAGGCCATCCGGGAGATCCGCTCGGCGCTCGGCATCTCGATCGTCCTCGTCGAGCACGACATGGGGATGGTCATGTCCCTGGCCGACCGGGTCACCGTCCTGGACTTCGGACGCCGGATCGCCGACGGGACCCCGGCCCAGGTGCAGGCCGACCCCGAGGTCATCCGCGCCTACCTGGGCTCCGGCGACGACCAGGGGCCGGCCGAGGCCGCCGCCCACCACACCACCGAGACGCCAGGGACCACCTCGTGACCCAGTTCCTCTCGCTCCTGCTCAACGGGTTGTCGCTCGGCGCCATCTACGCGCTGATCGCGCTCGGCTTCGTGATCATCTTCAAGGCCAGCGAGGTCGTGAGCTTCACCCACGGCTCGCTGCTGCTGCTCGGCGCGTACTCGATCGCGCGGCTGTCCGAGCCGCTGGGCTTCCTGCTCGCCGTGCTCGTCGGCCTGCTGGTCACCGCGCTGGCCGCGTTCCTGATCGAGCGCTTCATCATCAACCGGCTGCGGGGTGCGCCCGTCATCAGCCTGGCGATCGTCACCATCGGCGTCGACATCATCCTGCTGACCGAGCTGATCCGGCGGATCGGCCCGGACATCCTCAACGTGCCGCACCCGTGGGGCGGGGAGTCGGTCCGCATCGGCGGCATCGGGATCACCCAGAACCGGCTGATCGCCATGGTCGTCGCCGGTGTCCTGATCGTCCTGTTCTTCGTGGCCTTCAAGTACTCGAGCTGGGGCGTGGCCATGCGTGCCTCGGCCGAGGACGGCGAGACGGCGGCGCTGATGGGCATCCGGCAGGGCCGGGTCTCCGCGCTGGCCTGGGTCGTCGCCGGCGTCCTGGCCGGGGTGGCCGCGCTGTTCCTGGTCGGCAGCCCGACCCCCGGCGTCAGCTCGGCGGTGTACGCCACCGCGCTGCGGGCCTTCCCGGCGGCGATCCTCGGGGGCCTGGACTCCACCGGCGGCGCGCTGGTGGGCGGGCTGCTCATCGGGCTCGCCGAGACCTTCGCCGCCGGCTACCAGGAGCACCTGCTCTTCCTCGGTCGCGGCTTCGGCGAGGTCGTCCCCTACGTCGTGATGATCGCCGTCCTGCTCGTCCGGCCCTCGGGGCTCTTCGGCACCAAGGAGCTGACCCGTGTCTGAGCAGACCGTCTCCCGACCGTCGGGGGCCTCCCGCGCGGCGTCGTCCGCACCGGCCCGGCCGACCCGCACCATCCGCCGCGGCACCGTGGTCAAGTGGGTGCTGATCGCGGCGCTGCTGGTGTTCCTGCTGGTCTTCCCGTTGTACTTCGACGAGTTCTGGCTGCGCACCGGCTTCGCGGTGTTCGGCGCCGCCATCGGCGCCATCGGCCTGAACCTGCTCGTGGGCACCACCGGCCAGCTGTCCCTGGCGCACGCCTTCTTCCTCGCCGTCGGCGCGGTCAGCTACACCTACATCTCGGGGGAGTCCGGCGGGCTCGGCACCCGGGCCGCACTCGAGGGGCTGGGCCTGCCGCCGATCGTCGGCATGGTCGTCGGCGTCCTGCTCGCCGGGCTGGCCGGGCTGGTCTTCAGCCCGATCGCGGCGCGGCTGCGGGGCATCTACCTCGGCGTCGCCTCGCTGGGCCTGGTCTTCATCGGCGTCCACGTGCTCAACACCTGGACGCCGGTGACCGGCGGCTTCAACGGCCGCGCGGCGCCGGAGTTCTCGCTGTTCGGCTTCACCTTCGGCAACAGCGACCCGCAGCTGTGGGTGCTGGGCGTGCCGTTCCGGGAGGCCGAGCGGCTGTGGTACCTCGGGCTGGTCCTGGCCCTGGCCGCCTACGTCTTCGCCCGCAACCTGCTGCGCAGCCGGCCCGGCCGGGCGCTGCAGACGCTGCGGGACAGCGAGGTCGCCGCGTCGGTCATGGGCGTCAACGTGCAGGCCTACAAGGCGCGGGTGTTCCTGGTCAGCTCGATGTACGCGGGCCTGTCCGGGGTGCTCTACGCGCTGTCCATCGGCAGCATCGCCCCGGAGTCCTTCACGCTCGTCGTCTCCATCCAGTACCTGGCGATGATCGTGCTGGGCGGGCTGGGCTCGGTGGGCGGCGCGGCGCTGGGCGCGCTGTTCGTCACGGCGCTCCCGCTGCTGTTCCAGCAGTACGCCGACGTCCTGCCGCTGGTCAGCGCACCGGGCCAGGGCGGCATCTCCGCCGGTTTCGCCGCCCGGTTCCTCTACGGCGCCGCGATCATCCTCGTCGTCCTGTTCGAGCCCGCCGGGCTGGCCGGCATCGCGCAGCGCGTCACCCAACGCCTCCGCCGGGGCCGTGCGCCCGCTCGCGGCGGGGTGACCACCCCACCCCCGGAGCAACCCGGCTCCGCACCGACCCCCTCCGTCCGTCCATCGCAAGGGAGCGACACCAGATGAGAACAGGCAAGGCACTGCGCACGACCACCGCGGTCGCCGCGGCCGTCGTCGTGGCGACCGCCGGCTGCAGCACGCGGGCACCGGAGTCCGGCGGCGGCGGAGGGGGAGAGGGCGGCTCGGGCGGCGAGGTCCTGACCGACGTCGGCATCGAGGGGACGACGATCACCCTCGGCGTCCTCACCGACCTGACCGGGGTGTTCGCCGCGCTCGGCCAGGACATCACCAACGCCAACACGCTGTTCTGGCAGGACAACCAGGTCTGCGACACCTACACCGTCGAGCTCGACGTCCAGGACACCAACTACGTCCCGCAGACCGGCGTGCAGCTCTACAGCGGCATGGAGCCCAACATCCTGGCGATGCAGCAGACGATCGGTTCGCCGATCAACACCGCGCTCGCCCCGGAGTACGAGGCCGACCAGATCGTCAACTTCCCGTCGGCCTGGGCGCGCACGCTGACCGAGATCCCCGGCACCGGCGTCGTCGGCGCCACCTACGACGTCGAGCTGGCCAACGGCTACTCCTACCTGTTCGACCAGGGGCTGCTGCAGGACGGCGACACCGTCGGGCACATCTACTTCGAGGGGGAGTACGGCGAGAACGGCCTGGCCGGCAGCGAGGCGGTGGCCGAGGAGCGCGGGCTGACGATCATCCCCCAGCAGATCAAGTCGACCGACCAGGACATGACCGCGCAGATCACCCAGTTCGCCGCGGCCGGGGTCGACGCCATCGCCCTGACCGTCGCGCCGACGCAGACCGCGTCCGCGGCCGGCGTGGCGGCGGCCCAGGGGCTCAACGTGCCGATCATCGGCAGCAACCCGGTGTTCGCGCCGGGTCTGCTGCAGGGGCCGGCCGCGCAGGCGCTCAAGGACAACCTGTACGTGGCCAGCCCGGTGTCGGCCTTCGACGCCCAGCCCGAGCTGCTCGCGCAGTACCAGGAGGCCTACCCGAACGTGCAGCCGAGCCTCGGCGTGCTGGTCGGCTACGGCATGAGCGCGATCATGAAGCAGGTCCTCGACGCGGCCTGCGAGAACGGTGACCTCACCCGAGCGGGCGTGGTCAACGCCTTCAACGAGCTGCAGGACGTCGACACCGGCGGCCTGGTCGTCCCGATCGACGGCTTCGAGACCGGTCGCTCGCCCAGCCTGCAGAGCTTCATCCTGCGGCCGGCCGACGTCCCGGGTGGCGCCACCGTCGTCCAGGAGGCGTTCGAGGGCGAGTTCGCGGAGGGCCTGCGCTGACCCTGCGGTGAACCTCCGGCGGCGCCCCCTCCTCCCGGAGGGGGCGCCGTTTCGCTGCGGGAGCCGGCCCGCGGATCGGTCCGACGTCCCCGCGTGCTCCCACCAGCGTGGGGGCGCGCCGACGGGACCGAACCGTTGACGCCACGGTGACGCTCCCCGGGTAGGTGTTGCCCGGTGAGCGTCACCGACGTCCTGCAGGTGCCCGGGCTGACGGCGGCCGACGTGGCGGCCTCGCTCGCCGAGCTGGCCGAGGCCCGGGAGCGGGTCTACTACGACGCCGATGCCGATGCCGCCGCCGCGGACAGCTACTACGGCGAGGTCGCGCCCGAGCGGTTCGGGGACCTCGTGACGCGCACCCACGTGCGCAAGCCGGCATACAAGCCGGCCAGGGAGCTGTACCCCTGGGTCGACCTGCAGCCCACGGGGAAGCTCCGGAGCCTGTACACCAGCCACGAGTGGGACCCGGAGGAGCTGATCCGCGCCGACCTCGCCATCGCCGAGGCCCGCGCCCAGGAGCTGACCTGCCGGCTCGGTGTCCCGGAGGCACGGGACGCCTGCGAGGTGCTGGGCGAGGTGGAGGATGCGTTGCCGTTCAACTGCGAGCACGTGGTCCCGCAGAGCTGGTTCACCAGACGGGAGCCGATGCGCGGAGACCTGCACCACCTGTTCGCGTGCGAGACCCGCTGCAACGGCTTCCGCGGCAACACCCCCTACGACGAGTTCACGGACTTCCCCGAGCCGGCGGCTGGCCTGGCGCTCGACGTGGTGCGGGACGACTGCGGCAAGAGCGGGGCGAACCGGTTCGAGCCGGCACACCGCAAGGGACCCGCCGCCCGGGCCGTCCTCTACTTCCTCCTGCGCTACCCGGGTCTGGTGGAAGTCGACGAGATGCCGCCGGAGCGGCAGCGGGTGCTGGTGGCCTGGCACGAGGAGGAGCCGGTCACCGAGTGGGAGCGCCACCGCAACGCCGCCATCTCCGAGCGGCAGGGGAACCGCAACCCCTTCATCGACCACCCCGAGCTGGCCCGCCGCCTGCTGCCGCTCCTGGGACCGCCGGGGGGTCCTTGAGAGCCGTGCCCGACGACGGCCGGCACGGGGAGCCGTCGAGACCGCCCGACCCCGGCTGCACAGGAGAACGGAGTCCGCCATGACCCATGGGCTCGTCATGGACGTCCCGGCGCCGATCGAGTTCTACGACGCCGTGCACGCCGAGGTGGCGCGACGCAGCACCGGCGGGATCGACGGCATGCTGCTGCACGTCGGCCGGCCCACGACCAACGGCTTCCAGGTGCTGGAGATCTGGGAGTCCAAGGAGAAGTGCGACCGGTTCTTCGCCGAGGTCGTCGAACCCGCCACGGCCTCCGTGTCGGGCGGCCAGGCGGCCCCCGGCCAGCCGGTGGTGGAGGAGTTCGAGCCGCGTGGCCTGGTCGTCCCCAGCGCGGCCATCGCCTACTGACCGTCCGCTGGTGTACCGGAGCCTCCCGGGCGTGGCGGGTCCGGCCGTCGTCACGACGGCCGGACCCGCCACCTCCGTCGGGCCTCGGCCCCACGGGCATCACGCGCGGGTGGTGCGCACGCCCCGGTCGCTGTAGCAGCGGTGCGTGCGCGTCGCGATCGGCAGGGGCACGTCCGGGGACGCGGGTACACGCCGTGTGCCACGATCGCCATCAGCGGGACGCCGAGAGCGTCGAGGTCCGAGAGCAGCGCGGGCACGTCCGGTTCCCCCTGGGCCGGTTCGACCATCGCGCGGTTCTGCACGGCGTCGGCGAACGACATCCCCTCGGCACGGACCCGCTCCAGGACCTCGTCGTTCGCGCTGCGGCGCCCGTGTCCGTCGTGCACGACCTCACCTCGGTCCGGCAGGACGTGCCGCGCATGGCCGAGCTGGCGGTCCGGGCCGTCGTCGAGCGGCTGGATCCCCCTGCGCGTCGACCGGAGGACGTCGCGCTGCCCCGGCAGCTCGTGATCCGCGGCACGACGTCCCCCACCCCGATGACGAGGTCCCCGGACCGGACGAGTGTGGAGGCGCGTCCCGCTAGAGCCGGCCGCGGTGCGCGACCGGCAGGAGCCGGACGGCGAGCAGTCCGGTGAGTGCCGCGGCGACGCCCAGCGGCACCCAGGCCGGCGCCGAGCGGGTCGCGGCTGCCATCAGGAACGGGACGGCGAAACCCAGGTAGGCGCAGGCCAGGAAGACCGACGTCAGCTCGCCCCGGCGGGTGGGCGCGGCCAGGCGGCCGGTGACCGTGAGCCCGGCCGCCAGGCACAGGCCGCCGCCGGACCCCAGCAGGGGTGCCGCGGCCAGCAGCCACGGCCAGGCGCCGGTGGCCACGAACAGCGCCGCGGTCGCGTACCCCACCGCACCGAGGGCGGCGCCGGTGACGGCGGTCCACGACCCCAGCCGGCGCTGCAGCCCGGCGACGAGCGTCCCCGCGCCGAGGGTGATGCCGGCGAGGACGCCCGTCACGGCGACCCCACCGGCCGGCAGCTCGCCGAGCAGCGGGACGGCGGAGATGACCGACGACGGGAACGCGTAGACGCAGACCGCGACCGGGGCCAGCACGGTGGCCGCGAGGCCCAGGCTGCCCGGCGGCAGCAGCGGGACGGCGGGGTCGCCGTCGTCCCGCCGTCGACCGGGCCGCAGGACGACGGTCTCCGGCACCCGCACCGCCAGCGCCAGCCCCACGGCCACCAGCACGGAGTGCAGCAGGTAGGGCAGCACCGTGGGCGCCGGCGCGAACTGACCCAGCAGCCCGCTGGTGAGCGGACCGAGCGAGAAGCCCGCGGTCATCGCGACCGCGGCCCGCCGCCCCCCGGCCCCCTCCCCGGAGGCGGCCGACAGCTCGGCGACCCAGGCGCTCGCGACGCTGAACACCACGCCGCTGACCACGCCCTGCAGGAACCGGGCGGTGAACAGCAGCGCCAGCGACCCGCCGGCCGCGGCGAAGGCCAGTGACGCCAGCCCGGCGAGGACGACGCCGGGGAGGGCGACGCGGCGGCGGCCCAGCCGGTCCGAGAGCGGGCCGGCCAGGAACAGCGCCGGGACCAGACCCGCGGCGTAGCAGCCGAACAGCGCGGTCAGCACCTCGGCGGAGAGGCCGAGCCGCTCCTGGTAGACCAGCAGCAGGGGCGTCGGGACGTTCGTGCCGGCCGCGACCGCGAACAGGGTGAACACCGCTCGCCTCCAGGCCACCGCGGCAGGCTACGGAGAGCGCGCCGACTCCGCGCGCGACGTGCGGAGAGGCCGCCGCGACACCGCCGTCCGCCCGGGGGCAGACTCACGGGTGCCGACGGCGACGAACGAGGAGGACCCCGTGCGCGATGCGGTCATCTGTGAGCCCCTGCGGACCCCGGTGGGCGGCTTCGGCGGCTCCCTGCGTGACGTCCCGGTGCAGGACCTGGCCTCGACGGTGATCCGGGCGGTCATGGAGCGCACCGGGTTGCCGCCGGAGTCGGTCGACGACGTCCTGCTCGGGCACTGCTACCCGACGATGGAGGCCCCGGCCCTGGGCCGGGTCGCCGCACTCGACGCCGGGCTGCCGGTGACCGCGTCCGGGCTGCAGATCGACCGCCGCTGCGGCTCGGGCCTGCAGGCGGTGGTCTACGCGGCGATGGCTGTGCAGGCCGGCTCGTCGGACGTCGTGCTGGCCGGTGGCGCGGAGTCGATGAGCAACGCGCCGTTCTACTCGACCGCGATGCGCTGGGGCGTCAAGGCCGGCCCCGGCGTGCTGCTGGCCGACGGGCTGGCCCGCGGCCGGGTGACCGCCGGTGGTCAGCACCACCCGGTGCCCGGCGGGATGCTGGAGACCGCGGAGAACCTGCGCCGGGAGTACAAGATCCCCCGGGAGGAGCAGGACGAGTACGCCGTGCGGAGCCACCAGCGCGCCGCCGCGGCCGCCGAGGCGGGCCGGTTCGCCGAGGAGATCGTGCCGGTGACGGTCAAGCAGCGGAAGGGCGAGGTCGTCGTCGACCGCGACGAGCACATCCGCCCCGACTCCAGCGTGGAGACCCTCGCCAAGCTGCGCCCGATCCTGGGCAAGGAGGACCCCGAGGCCACCGTCACCGCCGGCAACGCCAGCGGGCAGAACGACGGCGCGGCCGTCTGCGTGGTCACCAGCCCGGAGAAGGCCGCGGAGCTGGGGCTGCGGCCGCTGGCGCGGCTGGTCTCCTGGGCGGTGGCCGGGGTGCCGCCCAAGACCATGGGCATCGGGCCGGTGCCGGCCACCGCCAAGGCGCTCGCGCTGGCCGACGTCAAGCTGGCCGAGGTGGACCTGATCGAGCTCAACGAGGCCTTCGCCAGCCAGGTGCTGGCCGTCACCCGCGAGTGGGGCTTCACCGACGCCGACTTCGAGCGGACCAACGTCAACGGCTCCGGCATCTCCCTGGGCCACCCGGTGGGTGCCACCGGCGGGCGCATCCTGGCCACCCTGACCCGTGAGATGGCCCGCCGCGACGCCCGCTACGGGCTGGAGACGATGTGCATCGGCGGCGGCCAGGGCCTCGCCGCCCTGTTCGAGCGGGTCTGAAGAAGCACCACCCTTCCCCCGCGCCTCGTCGAAGGACCCCGTCCAGCCCCACCCCTCGCAGGCTCGGGGCGGGGCTGGACGGGGCCTGGCGGGCCCCCACCTACAGGAGTCCGTGCATGTCCGTGCCCACTGACCAGCAGCGCGTCGCGATCGTCACCGGCGCGGCGCGCGGCATCGGCGCCGCCACCGCGCAGCGGCTGGCGCAGGACGGCTTCGCCGTGGCGGTGGTCGACCTCGACGAGTCCGCGACCGCCACCACGGTCCAGGCCATCGAGGCCGCCGGCGGCCGCGCCCTGGGGGTCGGGGCCGACGTCGGGGACGCCGACCAGGTGCAGGCCGCCGTCGAGCGGGTCGTCGCCGAGCTCGGCCCGCCGGTGGTGCTGGTCAACAACGCCGGGGTCACCCGCGACAACCTGCTGTTCAAGATGACCGACGTCGACTGGGACCTCGTCATGCACGTGCACCTGCGCGGCTCGTTCCTCATGACCCGCGCGGTGCAGCAGCACATGGTCCAGGCCGGCTGGGGTCGGGTGGTCAACCTGTCGAGCACCTCGGCGCTGGGCAATCGCGGGCAGGCCAACTACGCCACCGCCAAGGCTGGGCTGCAGGGCTTCACCAAGACCCTCGCCCTCGAGCTCGGCAAGTTCGGCGTCACCGCCAACGCGGTCGCCCCCGGCTTCATCCAGACCGAGATGACCAGGGCGACCGCCGAGCGCATCGGCCGCGACTGGGAGGAGTACGTGACGGAGCGGGCCGCGGCGATCCCGGTGCAGCGCGCCGGCACACCTGCGGACATCGCGCACACCGTCTCGTTCCTCGTCAGCGAGGAGGCCGGCTTCGTCTCGGGCCAGGTCGTCTACGTCGCCGGCGGCCCCCGCACCTGAGCGGACCCTCCGCCCCACCCCGCTCGCAGGCCCGCGGCGGGACCCTGCGGAGGGCCTCAGGACGACGGGTCGCGGTCGGGGTAGCGGGCGCGGGCCAGCGCGTACACACCGAAGGCGCCGAACCCGGCGGCGACCGCGCCCAGCAGCCCGGGGCCGGCGCCGACCGACGCGATGGCGGTCATCGCGCCGTCCAGGCCGGTGGCGGAGGAGACGTCGGCGGTGACGGCCGCCCGCCACAGCAGCACGCCGACCAGGCCGAACGCGACGCCCTTGGCGACGTAGCCGACCCGCCCGGCTGCCTCGATCAGCGGCTCCCAGCGGTCGGGGGCGGTGGGTAGGTCGATGTCCTTCATGAAGCCGCCGGTCAGCCCCCGCACCAGCGTGTACAGCCCGACGGCGACCACCCCCGCAGCGACGGCGAGGACCAGCGCCGCCCCGCCCGGGACCTCCAGGGTCTCGCCGGTGAGCTCCCGGAAGCGCTCGTCGGCCTCGTACTCCAGGCCGAGGGCGAACAGCAGCGCGGTCGCGCCGAGCACCGCGTAGACGGCGGCCTTGGCCAGGCACTTCGCGCAGACGAACGCCGTCCGGACGACGTGTTGCCGGTCGAGCAGCCCGTGCCACCACCGCAGCACCTCGCCGCCCTGCCACAGCGCCAGCGCGAGCATGCCCAGCCCGATCAGCCAGAGCAGCACCGTGCCGCCGGGCGTACCGGCGACCGTCTGCAGGGCGCCCGTCTGGTCGGCGTCGGTGCGGCTGCTCCCGCGGGCCAGCTGCACCGCCAGCCAGCCGATCAGCAGATGCAGGACGCCGTAGGCGACCAACCCCACCCGGGCGACCGCCTCGAGCACCGGGTGGTCGGTGACCTCGCGGGCGTTCTCGACCAGCCGGTGGATCCGGCCCCCCTGCAGGAGAAGGACCCCGTCCTCCTCACCGTTCGCAGGCTCACGACGAGCCTCTGGACGGGGCCACGAGCGGTGGGGGGCAGGGGGGTCCTCCATCAGGTGCGCTCGGGGTAGCGGGCGCGGACGAAGCAGTAGGCGCCGAAGGCCGCGATGCCGATCGCGACCAGGGTGAGCAGCACCTTGCCGAAGGGGGCGCCGAGGATGGTGCGCAGCGCGCCGTCGAACCCCGTGGCCCGGGCCGGGTCGAAGGTGGCGGCGGCGTAGACCAGCAGCCCACCGACCACACCGAGGGCGACGCCCTTGGCGGGGAAGCCGGCCTGCCCGAGGCGGGTGACCAGGCGCGTCGTCTGCGGCGGGGCCTGGCCGAGGTCGACCTCCTGCAGGAACCGCTTGGAGACGCCCTTGTGCACGAGGTAGACGCCCACGCCGATGACGACGAGGCCGATCAGCCCCACCAGCCAGCGCCCGGCGGGCCAGCCGAAGACGCCGGCCGCCTGTTGCTGGCCCCCGCCGCCACCGCCGCTGGTGGCGGTGCGGATCGCCAGGACGGCCAGCGCGGTGTAGAGGACGGCCTTGGCAACCGCCTTGACGGTCTTCTCCACGGCCTTCTTCCGGGCGTCCCCGGACGACGACAGCCGGCTGCGCCAGCGCAGCACCTCGGCCGCCTGCCAGGCCGCGAGCGCGATCAGCCCGACGGCCAGCAGCCACAGCAGCGGCCGGCCCAGCGGCTGCTCGGCCAGCGTGGCCAGCGCGCCGGCCTGGTCGGCGGACTGGCCGCTGCCCCCGCCCCAGGCCAGCTGCAGCGCCAGCCAGGCGACCAGCAGGTGCACCAGGCCGTACGCGATCAGGCCGATGCGCGCCAGGTGCTCGAGGGCGTCGCTGTCGCCCGCCCGGCCCGCGGCTCCCGCCGCCCGCCCCGTCGTCCCGCCCATGGCCGGCTCCTCCCACCCCACAGCACCGTCCCCCTGGGGGTGATCAGCGTGGCACAGCGGGGTCCCCGCCGCCGGGTCCGCGCTCCGCCCTCTTGCTGCGCCGGGATCGGCGATCTCGCCCGGATGGCCCCGTCCAGGGGCTCGGCGCGAGCCCAAGCGGTGACGGGGTCCTTCAGCCCACGGGGTGCCGGGCGCGGGCCAGGCAGTACACCGCGAAGGCGGCCAGCCCGACCGCCACCCCGGTCAGCACCCAGGCGCCGTGCGGCTGGGCGGCCACCGCCCGCAGCGCGCCGTCCAGACCGGTGGCCCGCGCCGGGTCGAACGTCGCCGCCGCCCAGGCCACCATCGCGCCGACCAGCACCAGGGCCACCCCCTTGAGCACGAAGCCGGCCTGGCTGGCCCGGTGCGCCACGGTGCAGAGCGCGGGGGAGACCGTGGAGAGGTCGATCTCGTCGAGGAAGTCCGACCGCAGGCCCTTGCGCACGTGGTAGACGCCGATGGCGACGACGGCTGCGCCGATGGCGACGACCAGCAGCTGGCCGCCGGGCCAGGCGAGCACGCCGCGCACCGCCCGGGTGTCCGCTGCGGGGTCGCTGCCGCGGCCGAGGGCGACCCGGGCCGCCGAGACGGCGAGGAAGCCGTAGGCCAGCGCCGTCCCGACGGTCTTGACCAGCTGCACGACGGCGCGCCGCCGGACGGGGCCGGGGGCGGGCAGCCGGCGGTGGTGGCGGAGCACCTCGACGGCCTGCCACACGCACAGCCCGGCGAGCCCCGCGGTCAGCAGCCACAGCAACAGCGGGCCGACGGGGGAGTCCGCGACCAGCGCCATCGCCCCGTCCTGGTCGACGGCGGCGCCGCGGTCGGGCGGCTGCGACCGTCCGGCCTGCCAGGCCAGCTGCAGCGCCAGCCAGGCGACCAGCAGGTGCAGCAGCGCGTAGCCGACCAGGCCGACCCGGGCCACCGTGCGCAGTGCCGCGCTGTGAGCGGCCCGGTGCGCCAGGGGCGTACCCGCCGTCCGATCCGCCTCGGTCGCCACTCCGCCCCCGCTCCGCCGGCCGCGCAGCTGCGGCACACCTCGCAGGGTGACACGGCTCGCGCCGGGACGCCCGGACGGTGGGGGACACTCTGGGGCGTGGCGAGCGGTGCAGCGATGACGGCGGTGGAGCGGACCAGTCCGGAGCAGGCCCGGCGGGCGTGGCCCCGGTGGCTGGCCGGTGGGGTGGCGCTGCTGGTGGTCGCGGCGGTCGGGGTGTCCTGGGCCGACGGCGGTGCGCGGCTGGTGCTGGGTGTGACCGGCGCGCTGGCCGCCTGGCGCGGTGGGCAGCTGGCGGCCGGGAGCGGCTCCCGGGCGCGGGGGTGGGCGGTCGCCGCCGCCGGCGTGCTGGCGATCGCGCTCGCCTCCGCCTCCGCGGGTCTGGCGAGCTGGGGGCTGCTCCTCGCCGTCCCGGCCGGGCTGCTCGTCGGCGCGCTGACCCTGCTCGGCCGCGGCGGGGCGGTGCGCCGCAGCGGTCAGGCCGCCCTCGTCTGGTGGGCGCTGGTCACCGGTCTGCTGGTGGTCACCGGGCTGGTCGCCGGTTGGGCGCGGGCGGCCGGCGGCGCCACCGTCGTCGGGGCGCTCGGCCTGGGCGTGCTCGGCGTCGTGCTGCTCGTCGGCTCCTCGAGCCTGCGCGCCATCGCCGCGCAGCCGGCACCCGTCCGGCCTGCCGCCTGCGCCGGGTGCGCCTGCGGCGCCGGGGGCTGCGGCATCCCGCGCTGAGTGCCCGACCCGGCCGGGCAACGCCCGGTCCGGTACCGGTTCACCCCCCGCCCGGCGGGGCACCCCTCCGGCCGTGAGCGGACACGTCTTCGTCGTCGGGGCGGACCTCCGGCGGCTGGTGTGCGACGACGTCCTCGTACCCACCGACCGGTCGCTGCGGGTCACGCCCGAGTGGCGGCGGCTGCTGCCCGACGACCTCGTGGGCAGCGAGGACCACGACGGCGTCTGCCTCGACCTCGGCTGGGGCGGCGGCGAGCGGGTGCTCGAGGTCCCCGACCGCCGCGCCGGCGAGCCCGGGCGGCAGCTGTGGCTGGTCGACACCGTCGACGAGCGCGAGCGGGACCCCGAGGACGCGCTGCGCTGGCTGGTCGACGGCGCGCGGGAGGCGCTGGCCGCCGTCGCCCGGCGGGAGGTGCCGACCCCGGTGCACGGCCGGGCCCGCCGGCTGGTCGCGCTGCCGGCGCTCGGGACCGGCTGGGGCGGGGCGGCCGGGCAGCGCGGCACGCTGCTGCAGCGGCTGCTGCCGGTGCTGCGCGAGGCCGCGGACGCGCACGACTTCGACGTCGCGCTGGTGCTGCGCGGGCCCAGCGACCTGGCCGCGGCGCAACGGGTCCGCCGGGGCGAGGCGGGCAACTGGGACCTGCCCGGGCGCCTGTGGGAGCTGGCCGAGGACCTCGGCGAGCGGGCGGGCCGCGGGCAGCTGGCCGTCTTCGTCGGCGCGGGGGTGAGCGCCGCGGCGGGCCTGCCCACCTGGGAGCAGCTGCTCGACGAGCTGGCCGAGCGGTCGGGGCTGGACGACGCACTGCGGGCCGGGTTGTCCCGGCTGCCGGCCCAGGACGCCGCCGCGCTGCTGGCCCGCGAGCTCGGCCGCGAGCAGCTGGAGACCTTCGTCAAGGAGCGGTTCGGGCCCGGGCACTACGCGCTGGCGCACGCGCTGATCGCCGACCTGCCGGTGCAGGAGTTCGTCACCACCAACTACGACCCGCTGGTCGAGCTCGCCGCCGCCGACATCGGCCGGAACCTCGCGGTGCTGCCCTTCGACGAGGCCGCCCCGGGCCGGCCGTGGCTGCTCAAGCTGCACGGCGACGCCGCGCACCCCGAGAGCGTCGTGCTCACGCGGGAGGAGTACCTGCAGTTCGGCGACACCCGCGCGGCACTGGCCGGGGTGCTGCACTCGCTGCTGCTCACCCGGCACGTGCTCTTCGTCGGCACCTCGATGCAGGACGACGACCTGATCCGCATCGCCCACCAGGTGCGCAGCGCCACCCGGGCCCCGGGCGCGGCACCGCGGCAGCGCAGCGGCACGGTGCTGGCACTGCTGGAGGACCCGGCCCGCGCGCGGCTGTGGGAGCAGGACGTGCAGACGGTGGCGATCGCGCCGGCCGACACCCCACCGACCGAGGCCGCCCGGCTGCTGGAGGTGCTGCTGGACTGCATCGGCTGCCTGTCCACCCCACCGACCGGCTACCTGCTCGACCCCGCCTACCGGGGCATGCTCTCCGACGAGGAACGGGCCCTGGCCGAGGCGCTGCAGCAGGTGGAGCGCACGGTGCCCGAGGGGGCGTCGTCCTCGGCGGTCGGCGAGGTCACCGCGCTGCTGCGCCGGCTCGGCTCGCAGGTGTGCACGCCCGGCGAGCCGCCGTCGGACGAGGCCAGCGCCCCGCGCGACGACCGTCTGCAGCAGCAACGCCCGGGCTGACGGAGGACCCCGTCCTCCTCACCGTGAGAGGGCCTCGTCCTCCCCACCCGCCCGCAGGCTCGGTGTGGGACCCGGGACGAGGCCTGCGGCGAGCCTCGCTCGGGACGGTGCCGTGGCGGGCGCCTGGGGAGCGACGGATGTCGCACGGAGCGGCCGTGTGGGGAGACGCGGGCCTGGGCAACGGGACCGGGTGCGCCGACCCCGACTCGAGAACAGCCCGCTCCTGATCGCCAAGGGCTACGGCTGGCTGCCCGACGCCCGGCGGGCGCGGGGCCGCCGCACCGTCGCCGCCCGGCTCGGCGGCCTGCCCGTCCTCGGCATCGAGGGCCCCGACGCGGCCCGGTTCCTCTACGACGAGGACCACGTGCGCCGCTCGCACGCCATCCCGGAGCCGGTGCAGGGCACGTTGTTCGGCAAGGGCGCCGTGCACACCCTCGACGGCGAGGCGCACCGCACCCGCAAGGCGATGTTCGTGGGTCTGCTGATGGACGGCGACCGGATCGCCGTCCTGGTCGACGCCGCCACCGCCGCCTGGGACGCCGCGGTGCCCGGCTGGGCGCGCCGCGGGGAGGTCGTGCTCTTCGACGAGGCCGCCGAGGTGCTCACCCGCGCGGTGTGCGACTGGGCCGGCGTCCCGCTGTCCGACGACGAGCTGCCCTCGGTGGCCCGGGACCTGACCGCGATGGTCGACGGCTTCGCCACCGCCGGACCGCGGCACTGGCGGGCCCGCCGGGCGCGCGGCCGCCGCGAGGCGTGGCTGGCCCGGTTGGTGGAGGACGTGCGCGGCGGCGTGGCGACGGTCCCCGACGGCTCGGTCGTCGACGTCGTCGCCCGGCACCGCGACGCCGACGGCGAGCGGCTGGACCCGCACACCGCGGCGGTCGAGGTGCTCAACGTGGTCCGGCCGACCGTGGCGATCAGCTGGTTCGTCTCCTTCTCCGGGCACGCCCTGACCCGCTGGCCGCAGCACCGGGAGCGGCTGGCCTCGGGCGACCCCGCCTTCGCCGAGGCGTGGGCGCACGAGCTGCGGCGGTTCTACCCGTTCGCGCCGTTCATCGGCGGGCGCGCGCCGCGCGAGGTCGAGTGGGACGGCGAGCGGGTGCCGGAGCACTCGATGGTGCTGCTCGACCTGTACGGGCAGGACCACGACCCGGAGCTGTGGGGCGACCCGTACGCCTTCCGGCCCGAGCGGTTCCTCGACCGCGAGATCGGCGCGTTCGAGCTGGTGCCCCAGGGCGCCGGTGACCCGCGCACCAACCACCGCTGCCCGGGCGAGCAGGTCACCGTCGCCGTCCTGTCGGCGCTGGCCGTGCGGCTGGCCCGGCTGGAGGCCGACGTCCCGCCGCAGGACCTGTCCATCTCGCTGCGGCGCATCCCGGCCAAGCCGGCCAGCGGCGTGGTGCTGCGGGTCCGCAAGACCCGGTGAACCGGGACCGTTGCGCAGCGTCACCGGCGCACCGCGAGCGGCCGCGGGGTGTCACCAGCGCGTGGTCTCATCGCAGGGCCGTACGGACGAGGGGGGCGACATGGGCAGGTGGCTGGCGCCGCTGGTGGGCGTGGTCGGGCTGCTGACGCTCGTCGCCGGCGTGGTCTGGGCCGAGCTGGACAGGGACACCATGGGCGGTGTGCCGCTGGTCGGCGTCGGCGGCGTCCTGCTCGTGGCCGCGGCCGTCGTGGCCGCCTCCGTCGAGATCGCCACCCGCCGCCGGGACGCGCTCCCGCGCCACTGACCGGCCGGTCCCCGGCGAGCGGCCGCCTGCAGGCGGGAGGACCCCGTCCTCCCCACCCCTCGCACGCTCGGGGCGAGCCTCGGGACGGGGCCAGATGGCGGAGGTGGTCCTCCCTCAGGCGAGGCGGGCGAGCTCCGCGGGCAGGTCGCCGGGGGAGAGCACGCCGAGCCGTTGGGTGGCCCGGGTGAGCGCCACGTAGAGGTCGTTGTGCCCGCGCACGCCCTCGTCGAGGACCCGCTGCGGGTCGACGACGAGCACCGCGTCGAACTCCAGGCCCTTGGCCTCGCCGGGGGTGAGCACCACCGGCCCCTGCGCCGAGTCGGCCTCGGGTCCCGACGTCACGCCGTCCAGCCGGGCTGCGACCGCCGCGGCGACCTCGTCGACCCGGCTCCCGGGGACGACCACCGCGGTGGTGCCCTCCTGGGCGGCCCACTCCGCGACCACCTCGGCGGCCCGCGCGGCCAGCCCGGCCTCGCCGGTCACCTCCGCCCAGGGCGGCGCGGTGCCGGGCCGGACCGAGCGCGGCGCGCTCGCCCCGGTACCGCCCGCGGCGAGCACGTCGCCGGCGACGGCCATGATCTCGGCCGGCGTCCGGTAGTTGACCGTCAGCTCCTCCAGCCGCCATGCGTCGCCGACGTGCGGGCGCAGCGTCTCGTCCCACGCGGCGGCGCCGGCCAGGGTGCCGGTCTGGGCCAGGTCGCCGACGGCGGTCATCGACCGGGTCGGGCAGCGGCGCACCAGCAGCCGCCAGGCCATGGGGGAGAGCTCCTGCGCCTCGTCGACGACGACGTGCCCGAAGGTCCAGGTGCGGTCGGCGGCGGCCCGCTCGGCGGTGGTGCGGGTGTCGAGCGCGCGTTGCCGGTCGGCCAGCTCCTCGGCGCTGATCAGGTCGCCGGCGCTGAGCACCTCGGCCTCGAGGTGCTCGTCCTCGAGGTCGATGGAGCGCGAGCCGTGCAGCACGTCGAGCGTCTCCTGCGCCTCGGCCAGCCGGCGCCGGCGGTCCCGCTCGGCGCGGGCCCGCTGCGCGCTGTCGTCGAAGCCGAGCAGCTCCTCGGCCTCCTCGAGCAGCGGGACGTCGGCCGGCGTCCACGCCGCTGGGTGGGTGGGAGCAGGACGAGGCCGGTGCAGCAGCGCGCGCGTCGCGTCGTCCCACCCCGGGGTGGCGGCGGCGACGCGGGCCGGGTCGGCGAACAGCTCGGTGAGCAGCCGCTCGGGGGTGAGCACCGGCCACAGGTCGTCGATCAGCAGCCGGACGGCGGGCTCCTCGGCGACCTCGCGGCGCAGCGCGGCGGTGTCCTCGCGGTCGAACAGGTCCGCGCCGCCCTCGATGCCCGTCCCGATGCGCTCGGCGTAGCGCCGGGTGAGCAGGTCGACCACGCGGCGGGCGAACACCGGCCGGGCCAGGTTGTGCAGCCGCTCGGCCTTGCGGGCGGCGTTCTGCGCCCGCTTGACGTCGATCGGCCGCAGCCGCAGCGCGAACCCGTCGACGGTCACCTCGCGAGGGCCGTCGGGCACCACCTGGCGGTCGGCGACGGCGCGCTCGAGCACCCCGACCATCTCCAGCCGGCCCTTGACCGCGGCGGTCTGCGGCGACTCGGTGCCGCGGGCGTCGAGGCCGGGGCGCAGCTGGCCCAGCCCGGCCAGCAGCACGCCCGTCTCGCCGAGGGAGGGCAGTACGTCGGCGATGTAGCGCAGGAACGTCGGGGTGGGGCCGACGACGAGCAGGCCGCGGCGGGCCAGCCGTTCGCGGTACGTGTAGAGCAGGTACGCCGCGCGGTGCAGCGCGACCGCGGTCTTGCCGGTGCCCGGCCCGCCCTGGACGACGAGCACGCCCCGGTCGTCGGCCCGGATGATGCGGTCCTGCTCGGCCTGGATGGTGCGCACGATGTCGGTCATCCGGCCGGTGCGCGCGGTGTCGAGGGCGGCCATCAGCGCGGCCTCGCCGGTCAGGCCCGACCCGGCGACCCCGTCGGTGAGCACGCCGCCCTCGAGGACCTCGTCGTCGAGCCGGACGACGGTGCGCCCGCGGGTGCGGATGTGCCGGCGGCGCGCCACGCCCAGCGGGTGCACCGGAGTGGCGGTGTAGAAGGGCCGCGCCGCGGGCGCCCGCCAGTCGACCAGCGCGGGGTCGCCGCCGGCGTCGTCGGCGGCCAGGCCGATCCGGCCGATGTAGAGCGGGCCGTCGTCGGTGCGGTCGATGCGGCCCACGCACAGGCCCGCCTCGGCGGCGTCGAGGGCGGTGACCCGCTCGGTCTGGAAGCGGACCGTGGCGTCACGCTCCTGCAGCGCCTGCGGGTCCACCGCGGGCCAGGAGATGGCCTGCTTCAGCCGCCGCTCGGCCAGGTCGCGGGCGGCGTCCAGGCGGCCGTACAGCTCCCGGACGTACTGCTGCTCGGTCTCGATCTCGGGGTGGGGTACGACCTCGGGCTGCGTCGTCGGCACTGCGCGTCTCTCTGTCGGCACTCGTCTGCGGGAACAGACGAACGTCCATGGTGCCCGCGCATTCCCGGTGCCGGGTCCAGGTGCCGCCGTGCGGTCGGCCACGCACCGGACGCGGGTCCACCCGGCGGGCGAGCGCGGTGGCGGTGCCGCGTCGGACCGCCGTCGGCACCACTCACCGCCGGGGCGTCGGGCGCACCGGTACGGGCGACGGCGGCTTCACGGACTCCAGGCGGAGCAGGGTGGTCACGCGGGACGCGCCGATCCTGGGCAGCGTGCGCAGCACCTCCTGCAGCTCACGGGTGTCGGCGGCGGCCACGTGGAGGAGGACGTCGTCGGCCCCGGTGACGGAGTCGGCACGCAGGACGCCGGGCAGCCGGGCCAGCTCCCGCGCGAACCGGGCGTCGCCCTCGGGCGTGTGCTCGCGGAGCACGACGAGGACGAACGCCTCGACCCGCAGGCCGACCTGCTCGTGGTCGACGACGGCGTGGACCCCGGTGAGCACGCCGTCCTGACGCAGCTGCTGCACCCGGCGCAGCGTCGCGGCCGGGGACAACCCGATCCTCCGGGCCAGCGCCACGTTCGGCAGGTCACCCTGCTCCTGCAGCTGGCGCACGATCGCGCAATCGAGGTCGTCCAGAGGGCGCACGAGCCGACGATAGTTGCGTCTCCAGCCCCGGTGGCGACGAGTTCGTTGTTACCGACGGCAGGCGTCCCGCAGGCTCGACGGCCATGAGCCCCTCTCCGCTGGTCCTCGACGCCGCCGCCGTCGACCGTCGGCTGCCCGGTGTGGCCGCCGTCCGCGCGGCCCTGCGCCGGGCCTTCGCCGAGCTGGCGGGCGGCACGGCCGCCCAGCCCCCGCAGGTGCGGCTGCCCCTCCCCGACGGGACGAGCGACGTGATCGTCTACCCGGGGGCGCTCTCCGGTCAGCGGGCCGCGGGCGGAAAGCTGTCGCCGTACCTGGCCGCCCGACCGGCCGGGGAGCGGGTCACCGCCTGGACCCTGCTGCTCTCGACCGACGACGGGCAGCCGCTGCTCCTGTGCGACAGCGCCCGCCTGACGGTCGAGCGCACCGCGGGCACGACCGCGGTGGCGGTCGACGCCCTGGCCCCGGCGGACGCCGGCACGCTCGCCGTCGTCGGTGCCGGGACGGTCGGGCTGGCCCACCTGCGCCACGTCGGCGACGTCCGGGCGTGGCGGCGGGTCGTCGTCAGCTCCCCGGCGCTCGCCGCGGGGGACCCGGCGCGGCTGGCGGCCCTGCGGGCGTTGCCGGTCGAGGTCGAGGTCGCTCCCGACGCGGCCACGGCCGTCCGCGACGCCGACGTCGTCTGCCTCTGCACCTCGGCCGCGCGCCCGGTGGTGGACCTCGCCGACACCCGCGAGGACGCTCTCGTGACCTCCCTGTCCACCAACGCCCCGGGCGCCCACGAGCTGGCTCCCGAGGACGTCGCCCGCTGCGCCGTCTACGTCGACAGCCGCGCCGGCGCGTCCGTGGCCGCGGGCGAGCTGCGACCACTGGTCGAGGCCGGCCGCGTCGAGGTGCTCGCCGACCTCCCCGAGCTCGTCACGGGGACCGCACCGCCGCGCCCGCCGGGCCGCGCGTTCTTCCGCTCGGTCGGTCTCGGCATCGAGGACCTGGCCGTCGCCGCCCTGCTGATCGACCCCGGAACGGAGTCCGCATGACCACGCCCCCGCCCTTCGCCGCCTTCGAGCTGGAACGGTGGCAGTCCGACTGGGAGCAGCGCGTCGACGTGAACCTCGCCGACAGCGGCGTCGACCCCGTGCCGCTCGGCGAGCTGCTCGACGGCGACCTCGGCCCGCTCGCCGGGCACCCGCTGCACTACCCCGAGGTCAACGGCACCCAGCGGCTGCGCGAGCGCATCGCCGCCCTCCACCCCGGCTGCCGGCCCGAGCAGGTGCTCGTCACCGTCGGCGCGGCCGAGGCCAACAGCCTCGTCGTGCAGCTGCTCGTCGGGGCCGGCGACCGCGTGGCGGTGATGACGCCGGGCTACCAGCAGGTCCGCGGGCTCGCCGCCAACGCCGGTGCCCACGTCGTCGACCTGCCGCTGCAGCAGGAGCAGGGCTGGCGCCCCGACCTCGACGCGCTCGCCGACGCCGTGCGCCCCGGGACGTCGCTGGTCTCGATCAACACGCCGAACAACCCGACCGGCACCGTCCTCACCGAGGCCGAGCTGGACGCCGTCGTGGCCGCGGCCGAGCGGAGCGGGGCCTGGCTGCACTCCGACGAGGTGTACCGGGGATCGGAGCTCGACGGTCCCGAGGCGCCGAGTGCCTGGGGGCGGTCCGACCGGGTGCTCGTGGTCGGCAGCCTGTCCAAGGCGTACGGCCTGAGCGGGCTGCGGGTCGGCTGGGTCGTGGGACCGCACGACGCCGTCGAGGCGCTCTGGCGGCGCCACGAGTACGCCGCCATCGCCACCGCCAGCCTGTCGATGCTGCTCGCCGAGCGGGCGCTCGAGCCCGCCACCCGCTCCCGGCTGCTCGACCGGCAGCGGACCCTGGCCCGCGCCGGCCGGCGCACCCTGCTCGACTGGGTCGCGGCGCACCCCGACCTCGTCGCGCTCGGTCCCCCGGCCGCGACGGCGCTCGGCCTGCCGCGGCTGCTGCGGCAGACCGACTCGGTGGCCGTCGCGACCGCGATCCGGGACCGGGCGGGCGTGCTCGTCTGCCCGGGCGTGTACCTGGGCGCCGAGGGGCACCTGCGGCTCAGCCACGCGCTCGACCCGGCCCGGACCGCGGAGGCGCTGGACCGGGTCGCGGAGGTGCTGACCGCGCTGGGTGCGGCCTGACCGCGGTCGGTCAGCCCGCCAGGTAGGGGATGGTCTGCGGGCCCTCGGGGAGGTAGCAGACCCGCGCTCCCGGACCGTGCCGCTCCACCGCCTCGGCGATCGAGGCGGTCAGGTCCGCGGTGGGGGTCAGGTGGGCGGCGCGCACCGCGTCGGGGCCCAGTCCGTCGCAGTACAGCTGGACGTCGGCCTTGCCGAGGATGCGGGCCAGGATCTGCACCTGCCACTGGTCGGGCACGCTGAACCCCTCCGAGGAGATCAGCTCGATCAGCCCCGCCGGGTCGTCGGCCGCGCCGAGGACCTCGGCGAAGGAGCCGTGGTCGGGCAGGCCGTCGGCGCACTCGGCGGCCACCAGGACGCTGCCGCCCGGGCGCACCACGCGCTCGGCGGCGGCCATGCCCTTCACCGCCTGGTACAGGTTCTGGTCGAGCGGGAAGCCGGAGTTGGTCGTGACGACGACGTCCATCGGCTCGGGCACGGCGCGCATGGCGGCGGCGCGGGCCAGCTCGCAGGCGCGGGCGTGCATCGTGAACAGCTCGCCGCAGACGACGTGGGTGATCCGCTTGGCGCGGTCCAGCAGCACGTCGAGGGCCAGGTGGGGAGGGGCGAGCGCCGCGCACGCCCGGATGTCGCGGTGCACCGGGTTGTCCTCGACGACGCCCCAGGTCGCCAGCGGGCTCCCGATGCGGGTGGCGTCGTGCAGCACCATCACGGTGTCGATCCCGGCCAGGCCGGGGGCGACCATCTTCGGCCCGCCGCTGAAGCCGGCGAAGAAGTGCGGCTCGACGAACCCGGTGGTGATCCGCAGGTCGGCCTCGACCCACAGGGTGTTCAGCTCCAGCGGCACGCCGTCCCCGGCGGTGCCCAGGGAGGTCAGCGAGCTGCGGTCCCGCGCGTCGTGGTTCACGACCCGGCACCGGGACAGCACGTCGTCGCCGAGCATCTCGCGCAGCTCCTCGGCGGTGTTGCCCCGGTGCGTGCCGGTGGCCACGAGGACGACGACCTCGCACCCGGGTGCGGCGGCGTCGATCTCCTCCAGCAGGGCGTGCAGGACCGGGCGGCGCGGCTGGGCCCGGGTCCCGTCGCAGACGGAGATCGCGACGGTCATCCCGGGGCGCACCTGCTCGCGCAGCGGCGGCACCCCGAGGGGGTCGCGCAAGGCGTCCCGCAGGGCGGTCGCCGGGTCCGCCAGCGCCGGGTCGTCCTGCGGGGTGATCACCAGGGCGCCGTCCTGCAGCGGGACGTCGATCGCGCCACGGCCGTAGGCGAGGGACACGGTCGGGGGTGCAGCCGTCATCGGACCGTCCTCCATCTGCCGGCGGGGCGTCGGCCGGCCGGGCGGCGACCGACGACGGCAGCCTAGCCACGACCCCACCGCGGTGGCGGACCGCGGACGGGTCCGCCCGCGGCGGATGCCGCAGGATGGGACGGCGGCCCGTCGGTCGCACGAGGAGAGGACCTGACATGAGGGCGCGGCTGCTGGACCTGCTCGCCGGCCTGCCGTACCGGGCGGTCGCCTGCAGCGGCGGCGTGGACAGCCTGACCCTGGCCGCGGCCGCGCACCGGGCCGCGCCGGACACCACGCTGGTGGTGCACAGCGTGACGCCGGCCGTCCCCGCGGCGGCGACCGCGCGGGTGCTCGAGACGGCGGCGGCGGAGGGCTGGGACCTGCGCACGGTGCGGTCGCGGGAGTTCGAGGACGAGGGCTACCTGGCCAACCCGCGGAACCGGTGCTACGTCTGCAAGTCCCACCTCTACGACGCGATGGGCGACCTGGTGGCCGTGGTCGGGGGCGGGCACGTCCTGCTCAGCGGCGCCAACGCCGACGACCTCGGGGAGTACCGCCCCGGGCTGCAGGCCGCGGCCGAGGCCGGGGTCCGGCACCCCTTCGTCGAGGTCGGGGCGACCAAGGACGACGTCCGGGCGCTGGCCCGCGAGCTCGGCCTGGCCCACGCCGAGCTGCCCGCGTCCCCGTGCCTGGCCAGCCGGCTCTACACCGGGACGGCGGTGACGCCCGCGCGGCTGCACGCCGTCGAGGTGGGCGAGGCGCTGCTGACCGCGCGGACCGGGGTGGCGGTGGTGCGCTGCCGGCTGCGGGAGGACGAGGTGCGCGTCGAGGTCGGTGCCGCCGACCGGGACCGCGTTCCCCCCCACGTCGTCTCCGCGGTGCTGGCCGCCATGCGCGCCGTGGACCCCGGCATCCGCACCGCTGTCCTCGACGACGAGCCCTACCGGCCGGGGCGCGCGTTCACCCTGACCCCGGTGTCCCGGTGACCGACCCCGTCCCCGTCGACCGGGGGTACGTCGACCTCGGGTTCGCCCGCGTCGACACCGACCGGCGGGCCCGCACCGGGGACCCGGAGGTGGTCTACGCCGCCGGCAAGACCACCGAGGAGGTGGTCGCCATCGTCGCGGCGCTGCGCGCGGACGCGCCGGACCGGCCGGCGCTGGTGACCCGAGCGGGACCGGAGACCGTCGCCGCGCTGGCCGCCCGCTGGCCCGACGCGCTGGTCGAGCGGTCCACGGTCGCGGTCGGACCGCTGCCCCGGCCGGCCGGGCTGGTCGCCGTGGTCAGCGCCGGCACCTCGGACGAGCCGGTGGCCCTGGAGGCCGCCACCACGCTGCGCGTGCACGGCGCCGGCGTCGTCCGGGTCACCGACGTCGGGGTCGCCGGCCTGCACCGCGTCCTCGACGCCCGGCCGGTGCTCCGGGACGCCGACGTGGTGGTCGTGGTCGCCGGGATGGAGGGCGCCCTGCCGAGCGTCGTCGGCGGGCTGGTCGGGACGCCGGTCGTCGCGGTGCCGACCAGCATCGGCTACGGCGCCAGCTTCGGCGGGCTGTCCGCGCTGCTGGGGATGCTGAACTCCTGCGCCCCCGGGGTGGTCGTCTGCAACATCGACAACGGGTTCGGCGCCGGGGTCTTCGCCGCCCGGGTGGCCCGCGCCATCGACACCGCCCGCGGCACCGCCGCCGGTCGCTCCGGCGGGCCGCCGGCGTGAGCCGGGTCGGCTGGCTCGACCTGGGCAGCGGCGTCTCCGGCGACATGCTCCTCGGGGCGCTGGTCGGGGCCGGGGTCCCGCTGGCCACGCTGTCCGCGGCCCTGGAGCCGCTCGGGTTGCCCATCACCCTGCGCCGCGAGGCCGTCCGGCGCGGCGGGCTGGCCGCCGTCCGGGTGCACGTCGACGTGCCGGTCGAGGACCAGCCGCACCGCAGGTGGTCCGACGTGCGGGGACTGCTCGACCGGCTGGCCGAGCCGCTGCGCTCGTCGGCGTCCGACGTCTTCGCCGCGCTCGCCCGCGCGGAGGCCGCCGTGCACGGCGTCCCCGCCGACGACGTCCACTTCCACGAGGTGGGTGCCCTGGACGCGGTCGCCGACGTGGTCGGGGTCTGCGCCGGCGTGGCCGCCCTCGGCCTGGACCGGCTGGTCGCCTCCCCGATCGCCCTGGGCAGCGGGTCGGTGCGGACGGCGCACGGGCGGCTGCCCGTCCCCGGACCCGCCGTCCTGGCGCTGCTCGCCGACGCGTCGGCACCGGCCTCCGGCGGACCGGCCGACGAGGAGCTGGCGACGCCCACCGGCGTGGCGCTGGTGACCTCCCTGGCGTCGGGGTACGGCCCGCTGCCGCCGATGCGGCCCACGGGGACCGGCACCGGCGCCGGCGGCCGGGACCCCGCCGGCCGGCCGAACGTGGTGCGGCTGGTGGTGGGGGAGGCCCTCGCGGCGGAGCACCCGCAGCAGGTGGTGGTGCTCGAGACCAACGTCGACGACCTCGACCCGCGGGCCTGGCCGGCGGTCCTCGCCGACCTGCTGGCCGCCGGGGCGCTCGACGCCTGGCTCACGCCGGTGCTGATGAAGAAGGGACGCCCGGCGCACGTGGTCAGCGCGCTGGCCGAGCCGGTCGCCGTCCCGGCCGTGCGCGCCGTCCTCTTCCGGGAGACCACCACGCTGGGGGTCCGTGAGTCCGGAGTGGCCCGGCAGGTGCTGGCGCGCCGGTTCCGGACGGTGGACGTGGGTGGCCAGCCGGTGGCCGTCAAGCTCGGCCTCGGGCCCGACGGCGAGGTCCTCAACGCCGTGCCGGAGTGGGAGGACGTCGTCCGGGCGGCCGCGGCGCTGGACCGGCCGGTGAAGGCGGTCCTGGCGCAGGCCCTGGGGCTGGCGCAGTCGCTGACCACCGGCTGAGCGTCCCGAGATGGTGGACGCGAGATGGTGGACGACGGCAACCCGGATGTCATCCCCGTGACACGTCGGCTGCCTAGCGTGAGGGCTGCGACCCCAGGAGGTGCCCATGAGCCCGACCACCGAGACCCGGACCGACCCCCGGCTCCGGCGCAGCCCGCGCACGCGCCGCCACCCGCGCATCGACCGCAGCGCCTGGACCTGCGCCAACTGCCAGCAGGAGACCCTGCCGCCGCGCAAGCGCTGCGCGGACTGCGGCACGTCCCGCTATTGAGGCGCCCCGCCCTCGTCCCCGGTCCGGTCGGCCCCCTGCAGGGTCCCGCCGCGAGCTCGCGAGTGGCGGGGGGCAGGGGGTCCTCTCTCAGGCGGCGGGCGGTTCGCCGCGCAGCCGGACGACGGTCGCGCGGTGGCGGCGCCGGCCGACCAGCCGCCAGACCAGCCGGGTGGACGCCGGCAGCCCGGCGAGCAGCCGCGCCCGGTCGCCGGCGGACGCGTCCTCGAGCGCCAGGCCGAGCACCAGCGAGCGCTCGCGCCGCGACAGCGGGCAGCGTGCCGCCCGGGTGACCTCCGCCCACGCCGCCTGGTCGAGGTGCCCGGCCAGCAGCGGCAGCAGGTCCCGTTCCTCCTCGGCGGTCTGCGCGTCGACGGCGTCGGCGAGGTCCAGGCAGGCCAGCGCGAAGGCGTCGCGCGCCTTGTCCGAGGCGGCGACCGCCCACTGCCGCGCGGCGGTGGACAGGCCGCGCAGCCGGGAGTCGAGGCCGGCGACGCGGGCGGTCCACCGCTCCACCCGCGGCCGGGCGGCCGGCGCCGCGCGCAGCAGTGCCGGCCACAGCAGCTCCTGCTCGACGGCGTGGTGGTGCAGCAGCAGGCGGGCGAGCAGGTCGGCGTGCCGGGTCAGGTCACGGGTGCGGTCGGCGTCGTCGGCGAGCGCCCACGTGGACAGCTCGGCCAGCAGCCGCAGCTCGCGGCGCACCAGCCGGTGCAGCAGCAGTTCGGAGGCGACCGCACGCGAGGTCGGGACGTCGTCCGGGGAACCGGCCGGGGCCGTGCGGGCGGGGGAGCGGCGGAGCGCCGCGGCGACGGGCATGGCGCACCTCGGGAGCGTGGGATCCGGATGCCGCGAGCGTAGGGACGGCGGCTCCCGCGCGACAGGGCTCCCGTTCCCTGCCGCGTCCCGGCGCCCGGGTCACGATTCGCGGACGGGGGAGGGACAGGAGGGCCCCGCGGCGGTTACGTTGCGGCGGTGAGCGTGATCGCCCGGAACCGGGTCCGCGTGAGCGGGGTGGACGACGGGCGGCCGATGGTCTTCGCGCACGGGTTCGGGTGCGACCAGGAGATGTGGCGCCTCGTCGCCCCGGAGTTCGCGGTCGACCACCGCGTCGTCCTCTTCGACCACGTCGGCTCGGGCCGGTCGGACCTGTCGGCCTACGACCCGGTCAAGTACGGGTCGCTGGACGGGTACGCCGCCGACGTCGTGGAGATCTGCCTCGAGCTGGCGCTGGACGACGTCGTCTTCGTCGGGCACTCGGTGAGCGCGATGATGGGCGTGCTGGCCGCGGCCCGCGCCCCGGGGCTGTTCGGCGCGCTGGTCATGGTGGGGCCCAACCCCCGCTACGTCGACGACGGCGACTACACCGGTGGCTTCTCGCGGGAGGACATCGCCGCGCTGCTGGAGTCCCTCGACAGCAACCACCTGGGCTGGTCGGCTGCGATGGCGCCGGTGATCATGGGCAACGCCGACCGGCCCGAGCTCACCGCCGAGCTGACCAACAGCTTCTGCCGCACCGACCCCGAGATCGCCCGGCAGTTCGCCCGCGTCACCTTCCTCTCCGACAACCGCGCCGACCTGCCCGGCGTCCGGGTGCCCACGCTGGTGCTGCAGTGCACCGACGACGCCATCGCCCCCGAGGTGGTCGGCCGGTACGTGCACGCCCAGGTGCCGGGCAGCGTCTTCACCCAGCTGGCGGCCACCGGGCACTGCCCGCACCTGTCGGCGCCGGAGGAGACGACCGCCGCGATCCGGGCCTTCCTGGGGTAGCGCGGTGATGGACGAGCCGCGGCGACCGGACCCCCGCGAGGGTCCCGCCGGGCTGCGCCGGCTGCTGGAGGACGACCCGGCCGACCTGTACGAGAACGCCCCGTGCGGCTACTTCTCCGCACTCCCCGACGGGCAGCTCGTCAAGGCCAACCGCACCTTCTGCGAGTGGAGCGGGCGGCCGGTCGGCCAGCTGATCGGACTGCGCTTCCAGGACCTGCTGAGCATCGGCGGCCGGGTGTTCTACGAGACCCACCTGGCGCCGCTGCTGCGGATGCAGGGGATGGTGCGGGAGGTGGCGCTCGACCTGGTCCGCGCCGACGGGTCGCTGCTGCCGTGCCTGCTCAACGCCGTCGAGGTGCGCGACGACAAGGGCGCGCCGCTGCTGGTGCGGGCGACGGTGTTCGAGGCGACGTCCCGGCGCCGGTACGAACGGGCGCTGCTGGCGGCACAGCGCGCGGCTGCGGAGTCCGAGCGCCGGGCGCACACGCTGCAGCAGGTCGTCTCGGAGGTGTCGGCGGCGTCCTCGGCGGGTGACGTGGCCGAGGTGATCGTGCGGCGGAGCCGGGAGGCGGTCGGGGCCAGCGGCGCGGCACTGTGGCTGGCCACCGAGCGGCGGGCCAGCCCGCGGACCGAGCCGTCGGTGCCGCCGCTGGAGCTCGCCGCCGCCGACGGGATCGCCCCCGAGCTGCTGGAGGCGATGGAGGCCGCGGCCTTCGGCGGCGCGGAGCTCGTGCGCGACGGCGGGGTGCACACGGTCCCGCTGGGCGCGGGGCTGCGGTCGGTGTGGCCGGGGCTGGCCACCGCGATGGAGGAGGCCGGGCAGGAGGCGCTGGTCGTCGTCCCGGTGGACGCCGACGCCCGCCACCTGGGCGCGCTGGTGCTGCTGCTCGGCGTCGCGGGGGACACCGGGCTGATCGACCTCACCCCGCCGGGCGAGCGGGGTCAGCTGGTCCAGGCCGACGCCGACCTGCTGGCCACCGTCGGCCGCCAGGCGGGCCAGGCGATCGAGCGGGTGCGGCTGTACGAGGAGACCGCGCGGCACGCGGAGCGCTCGGCGTTCCTGCTCGACGCGGCCAAGCTGATGGCCTCGGCCGGAGACGTCACCGAGACCGCGGAGCGGCTGGCCGAGCTGGCGGTCCCGCGGCTGGCCGACGTCTGCGTCATCGACCTGACCGTCGAGCACGGCCTGGTCCGGGCGGCCGCCCGGCACGGCGACCCGTCGCGGCAGGGCCTGGCCGCCGCGCTGCAGGAGCGGCACCTGCCGCACCACGAGTCACCGCACCCGGCCGTGCAGGCCGCGGAGCTGGGCCGGACGGTGTGGATCCGCGAGGTGACCGACCGGTGGCTGGCCGAGATCACCGGCGACGAGGAACACCTGGAGATCGCCCGCGCCCTGGAGCTGGTCAACCTCGTCTGCGTGCCGCTGCTGACCGACGGGCGCGTCCTCGGCGTCCTCAGCCTGGGCAGCGACCGGCGGCGCGGGCCGTTCACGCCGGCCGACGTCGAGGTGGCCGAGCAGCTGGCGCTGCAGGTGTCGCAGGTGGTGGACAAGGCGCAGCGCCTGGAGCTGGAGACCCGGACGTCGCACACGCTGCAGGCCAACCTGCTGCCGCCGGCGCCACCACCGGTGCCCGGGCTGTCGGTCGCCGTCCGGTACCTGCCGGCCAGCCGTGGCGCCGACGTGGGCGGCGACTTCTACGACGTCGTCCCCCTGCCGGGCGGGCAGGTGGCGCTGGCGGTGGGGGACGTCGTCGGGCACGACATCCGCGCCGCGGCGGTGATGGGCCAGCTGCGCAGCGTCTACCGGGCGCTGCTGGCCGACCGGCCGCCGCCGAGCGCGGTCATCGACCGGCTGCAGGCGGGCTGGTCGCTGCTGGGCCTGCAGCTCATGGCCACCGCCCTCTTCGCGGTGCTCGACCCGGGCAGCGGCCGGCTGCGGGTCGCCTCGGCCGGGCACCTGGCGCCGCTGCTGGTCGCCGGCGGGACGGCGGAGCTGCTCGACGTCCGACCCAGCCGGATGCTCGGTGCGCCCGCGGCGCCGGGCCCCGCGGTGGAGTGGTCGGGGGTGCTCGCCCCGGAGGCGACGCTGCTGCTCTACACCGACGGGCTGGTGGAGAGCCGGGACGCCGACCTCGACCGGGGCCTGGCCGCGCTGCGGGACGCGGCGGTGCGGGCCGGCACGACCGACCCCGACGAGCTGTGCGACCGGCTGCTGGCCGAGCTGGCGAGCGGGGTGCGCGCCGACGACGTGGCGCTGCTGGCGATCGGCCGATCGCCCTAGGGAGGGGCCGACACACCGCGGTCTCGGCACGGGTCCCTCAGACAGCCCTGGCTTCCTGGGCCTACGCGGGCCACCATCGAGCGCAGGCACGTGTGGCGCGGGAGGCGGCCATGGAGCGTCGACCCAACCCGGTGACCGAGTCGATCGACGGGGCCACCGGCGACATCACGATGTCCGGCGACGCGATGCGGTGGTCGCCGGAGCTGGCCGACGGCCAGGCGCGGGCGGACGGTGTGCCCGGTGCCCTCCCCGGGGTCGACGTCGCGGCCGGCTTCGGCGCGCTGCTCGGCCTCGACGGCCCGGGGGTGCGACGGCTGGTGTCCGGCGCGGTGACCTCGCTGGCGACCGTGGCCGGCGACGTCGTCGCCGAGCTGCGCCAGCTCACCCGCGGTCCCGAGGAGGACGAGGGCGAGGAGGACGACGGCGACCCGTCCGACGTCCCCCCGCAGGCGTCCCCCGGCTGACCGGGGGCCCCGGACGCCGGCGCGCTGCCCACGCCGCCGCCCTGTACAACCAGGGGGGCACAGCCACACCGACGTGGGGAGTCGCACCGCATGAGCAGTTCCCTGACCCTGGCGCCCGCGCCGCCGTCCGAGGCCGCCGAGGAGGTCCGCGCCCAGGTGCGGGAGTTCCTGGCCGAGGAGCTGGCCGCGGGCACCTTCACCACGCACGTCGACACGTGGTTGTCCGGTGTCGACCCCGCGTTCTCCCGCAAGCTCGGCGAGCGCGGCTGGCTGGGGATGACCTGGCCGAAGCAGTACGGCGGGCACGAGCGCTCGGCGATGGAGCGCTACGCGGTGACCGAGGAACTGCTGGCCGCCGGCGCCCCCGTGGCGGCGCACTGGATCGCCGACCGCCAGTCCGGGCCGAACCTGCTCCGCTACGGCACCGAGGCGCAGCGGCAGGCGATCCTGCCGCGGATCGCCGCGGGGGAGTGCTACTTCGTCATCGGCATGAGCGAGCCGGACTCCGGCTCCGACCTCGCCTCGATCCGCACCCGCGCGGCCCGCAACGCCGACGGCGACTGGGTGGTCAACGGCGCCAAGGTGTGGACGTCGAACGCGCACCACTCGCACTACGCGATCACGCTCGTGCGCACCGGCCCGCCCGGGGAGGGCCCGCGCGGCAAGCACCAGGGCCTGACCCAGCTGCTCGTCGACCTGTCGCTGCCGGGCATCGGCATCAACCCGATCCGCATCCTCGACGGCGGCCACCACTTCAACGAGGTCGTGTTCGACGACGTCGTCGTCCCCGGCGACATGCTGCTCGGGGAGGAGGGCGCCGGCTGGCACCAGGTGACCGCGGAGCTGGCCTTCGAGCGGTCCGGGCCGGAGCGGTTCCTGTCGACCTACCCCCTCCTCGCGGAGTTCGGCCGGCGCGCCTGCGACACCGGCGACCGCGCGCAGCTGGCCACGCTGGGCCGGCTCTCGGCGCGGCTGCTGGCGCTGCGGCAGCTCTCCCTGCGGATCGCGGCGGCGCTGGACCGCGGCGAGCTGCCCGACATCCCGGCGGCGCTGGTCAAGGACGTGGGGACGACGTTCGAGGCCGACGTGGTCGACGAGATCCGCCGGGTGGTCGAGGTGACGCCGTCGCTGGACTCGCCGGACCCGCTGGGGCGGGCGCTGGCCGAGGCGCAGCTGCACGCGCCGGGCTACACGCTGCGAGGCGGGACCAACGAGATCCTGCGCGGGATCGTGGCGCGCGGGCTGGGGCTGCGCTGATGGCATCGGACCAGGACCTGGTGGTCGAGACCGTCCGGGACATCCTCGCAGGCCACGAGCCGTTCGCCCTCACCGCGGACACCGCGTGGGACGCCGGGCTGTGGGCCGACCTGGCCGAGGCCGGGCTGACCGGGGTGGGGCTGCCCGAGGAGGCCGGCGGTTCCGGTGGCGAGCTGGCCGACACGGTGGCCGTCGTCCGCACGCTGGCCGCCGGGGCGGGGGCGGTGCCGGTGGCCGAGCAGCTGCTGGTCGCGGGTCCCGCGCTGCTGGGCGCCGACCTCGACCTGCCCGATCCGGCCGAGCCGCTGACGCTGGCGGTCGCGGACACGGTGCACGCCGAGCCGTCGGACGACGGCGACGGGCCCGGGCGCTGGACGCTGACCGGCACCGCGACCGACGTCGCGTGGGCGGGGGTGGCCAGGCACGTCGCCGTCCTGGCGCAGCCGCCCGAGGGCATCGAGGGCGCCGTGCTCGCGCTGGTGGACGCCGAGGAACTGGCGACCAGCGACGCGCGCAACCTGGCCGGGGAGCCGCGCGGGTCGCTGGTGCTCGGGGGCACCGCGGCGTCCGGCGCGCTGCTGACCCCCGCGCAGGCCGGCGAGGTGCGGGCCCGCTACGCGCTGGCGCGGGCCGTGCAGCTGGCGGCGGCGCTGGAGCAGGTGCTGGCCTGGACGGTGCAGTACGCCGGGGAGCGGCACCAGTTCGGCCGGCCGCTGGGCAGGTTCCAGGCGGTGCAGATGGAGCTGGCGGAGATGGCCGGCGAGGTCACCGCGGTGACCGCGCTGGTCGACGCCGCCGTCCAGACGCTCGACGGCGCCGCTGACCCGCCCGCCCGGGACGCCGTCCTGGCCGCGGCGGCGGCCAAGGTGCGCTCCGGTGCGGCGGTGGAGGTCGTGGCCCGGCTCGCCCACCAGGTGCACGGCGCGATCGGGTTCACCCAGGAGCACCGGTTGCACCACCTGACCCGGCGGCTGTGGTCGTGGCGCGACGAGGCCGGCTCCGAGCTGACCTGGTCGCAGGTGCTGGGCGTGGGCCTGCTCGCCCAGGGCGGCGACGGGCTCTGGCCGGCGCTGACCCGGGTGGTCTGAGGGGCTCCCTGCCCCTGCTGCCGTCCCTCCCGGGACCGCCCCGAGCGGGCGAGGGAGGGGACGTGCTTCCTGCGACCTCTGCCGCTGCCCACTCCTGTGGGCAGCGG